>NZ_JBBVGR010000023.1:0-535 GCF_038148855.1 Phycobacter sedimenti | reverse complement strand
CGCGGGTTTGCGGTGGTGGCCTCCGAAGTGCGGGCGCTGGCGCAGCGCTCCTCGGATGCGGCGATGGAGATCAAGACGCTGATCAGCGACTCGTCGCGCCAGGTGGAGCGCGGTGTGGACCTGGTCGGCAAGGCGGGCGATGCGCTGAACAACATCGTCGAGCGCGTCAACCACATCTCGAAGCTGGTGACCGATATTGCCGAGGGCGCGGTGGAGCAGTCCACGGGTCTGGGCGAGATCAACACCGGCGTTGTGCAGCTCGATCAGGTGACGCAGCAGAACGCGGCCATGGTCGAAGAGGCGACGGCGGCGGGTCACATGCTGAACAGCGATGCGACCAAGCTGGCCGAGCTGGTGGCCCATTTCAAGATTTCGGGCGGCGGCGGCGTCACGCAGCTGAGCGCGCCGAAACCGGCGCCGAGCAAGCCGACGGCGCATGGCGATGACGACTGGGATTTCTCTGATTTCAGCGAAGCCACCCCGGCAGCCACCGGAACCGACGGAAACGCGGCCCTCGACAAGTGGCAGGATTTCT
>NZ_JBBVGR010000022.1:0-537 GCF_038148855.1 Phycobacter sedimenti | reverse complement strand
TCCAGACCAGCTCGGCGCGGAAGCTGTCATTGCCGCCGCCGCCCGTCATCTGGTCGTTGCCTGCACCAAAGCCACCGGTCAGCTGGTCATCCCCGTCGCCGCCGTCCAGCGTGTCATTGCCCGCCTCGCCATCGAGGCTGTCCATCCCGGCGCCGCCCGAGATCAGATCCTGATCGTCGCCGCCATAGAGCATGTCATCCTCGCCGCCGCCGGTCAGCGTGTCGTTACCGCTCTCGCCGTAAAGGTGGTTGAACATCCCCGGCATGCCGCCGCCGCCGTCCTCGGTGCTGAGGCTGTCGTTGCCGGTGCCGCCATAAAGCATGTCGCCGCCGCCAAAGCCCATCAGCGTGTCATTGCCCGCGCCGCCTGCCAGAACATCGCCGATGCCCGGCGCGCCCATCACCAGATCGTCCGAGACGATGCCGTCGATGGAGCCATGGAGCATGAGGCTGCCCATGACCTGGCCGTCGAAGGGCAGGTCCCATTCGGGCACGATGTAGTTCTGCAGGGTCAGCGTGCTTTCATACGTCGTGCCCG
>NZ_JBBVGR010000021.1:0-572 GCF_038148855.1 Phycobacter sedimenti | reverse complement strand
CGAAATCCTCGATCACATCGTTGTCATGACCCCTGTTGAAGATGAAAGTGTCGCGCAGGGTGCCGCCGCGCAGGATGTCATCGCCGGCGCCGCCCTCCAGAACATCGACCCCCTGGTTCCCCAGCAGCTGGTCATTGCCCGCATCGCCATAAAGCGTGTCATCGCCGGTGCCGCCATAAAGACTGTCCTCGCCCGCGCCGCCCGACATCCAGTCAGAGCCGAAATTGCCATAAAGCGTGTCGTTGCCGCCGTCGCCAAACAGCCGGTCCCAGGCCGAGCCGGCCGACAGCCAGTCATCGCCATTCCCGCCCGACAGCAGATCATCGCCCGAGGAGCCGTAAAGCACGTCATTGTCATCGCCGCCATAAAGGCTGTCCCAGCCCGAGCGGCCGTGGATCGTGTCATTGCCGCTGCCGCCCTCGACGTAATCCACCCCGTCGCCCGAGCTGATGTAATCATCCCCCGCCTCGCCATAGATCGTATCGAGCGCGGTATTGCCGTAGAGCGTGTCATTGCCGTCACCGCCATAAAGCGTGTCATCCCCGGTGCCCCCCACCAGGCTGTCATCGCCG
>NZ_JBBVGR010000020.1:0-1766 GCF_038148855.1 Phycobacter sedimenti | reverse complement strand
GGCAAAGCGAGAAGCTGGGCCCAACAACCAAATTGATCGCGATCAAGTCGGATGTTGCAACCAAGCCTTAGCCTTACGCGCAGACATATCTTCTAACCTAACCATTTTGATACGAAGGAGAGCAGATTTGGCTACCTCTGAAGACAAGCGCTGGGACGCCATCGTCATCGGATCGGGCATAGGGGGCATGGCCGCAGCCGCCGCGCTGTCGAAGCTTGGGCACAAGGTCCTTCTTCTGGAGCAGTACCACACGCTTGGAGGTCTGACCCACAGCTTCTCCATGGAAGGTTTCTCCTGGGATGCGGGCATCCACTACCTCAATTGCGTCGCTCCGGAAGATCGCGAGCGCCACATACTGGACTGGCTGTCGGACACGCCGATCGAGTTCACCTCAATGGGTTCGGTTTATGACAACCTGCATATCGGAGATGCGGCGCCGCTGTCCCTGTCACGACCGTACGAGGCGCAGGAGCGCGATCTCAAGGATCGGTTTCCGGGCGAGGCCAAAGCAATCGAAGCTTGGATATCTGCGCTCAAGGAAGGCAGGCAGGCGTCCTTCACGGCCACTTCTACCCGTGCGATGCCTGAGATCATTGGGTCGGCTATGAAGTGGTGGCATAGCCACGCCATCGACCTTTGGTGCAAGCGTACGACGCAAGAGGTTATCGACGAGATCACCGACAACCCGGATCTGGCCGCCGCCTTCGCTGCGCAGTGGTTCGACCACGGCGGCAGACCCAGCAAAGCGAGCTTTGCGATGCATGCCCTGATTACAGGCTCTTACCTTGAGAGCGGTGCCTGGTATCCGTCTGGCGGCGGCGCGTCCTTTGCAAGGCACATCCTGCCGACGATCACAAAGGCCGGGGGAGAGGCGCGGGCAAACACCAGAGTCGAAACGCTGGTCATCGATGATGGGCGGGCCGTTGGCGTCCGCACGGCAGAGGGAGAGGAAATCCGCGCAAAGTTCGTGATCTCCAATATCGGGGCGCGCGAGACCGTAAACTCGCTTTTGCCCGAGGGGAGCGGACATCAGGACTGGATCGAAGAAATCAACGCGCTGCCCCACTCGGTGGCCCATTTCAGCCTGTTCATGGGCTTTGAGGGCGATATCGAGGATGCCGGAGCGACCCGCTCGAACCACTGGATATACCCAAGTGGAAAGGTGGACGTCGTCTGGACCGACCTACCCGACAATCCACCTCAGGGCATGTTCGTTTCGTTTGCTTCGCTAAAGGACAGTGCGCACGATCCCGGCCCATCTCGGAAATACGCCGGAGAGATCGTGGCGTGGACCGACTGGTCGGTGGTGGAGAAATGGGCAGGGCTGGAGCCGGGTGCGCGCGGCGAGGATTACCGGGAGTTTAAGGCAAAGGTCGAGGATATCCTGTTCGCGCAGTTCGAGACATATTTCCCTGACCTCGCCAAACTCGTGGTGTTTCGCAACCTATCGACGCCCCTCTCCACCGAGGCGATCACAGGACATCATCACGGCGGTTTCTACGGCATAGACGTCACGCCTGAACGCGTGCTGTCCGGCGCACTTCAGGCAAAGACCCCGGTGCCGGGCCTCATCCTTTCGGGTCAGGACGTATTGACCCCGGGCATTCCCGGAGCCCTATGGGGTGGAATCTTCGCCGCGGCCAGCATTGACCCGAAGGTCTGGCGCGAACTTCCCAAATAGGTTGTGATTTCTGTGCGACGTCACCATGGAACGGCTGCAATAACAGACTTTCAGTAAGCAAATTCGAACGCCCGCTTTGTCCCGC
>NZ_JBBVGR010000019.1:0-3527 GCF_038148855.1 Phycobacter sedimenti | reverse complement strand
CCAGGGTTCGAATCCCTGTCTCTCCGCCACTACCCCCATCCAAGTACATGAATCTATACGCAAATACGGGATTGAGGGTTTTGCGTTCCCCCTTTTACTCCCCCGCAAGAAAATCCGGCAGAGTATGGTTGCCAAGGCAGCTGGCGATCTTCGCACGACCCTCAAAGACAAAACCGACAATACTGACAGAACCAGAGCACGCGCCAGGTAATGTCAGTTTTGTCGGTTCTGTCGCGCTGGGGTGCGATGCCATTTAGGCGGGGTGCGGTGAGAGAAGAGCGGGGTTCACTGCGAACATCCGCGATGGACGCCCGCCCCTCGGGCCAACCTCGATCTCAATGGGACGGATAACGTCTCCCTCCTGCAAGATCGTCAAGGCTGGGTTCAACTGTGCGACTGTGGATAGCCCCTTGAGATCCAACCGCAGAAGTTCCCGACTGGTAAATCGCTGCCACTGGTACCTGCGAATGGCCTCCAAAACCCTACGTGCAGACCGTTCTGCCTTGGACACGGAGGAATCCGCATATGCGCGACGCGCCATCGGAAGCACATAGGCTTCGATCATGTGCGCCGCGCGAACAAATACCTGCCGGGATATATCCAATGGTTCCGGGTCATTTGACGCAGCCCAGTCCAAATAGCTTAAAACCAGAGAGAGGCGCACGGCCAACCCTGGCAGTTTCCCCACAAAGGATAGCAGCAAGCCCTCCGCCCCCTCCTCCCACGTTCTTGTTTTGGTGCGGAAGGCGTCCAGCGCCGAACAAGCATCACCGGAGAACGCAACCAACCAAGGGCGCGGCGGCTTGCCCTCCTCCTCCAGCATCTTCAACTGGTGCAGTTTCCCTAAGGCACGTTCGAAAAAGCGGTTGTCTGCCCCCTCAAGAGGGCGCTTCAATGCAACAGGTTCCGGCCAGATCGGCAGGAACCGCGCGAGAAGGCCATCATCATCACTTTGCATCAGCAGTGACTTCAGCCGATCAGGTTGAATGCCGCCGGTCACCCCAATGCTGAGACGGTCGATATGCACAGGTTCGCGCCCCATGCGCTCGACCGTGTAACTGCGCCCACCGTAAGCCTCCAGCCAGAAGGGGCGGTCAGATCCGCCGCCAGAATATCGGGTCATACCTTGCAACCAACCTGCAAGCTCATCCCGTGCGAGCAAAGTTCCGCGCGGCTGCTTGGCCGCGATCACCGCCAATCGTTCTACTGTGCCATCTGCGATGGTCAGCCGCGGCGGAAAGGGTTCCGCTCCCAGGTTTGCTGCTTCAGGTCGCGCCGGAGGCTCAGAGCCATCCTTGAGGGCAGCCTTTGCCTGTTCACGCCATGCGCTCTCTGCGATTTTCGCCAGCTCTGCCGCTGTGCGCCATTCCGTAACTTCCGATTCAATCGCTGCGCGCTGATCACGCTCGATCTGTTTGAGCGGAGCCAGAACCGCGTCCAGGCCAGGGGACTTGTTGCTAGAGGGTGAACCGATAGCCATTGTCCAAAGCACAGGTGGTTCAGCCCACCCCTGCCAAGGTGACGCCCATCGGGTATTTCCGATTGCCGTGCCAGAGGCGGCCAGCAGACCTGCTACGACATAATCCACCGGAGCGGATTTTGACTCGGCAGAGCTACGCAACCATCTTGCCCATTCGGAATCAAACACCGCGTCCACAGGGAGCGCCGGTGCAGCCGGACGAAGGGCGCGCAAGAGGCGCGGCGACGGGGAAGGCCAATCCGGGGCAAAGGGTATTTCTTGGACAGGGATCATGCCACAGCCCCCCGCGCTTGCAGGACGTCGTTCCAGTCCTGCCCTTCAGGAGCCGGGAGAAGAAAAACCCGCCAGCCAAGGGCGCAGGCTCGCTCTGCCAGCTTGATCGCAGCCTCCCGGCCTGTTTGATCGCCATCTGGCGCGATAACCAAGCGCCCCGGACGTTCGGGCAGATCCAGCGCAGCCATTCCCGTCGCACTGAGCGCTGCCCAAAAACGATGGTCACCGGGATAAAGGCCAGACATGAGCGAAAGCGTTGTTTCAATCCCTTCGGCCACAACCAACGCACCCGAACCAGCAGACAAATGCACCGCGCCGCCTTTGGTTGGCCCAAGCATCGCTTTGGCAGGGCTTACAGATGCCTTACGCAAGCCGTCAGACGTTATATAGGTCCGGTGCACCGCGTCGCCGCTACGTACCGTTACCTTACATAGGAGCGCAGGCAGTCGTTTGGCTGATAGGTGCCAGCACTTCTCTACGTAACGTAGCGTAGGGGGCAAACCGCAGGTGATGCCCCTATTACTTAGGTAACGCTCTGCCGGGGTTCCTCTGAGCTCCGCGCTCTGCACCCACAGGTTACGCGCCTGGAGGCTTGCCCGCTTTGCTTTCGCAGCCGCCTCCTGCTGTTGAACAACCCTGCCCGCCAAACCGCCAACGGGTTGAAACCGCATCGTGCCATTCGGAAGAGCAGCCGTTACAGACTGGTAACTGCACCCCGCGTGGCATTTAAGCAGAAGTCCTCCGTTCACGGCATCTGCAATGCTCAGGCTTGGGGTTTGGTCATCATGCGCTGGACAACGGGCGATGCCGTAGTGACCGAGCCAGGACCCGCGCAATGCGCGGGTCAAATTCTGAGCTGCACTCATTTCGGCTCCCCCCAATGAAAATGCTCGGGAAGAGCGGCCAGTTCCGGCCACTCATGGCCGCTGTACCGCCGGGAGAGACGGATCAGCACCTTTTTTGAGGTGACATACGCGAGATAGTCCCATGCCGTTCCCCCCGGCTTAAAATGCTTGCGCCTTTGCTGAAGGATCCACTGGTAGTTGCAGGCGCATATGATCACGCGGAATTTCCCACGCTGGGCCAAGACCGAATGGTAATTTTCTGCGGTCTCTCTTGAACTGAACTGCTCAGAAGCGGCTTCGGCCATCTTGTTCAAAACGCGTGCGCTCATGGATCAAGCCTCCACAACACGGCTATTCAGCCAAGATTGGACTTGATCCTCACGCCAGCCAACAGCGCGCTTGTCGAGCTTGATTGGTTTTGGGAAAGTACCCTCTGCGATCATGGCGTAGAGGGTGGAACGGGAAAGACCGACCATCTTTTCGACATCGGGTCTGCGATAGATACGAACGTGCATTTTGGCACACCTTTCTTGATCCCGCGCCAAGGCAATTGACGCGAGTGAGTTGGTGGCAGTAGGTGAGTCATCAGGGGCCGCTCTTACGTCCCGAATTCTCGTCGGTTCCGATGTTGGCGCATCGGAGCCGACATGAAGCTAAATCTGCCTGTACGTGCTTTGTAAGTCTCAGAGACACCAGTACGCGGTGCTTGTTAAGGCACCCCAGCGAGCAGACATTACATCAAATAAAACAACGCCTTACACCCCAAAACGGGGGCCTACGTTTGGTAGCAAAATTCATGAGTTTTGAGAACTTTTTTGAAATACCCAAACCCCTTATTTTTTTGGGGTCTTGGAACAAGAAAAACTTGGAAATACCCTCCGCACCACGGCCCAACACCAGCTCGTAGATACCAAATTCGAATCAACCGT
>NZ_JBBVGR010000018.1:0-2500 GCF_038148855.1 Phycobacter sedimenti | reverse complement strand
CTATTTAGGTAGAGCGTCATCCGAATACCCCGGGGGGTAGAGCACTGGATGGGTAATGGGGCCCCACAGGCTTACTGATCCTAACCAAACTCCGAATACCCGGGAGTACTAGATGGCAGACACACTGCGGATGCTAACGTCCGTAGTGGAGAGGGAAACAACCCTGACCTCCGGCTAAGGCCCCTAATTCATGGCTAAGTGGGAAAGCAGGTGGGACGACCAAAACAACCAGGAGGTTGGCTTAGAAGCAGCCATCCTTTAAAGATAGCGTAACAGCTCACTGGTCTAAACAAGTTGTCCTGCGGCGAAGATGTAACGGGGCTCAAGCCATGAGCCGAAGCCGAGGATGCACATAGTGCATGGTAGCAGAGCGTAGTGTGACATAGTTCCATGCGTCCTTACCTTCTTTCGGGAAGGATTGGACGCAAGGAGCTTTCGATGAAGCCGGGGCGTGAGCCATCCGGTGGAGAGATCACTAGCGAGAATGATGACATGAGTAGCGACAAAGAGTGTGAGAGACACTCTCGCCGAAAGTCCAAGGGTTCCTGCTTAAAGCTAATCTGAGCAGGGTAAGCCGGCCCCTAAGCCGAGGCCGAAAGGCGTAGGCGATGGGAACCAGGTTAATATTCCTGGGCCAGGAGGATGTGACGGATTGCGACTGTAGTTCAGCCTTATCGGATTGGTTGGGCTGCTGAGCAGTCCCTGGAAATAGCCCTCCATCAGACCGTACCCTAAACCGACACAGGTGGACTGGTAGAGAATACCAAGGCGCTTGAGAGAACGATGTTGAAGGAACTCGGCAAAATACCTCCGTAAGTTCGCGAGAAGGAGGCCCGGGTCCTACGCAAGTGGAATCCGGGGGCACAAACCAGGGGGTGGCGACTGTTTATTAAAAACACAGGGCTCTGCGAAGTCGCAAGACGACGTATAGGGTCTGACGCCTGCCCGGTGCCTGAAGGTTAAAAGGAGGGGTGAGAGCTCCGAATTGAAGCCCAGGTAAACGGCGGCCGTAACTATAACGGTCCTAAGGTAGCGAAATTCCTTGTCGGGTAAGTTCCGACCTGCACGAATGGCGTAACGACTTCCCCGCTGTCTCCAACATCGACTCAGCGAAATTGAATTGCCTGTCAAGATGCAGGCTTCCCGCGGTTAGACGGAAAGACCCCGTGCACCTTTACTACAGCTTCGCACTGGCATCAGGATTGTGATGTGCAGGATAGGTGGTAGGCATCGAAACCGGAACGCCAGTTCCGGTGGAGCCTCCCTTGAGATACCACCCTTCGCACTCTTGATGTCTAACCGCGGTCCGTTATCCGGATCCGGGACCCTGCGTGGCGGGTAGTTTGACTGGGGCGGTCGCCTCCTAAAGCGTAACGGAGGCGCGCGAAGGTTGGCTCAGAGCGGTCGGAAATCGCTCGTTGAGTGCAATGGCAGAAGCCAGCCTGACTGCGAGACTGACAAGTCGAGCAGAGACGAAAGTCGGCCATAGTGATCCGGTGGTCCCAAGTGGGAGGGCCATCGCTCAACGGATAAAAGGTACGCCGGGGATAACAGGCTGATACTGCCCAAGAGTCCATATCGACGGCAGTGTTTGGCACCTCGATGTCGGCTCATCTCATCCTGGGGCTGGAGCAGGTCCCAAGGGTACGGCTGTTCGCCGTTTAAAGAGGTACGTGAGCTGGGTTTAGAACGTCGTGAGACAGTTCGGTCCCTATCTGCCGTGGGTGTAGGATACTTGAGAGGAGTTGCCCCTAGTACGAGAGGACCGGGGTGAACGATCCACTGGTGGACCTGTTATCGTGCCAACGGTAGTGCAGGGTAGCTATGATCGGACAGGATAACCGCTGAAGGCATCTAAGCGGGAAGCCCCCCTCAAAACAAGGTATCCCTGAGGGCCGTGGAAGACCACCACGTCAATAGGCCGGAGATGTAAGTGCAGCAATGCATTCAGTTGACCGGTACTAATCGCCCGATTGGCTTGATCTGATCCAGTAAAAGACAGCCACACCAAAAACGCATACACAAAAACTTGGACAACACGTTGATAGATAAGCCGCGCGCTTGTGGAAATGTCATCGTGACATAACTCAGGTGCGGCAACGGGCATTTACTGCGTAAATACCCTGCCTGCCGCCACCAAGAAAATCCAACAAGCCGCAGGCTTGTTGGTATTTTCTTGGTTTGGTGGTCATAGCACGAGCAAAACACCCGGTCCCATCCCGAACCCGGAAGTTAAGTGCCGTCGCGCCAATGGTACTTGGGCTTAAGCCCTGGGAGAGTAGGTCACCGCCAAACCTAGTAAATACCAAACAAAAATCTCTCTAATCGATCAAAAACGCTAGCTAAATGAACCGCAAAAACAACGGACCAGCGGCAAATCAATGTCCGCAATTAGCAAAGCGATAACAAAAACACCCTGCCGCGGGATGGAGCAGCCAGGTAGCTCGTCAGGCTCATAACCTGAAGGTCGTAGGTTCAAATCCTACTCCCGCAACCAAAA
>NZ_JBBVGR010000017.1:0-12961 GCF_038148855.1 Phycobacter sedimenti | reverse complement strand
GTAAGGCTAAGGCTTGGTTGCAACATCCGACTTGATCGCGATCAATTTGGTTGTTGGGCCCAGCTTCTCGCTTTGCCTTGCCATCGACTTGTGCGGCAAGGCTTTCAGGTAACTCAGCAGCTATCGCGGTTTCCGGTGTTTCAACCCCGGCGCGGCGATGGAAAATATGGGCTCAAAGCAGCCATCTGCCACGACCCTCACTTCAACTGACTGTCCTTCGATCCGCGCCGGTTGATGCCGCCGCGCTGCGCGCGCATCCCGTCGCGTTCTTCCTGGCAGTCGATGCACAGTTTCACACCGGGGCGGGCCAGACGGCGTTTTTCGGGGATCTCTTCGTCGCAGTCTGCGCAATGGGTCAGGCTGTCGCCCACGGGCTGTTTCTGCGCCTTCATCCGCGCAAGTTCATCGCTGATCGACGCGTCGATCTGCTCACTCACCGCGCCGTCGCGTGCCCATCCGCCTGCCATGCTCTGCCCTCCTGCTCTCCTCTAGGGTGCCGGGAAGCCTAGGCCGCGGGGAAGCGCATCGCAAGACCGGCGGCTGCCCCTACGTTTTCCTTGCGCCATCCCTTGGCAACAGTAGCCTGCCTCCAGTTTCATATACGTGATTTCAGGGAGGATAATGTCATGGGTGGATTTCTGAAATGGGTGGGCCGACTGGCAATCCTGCTGGTCCTTGTGGTGATCGGCGCGCTGATCTTTGTGCCCGGATACATCGAGCGTGGCCGCAATGTGGTTGCCGAGCATGACCCTTACCCCGTCAGCGCCGAGGCCGCAGCCCTGCACGACACCCTGCTGATCGGAGACCTTCACGCCGATCCCCTTTTGTGGAAACGCGACCTGACGAAACGCAGCGATCGGGGACAGGTGGACATCCCGCGCCTGATCGAGGGCAATGTCGCCCTGCAGGTGTTTACCGCCGTCACCAAATCTCCCGCCGGTCAGAACTATGAGCACAACGAGACCGATGCGATGGACAATATCACCCTCCTCGCGATCGCCCAGATGTGGCCGGTCCGCACCTGGGGCTCGCTGTTCGAACGCGCGGTCTATCAGGCGGAAAAGCTGCACGGGTTCGAGGCGCGCTCGAACGGGCAGCTGCGCATCGTCAAATCCGAGGCCGATCTGGACGCGCTTATTGAGCGCAAACTGTCAGGCGAAGCCGTGGTGGGCGGCATCCTTGGCATCGAAGGCGCGCATCCCCTCGAAGGGGATCTCGGCAACCTGCAACGGCTGCAGGACGCAGGCTATCGGCTGGTGGGGCTTCAGCACTTCTTCGACAACGAACTGGGCGGCTCTCTGCATGGCGCGGGCAACGCAGGTCTGACCGAGTTTGGACGCCGCGTTGTGCAGGCCGTGGTGGACCGGGGCCTGATCCTGGACGTGGCGCATTCCAGCCCGCAGGTGGCGCGCGACGTGCTGGCGATGACAGATATTCCACTGGTCGTCTCCCACGGCGGCATCCACAAGGGCTGCCCGGTCAAACGCAACTTCGAGGATGATCTGATGCGCGCCATCGCCGCGAACGGCGGGGTGATCGGCATCGGCTACTGGAAAGACGCGATCTGCGATGACAGCCCCGCAGGCGTCGCCGCCGCGGTGAAGGTCGGGATCGAGGTGGTCGGAGAGGATCACGTGGCACTCGGCTCCGACTTTGACGGCTCGGTGGAAACCACATTCGACACCTCGGAACTTTCGGCCCTGACCCAGGCCATGCTGGAGGCGGGCCTCACGCCTGCACAGATCCGCAAAGTCGCCGGTGAGAACATGCTTCGCGTCATCCGCGCACGGCTGAACTGACCCCGGACTGTCGTGCACTGCCCATGAAACACTGCAGCGCCGCCCCAATGGGCGGCGCTCTTTGTTTGGTCCACAGGCGCACAATCAAACCCGATTAAACAAGTCAACTATTTGAATTCAAACATTTTATTGACCTCCACCTCGGAAACGCCTATTCAGAAGTCAGGATCTGCAGCAAGCCAGAATCAGAGGCAGCACGCAGCCAGCTACTCCAGCAAGGACGCCGCACCGGCTCCCAGCCAGACAGCCAGCACCGCCAGCCCCCCGAATTCCAGCCAGCCAGACAATTTCAGAGCCACCTGATCCAAGCCAGCCCTTCGCCAGCAAATGATCAGAGGGCTCCGAGGGGTCTTTCAGAAAGCCAGCCGCCCTGCCAGCTCTGAGCCTTCTCTATGCCTCCGTAAAAGCATGATCAGCTCGGAAGCGTACTTGCTCTCCCGCATCCTGATGCCCCTCATAGTCAGGCTTTCGACCGTCACGCGAGGGGCCATCCGACCTGGATACACGGCCTGGGGCAGCACCAATGAAAGGGGCCGCCCCGATGGACAGCCCCTTTCATCAACTATCCATGCGCCGCCGCACCCTCAGGCGCTGGCGAGCATGCCCTTGGCAGAGGCCAGTTCACGCATCTTGTTCTGCAGCTTTTCAAAGGCGCGCACCTCGATCTGACGAATACGTTCGCGGCTGACGTCATACTGCGTGCTCAGCTCTTCCAGCGTCACCGGTTTATCCGCCAGACGACGCTGGGTCAGGATGTCCTTTTCACGGTCGTTCAGAACGTCCAGGGCCTGCGCCAGCAGCTCGCGCCGCGCTTCCAGCTCGTCACGCGCCTCGTAATCGCCGGCCTGGTCGGCATCCTCGTCTTCCAGCCAGTCCTGCCACTGCATGGTGCCTTCACCTTCGCTGCCGACCGTGGCATTGAGCGAGGCATCACCGCCGGACATGCGCCGGTTCATCGAGATCACCTCGTCCTCGGTCACGCCCAGATCGGTCGCGATCCTCTTGACGTTGTCGGGGTGCAGGTCGCCCTCTTCCAAGGCACCGATCTTGGCCTTGGCCTTGCGCAGGTTGAAGAACAGTTTCTTCTGGCCCGAGGTGGTGCCCAGTTTCACAAGACTCCAGGAGCGCAGGATGTATTCCTGAATGGACGCGCGGATCCACCACATCGCGTAGGTCGCGAGGCGAAAGCCCTTTTCGGGATCAAAGCGTTTGACCGCCTGCATCAGGCCAACGTTGGCCTCGGAGATCACCTCGGCCTGAGGCAGCCCGTAGCCGCGATAGCCCATGGCGATCTTGGCCGCCAGGCGCAGGTGAGAGGTGACCATCTTATGCGCCGCTTCCGTGTCCTGTTCTTCCACCCAGCGTTTGGCCAGCATGTATTCCTCTTCCGGCTCCAGAAGCGGGAACTTCCGGATTTCCTGCATGTAGCGGTTGAGGCCACCTTCCGGAGTCGGTGCAGGCAGGTTCGCATAATTCGCCATTCGGTCTGTCCCTCCCAATGTTTAAGGACTTAACATTAGCGTCGTTGTGGACAGGATATGGGAAGTGGTGTCTCCCGTTTCAAGTCCTTCCAATACCCTTACGTTATTCTAACCTGCCTGAGGCAGTCTGTAACCTTGATCACAGGGGGCATCACAGAAATGCGATCTGTCAGCTCTGCCGGGTCCGCAGCGCGTCCAGCAGATCCAGCATGTCCTGCGGCAAAGGCGCCTCGAACCGCATCTCTTCGCCGCTGACCGGGTGAGTGAAGCCCAGAACCGCCGCATGCAGCGCCTGACGCGGAAAGGCCTGCACGGCTGCGATCGCTGTCTCGCTCAGCGCCTTGAGCGGCAGCTTGCGCTTGCCGCCATAGGTGGGATCGCCAATCAGCCCATGGCCTGCATGGGCCATATGAACGCGAATCTGGTGGGTGCGCCCTGTCTCAAGCCAGCATTCGATCAGCGCGGCCACCGGAGGGGTGCCAAAGGGTTCGACGATGCGCGCGCGGGTGATTGCATGACGCCCCCCATGAAACAGCACCGCCTGACGCTGCCGATCGGTCTTGTGGCGAGCCAGCTGAGTTGTCAGCTTCAGGATGTTGCCCGGCTCGAAACTGGCGCCCTTCACCCCGCGCAGGCGCGGATCATTGGCATCCGGCACCCCGTAGCAAACCGCGCGATAATAGCGCTCGACCGTGTGCCGTTCGAACTGCGCCGCAAGCCCTTGATGGGCGACGTCGGACTTGGCCACAACCAACAGGCCCGACGTTTCCTTGTCGATGCGGTGTACGATACCGGGCCGTTTCACCCCGCCCACGCCCGACAGGTTCTCTCCGCAGTGATGCATCAGCGCATTGACCAGCGTCCCCGAAGGCGTGCCCGGCGCCGGGTGCACCACCATGCCCGCCGGTTTGTTGATGACGATCAGATCGTCATCCTCGTAGATCACCTCAAGCGGAATATCCTCGGGGCCGATATGGCTGTCGCTGGCCTCTTCGACCGTGACGGTGATCACCGCCCCCGCCTCAACCCTTGCCTTGGGGTCGCGGGCGACCACGCCATCCACCGTCAGGGAGCCATCCTCTATCAGCCGCGCCAGACGGGTACGCGACAGGGTCGCCTCCTCTGGCACATCACGCGAAACCGCTTTATCAAGGCGTTTAGGCGGGTTCTCCGCGATGACGAATTCTATCCGGCGGCGCTCCATGACAGATCCTTCCCAGCCCGAATTGCAAGAAGAGCCACCGCAGCTGAAGTTCCTGCGCCGACTGGTGACCACGCTGACCGCGGTCATGATTGGCGGGCTTGTAGTGGTAATCACCCTGCTTGTCATCCGTCTGTCTGATGACGGCCCCAGCTTTCCAGGCCAGATCACCCTGCCCGAGGGAGTAACCGCCCAAGCGATCACCTTTGGCACCGGCTGGGTGGCGGTGGTAACCGCGGATCAGCGCATCCTGATTCTGGACCCCGAGACCAGCGCCATTCGGCAGGAAATCGATCTGAAACCGGCGCAATAGAACGCCTTCTCATCCCGCTTAACCGCAGACAGCGCCTCAGGCGTAACGTCACAATGCTGCGCATATGCAATTCGTGTCAGGGGAAGATGGTACCGCCTCCCTGGCTTGAACAGGGGACCTCTGGATCCACAATCCAGCGCTCTAACCAACTGAGCTAAGGCGGCACTGGGGGGCGATTTAGCCTGTCCGATACCCGAGCGCAAGGGGGTTAAAGCACAGTTTTCCAGCTTTGTTCGATCAAATCCTGTCCGAAGGAATGCACGGGCTTGTTGTCTGCCAGTTCCCAGCCAAAAGCCGCATAAAGGGCGCAGGCCGCTTCGTGGCTTTCATGGGTCCAGAGGGTCATGTCGGTGTAGCCCGCATCGCGCGCGAACTGCATACAGGTCTGCAGCAGGCGCTTGCCCAGCCCCTTCCCGCGCGCTTCAGGGGTCAAGAGGAACAGGCGCAGCTTGGCGGTGGTATCCGTGAGGCGTACACAAAAGATCGAGCCAAGCCGCTGCCCGTCCTCCTCGGCGATCCAGCCACGCTCACAGGCCGGATCATGCGAGGCACAGAACGCCTGCAAAATCTCGGCCACCAGCGGGCCAAAGGTCTCATCGAACCCTTCGTCCTGCGCATAGAGGGTCTGGTGGCGTTCCACCAGCCAATCGCTGTCGGAGGGTTCGAATCGGCGCAGGATCACATCGGTCATGGCCCAGCACAGCACAACGCAGGCTTGCCTTTCAACAGGCAGCGGGCTAGCAGGGTTCCCCAGACAGGATTGGCGTCAAAAGACCGCACGAAGGAGGCTGCGATGGGTATCAACAGCGAGCGCGACATCGAGGCAAACATGCAGATCGGCCCGACCGACCAGGGCATGGTGCGCATCTATATAGAGGCCGATGGCGTGGAAATCCCGATGGATTTCGAACCCGAAGAGGCCGAGGAGATCGCCGACGAGATTCGCGCCGCCGCCCAGGCCGCCCGCAGCATCAGCGACTAAGCGCGACTGCACGGTGTCCGCCGTGCCCGTCTTTTTCCAACAAGCCCAAGGCCGCCAGGGGCGCCCGGCCGTGCCGGGGGCCGCGCGGGCGCGGGAGTGCCCCCGCGCTAGTCTTCGCCCTCTTCAGATCCGGCCAGAATACCCTCCTGACCAAAGCGCGGATCGCGCAAGGACTGCAGCCGCCGCGCCGCATCCATGGCCAGCTTATGTGTCATCTTCTTGCGCCGGGCTGCGGCCAGCTTCGCTTCCGGCCCCATGCGGACAATCTCACCATAGTAGGCATCCGCAATGATCAGCCCGGTTTCATCGGGCAGGATCTCCACCGGAAACTCGGTATCCACCGCCCAGAAATAGCGATCACACCATTCCAGGTATCCCTGCCATTTGCTGTCAGACTGGAAATCGGCGCGGCTGGATTTGCACTCGATGACCCAGATCTCTCCCTTCGGTCCCAGCGCCATCAGATCGACGCGCAGGCCCCGCGTAGGCACGAATTCCTCGACCGAGACAAACCCCAGCGAGCGCAGATACCGCGCCACGCCGCGGGCAAGCCTTTGCCCTGCCTGAAACCCTGCCAAGTCGTGATCGTCTGCCATGGCACCAGATGTGAACAATTCAGGAACAAAATGCAAGAGCAGCGCGGCCGCAAAAACTCTAGGCACTTGCCCCTTGCCCAGACCTGCGCCGCACACTACCTAGAACAGCGGCGGGTTCTGCCCTTCTTGTGACAGGTAGCATTCCAGTGGCCTTAAGCAATTCCGAGGGAGCTGGCTCTGTTCGGACCCTGGTCCGTTTACCTGGCGCCCACCTGTACATACAGGTCCTCGGGAATCAAAACCGCACGGTTGCCTGGTGGTCCCGCCACTTTTTCGACACTGTCAGTCGCCACGTTTGCGTCGCACGTCGCGCTCGGCGAACTAGTCTTTGCACTAGTCTTTCGGCAAACAATCCAAATACGGCGTGGCGAACACCTTGATGTACCCTTCGGGGCAGGAGAAGGTTTTGAACGCCTCCCGCTCGGCCTCCGCAATCTCTCGCTCCGCCTCAGAAGAAGGCTCTCCGCACCCCGCAAGCAGGGCCAGAGTGGCCATGAATAGAACTCTGTTTGCCATGAAGCTCACTCCAATAGCTTGACGTGCCATGCGGACCATCTTCAAGCACTCCTCACTTTGGCAGTCCGCTGGTCCGCCTGTGGTGTATCCGGCTTATCTTGCGCAAGATCGCCCTTCCCCAGAAGAAGTACAGGACGCAAAGGATAGCCCAGACCCATTCTGCCAGACCGTCGACTCCAGCAAACGAAATCAAGAAAAATATCAGCGGCAATACGGCGACAAACGCGATCAACAGAAATATGTTCCCAAGATATGTTTCAGGGAGGCACACCCTCATCCTGTCATTGTCCTCCGACCCGTGCTCTCACTGAACATCCACATTTCAAGAGGCCACCACAACCCTTGGCGGAATATGCCCTCTCCCGCTCAAATGCAAAAAGGGCGCCGTTTCCGGGAATGAAACAGCGCCCCTAGCTAACAGTTATCACGAGCAGGACAGCGTCAGCTATCCATCTTCAGCGCCGAGATGAAGGCCTCCTGCGGGATGTCGACCTTGCCGAACTGGCGCATCTTCTTCTTGCCCGCTTTCTGCTTGTCCAGAAGCTTGCGCTTCCGGGTGGCGTCGCCGCCATAGCATTTCGCGGTCACGTCCTTGCGCAGCGCCGACAGGGTTTCGCGCGCGATCACCTTGCCGCCGATGGCCGCCTGGATCGGGATCTTGAACATGTGGCGCGGGATCAGGTCCTTCAGCTTTTCGCACATGGCACGGCCGCGCATCTCGGCGCGGTCCCGGTGCACCATCATCGACAGCGCATCGACGGGTTCGTCATTCACCAGCACCGACATCTTCACGAGGTTGTCCTCGCGGTAGCCCGTCAGGTGATAGTCGAAGGAGGCATAGCCCTTGGTCACCGATTTCAACCGGTCGTAGAAGTCAAAGACCACCTCATTAAGCGGCAGATCATAGACCACCATGGCGCGCGAACCCGCATAGGTCAGATCCTCCTGAATGCCGCGGCGGTCCTGGCAGAGCTTCAGCACATCGCCGAGGTATTCATCCGGCACAAGGATCGTCGCTTTGATGCGCGGCTCTTCGATGTGGTCGACCTTCGACATGTCGGGCATGTCGGCGGGGTTGTGCAGGTCGATCTGCTCGCCGTCCTTCATATAGACGTGGTAGATCACCGACGGGGCCGTGGTGATCAGCTCGATATTGTATTCGCGTTCAATCCGGTCGCGGATCACCTCCAGGTGCAACAGCCCCAGGAAGCCGCAGCGGAAGCCAAAGCCGAGCGCCGCCGAGGTCTCCATTTCAAAGCTGAACGACGCATCATTGAGGGCCAGCTTGTCGATGGCATCGCGCAGGTCTTCGAATTCGGCGCTGTCCACCGGGAAGAGACCACAGAACACCACCGGCTGCGCCGGTTTGAAGCCCGGCAGCGCCACCTCACAGCCGTTCCGGTCATTGGTGATGGTGTCCCCCACGCGGGTGTCGCGCACCTGCTTGATCGAGGCGGTGAGGAAGCCGATCTCGCCCGGGCCGAGTTCGTCCACAACCTGCATGGCGGGGCGGAAGACGCCGATCCGGTCCACGTGGTGCAGGGTGCCGTTCGACATGAACTTGACCCGCATCCCTTTTTTCAGCACGCCATCCATGATGCGCACCAGAACGATCACGCCGAGGTAGGCGTCATACCAGCTGTCCACCAGCATCGCCTTGAGGGGCGCATCGCGGGTGCCTTCGGGCGCGGGCAGCAGCTTGACGATGGACTCGAGCGTTTCGTGGATACCCTGCCCTGTCTTGGCCGACACCTGAATGGCGTCGCTTGCATCGATGCCGATCACATCCTCGATCTGCTCGGCCACGCGGTCACAGTCGGAGGCTGGCAGGTCGATCTTGTTCAGCACCGGGACGATCTCGTGATCCGCCTCGATCGCCTGATAGACGTTCGCCAGCGTCTGCGCCTCGACCCCTTGGGTGCTGTCCACCACCAGAAGCGAGCCCTCAACCGCGCGCATGGAGCGGGAGACCTCATAGGCAAAGTCCACGTGGCCGGGGGTGTCGATGAGGTTGAGAACATAGGTCTCCCCATCGTCGGCGGTGTAGTCGATACGGACGGTGTTCGCCTTGATGGTGATCCCGCGCTCGCGCTCGATATCCATCGAGTCCAAAAGCTGCTCTTTCATATCGCGCGTCTCGACGGTGCCGGTCTCCTGGATGAGCCGGTCAGCGAGGGTGGATTTGCCATGGTCGATATGGGCGACGATGGAGAAATTGCGGATCTTTGAGAGCTCTGTCATGGTTTGGGGATATGGTTCGGATTTTGAGTTTGGTCAAGCGGGCGTATCGCGCCGAATGACGTTATTTTGAAGGGCATGAGTTGGGAGAGGCGCAATTGCCGCAGATTGAGACCGAAGAGCAATTGAAAGATTGGCTGGAAACGCAGGATTGGCAGGTCTGTACCGCCATCGCCGCCCGCGCGGCCCTGCGCAGCTTGCCCGCTATCATGGGTGCCAATAATCAAAACCGCGAGAGCGGCCCGCTGAAACGCTTGCTCTTGATGGCATTGCGCGCAACGCTGACATCTGCGGGTGCGGGCACATGTCCACCCGCAGATGTCAAACGAATGGTTTCCGCCGCCAACTACTCCTCCCGCTCCGCCAACTCTGCCCGCTCTGCGGCCCGCTCCGTAGCCGACACCACCCGCTACCCCGCCGAAGACTCCGCCGCCAAATCCGCCGTCCATGCTGCCTGGTCCGCCGCCGACTCTTCCACTTTCCCCGCCGCCGAAACTACCGGAGACACTGCCTTCGTGGCGGCCTTGTTCGCCACTAAATCCTCCGCCTTGTCCTCCGCCCGCTCCTCTGCCTTCTCAGCCGCGTTTCGTGATGGCAATTCGGGTAAAGGCACGGCAAATCCTCAGGCTCGTGCCGAACAGATGTTTCGGCACACGCTCTGGCACGACGGCCCCGGCATTGCGGCCTTTCAGGACATGTGGCAGGCGTTTCAGACCGCGTTTGCCGCCAATGGCCCGTGGTCCTTTTGGTGTGAGTGGTATCGCGGCATGTTGGCTGGGCAACCATTGGATTGGGAACTGCAACGCCGCGTCGCCCTGATCGCCGATGCCATCTGGGAGCAAGGTCCCGAAGCGGTCACGAAAGAGATCGAACGCATCAAGGCCGAGTTTGAGGCGCAGCGCCCGCAAGAGCCGCGCTTCCCCGCCTATGAACCCAATGACCTCCGCCCCCTGATCCAGAACCGCATCATTGCCACTGCCAGCCTGCAGGGGCTGGCCGTTCAGATCTCTGACGCGATTGGGCAGTACCACTCCGATACCGGCGTCAATGCCCTGCCAGAGGCGCTCTCCCCGCTGGAAGACATGCCCGCACTGATGAACGCCGTTGCGGATAGGCTTGGAGGTATTCAGCAGCCGGATGATGTCAGCTCTGAAACCGAGCAAGCCCTGCGCGAAGAGATCGGCAGGCTGAACGCCAAGGTGGCGGAGCTTGAAAGTAAGCTCTCAGCGTTGAACGCCGAGATCGAAAGCCTGTCCCGCTCCGAAAAGGGCAAGGTCTTCAGCCTTATTAGAAACACGGCCCTGCTCGGAGGGTTGGTCAGCGGCCTTTGGGCGATGTCTGGCGACGAGTTGGGCGCCCGTGCTCGTTATGAGAACATCATTGCATACACAAATGACATTCGAGCGTTGCTCATGAGGGAAGGCCTGCCCCAAACGCAGGTCGAAACCTCCCTCCGCCCGCGGATGCGACCTGACAAGAGCACGTAGTGGGACCTGATACGCACTTGCAACCAAGGGCCGCGCCTGACTGGGCGGGCGCATTTGCGCCTGCCGGGGGGCAGGCAGGCGCAGCCCGACCTTGCGTCCTGGCAACACCCTATCCGCAGGGCCTGCGGCAGATTCCCGCGCATTCTTCATCTGCGCTTAACCACGATTGAAAGCCCGCGCCGCCTGCGGCATAGTCTGGCGAAGCCGCCTGCCAGCGGCTCTTTTTCAGATCAGTGGACAGGACTTCTGCGATGCGTTTTGTGACCTCTTTTCTTTGCGCCGCTGCCTTTTGGACCATCAGCCTGCCCGCCGCCCAGGCTGGCGTGATCGAGCAGGCCTGCCGCAACTCCGAACGCGCCTATCAAAAGGCAGGCCTGTGCAGCTGCATCCAGGCCGTTGCGAACCAGCGCCTGACGCGCGCCGAACGAGTGACAGTCTCCAAATGGTTCGCTGATCCTCACCAGGCGCAAGTGGTCCGCCAATCCGACCGGCGCAGCGACGAACAGCTGTGGGAGCGCTACAAGGCCTTCGGTGAAACGGCTGCCCGTGCCTGCGGATAATCGCGCTCCCGGTTTGTGAAAACCGAAACGTGGCCGCGAATGGAAGATGTCGTTCAGGATGAATAATTTGGCATGGTTGCCACAATTGTTCCCCTTTGTCCCGATTTAACGGGAATGGGAAAAACTACTGCATTCGCCCCCTTGACCCAGCGGCATCCGCTCGCAGACAAAGGACAGGCATTTTTCGGAGCGAATTCATGTTGATGAAGGGCGTTACCCTGCGGGGCCTGGAGGTTTTTGAAGCCTTGGCCAGGACCGGATCCGTCGCGCAAACGGCTGAAATCACCGGGCTGAGCCAGCCCGCAGTCAGCCAGCAGCTGCGGAACCTGGAAAAGGCCCTGGCCGCTGATCTTATTGATCACAGCCGACGCCCCATGGTCTTGACCCCGGCCGGGCAAACCTTCCTGACCCGAACCGAGGCCGTTCTGTCCGAACTTCGGCTGGCCCAGAGCGAACTGACAGTCGTAGACCTCAGCCACCTGCCTGCCCTCACGATGGGGCTCATTGACGACTTTGACAATGATCTGACCCCCAGGCTGGTTTCAATTCTGGCCGACAGCCTGACCAAATGCCGGTTCAAGATGATCACGGCCCCAAGCCATGACATCATCCGGGCAATGGCCGCCAGAGAACTCCATATCGCCGTCGCGGCCAGCGTCGGTTCTTCGTCCGAGGGAACGATAGAGTTTCCTTTGGTCAAGGACCCGTTCATTATGGTCGCCCCAAAGGGGTTCATCCAGTCACATGCCTCCGGCTCATCACAGGTTGATATTGAACGGCTGCGCACGCTGCCCTTCCTGCGCTATGCGTCCGAACAACTGATTTCGCAGCAGATCCAGACCCACCTCGAGCAGCAAGCCGTCAGTTTCGAAAGCCGCTTTGAAATCGGATCGCACCTGGCACTTATGGCCATGGTGGCACGGCGCGTCGGCTGGACCATCACGACACCTCTGGGCCTGATGCGCGCAGCCCGCTTTCATGATCAGATCGAGGCCCACCCTCTGCCCTTTGGCCGCGCCTCCCGCACCATTTCGCTCTTCTCAAGCTCGGATTGGGCCGACAGCATTCCGCGTGACGTTTCCCAAACCATGCGGCATCTGATCCAGAATCAGACGATAGAACCGGCGCTGGCACGGTTTCCCTGGCTGACAGATGATTTTCACGTCTTGGGTCCGTAACCCGGATTCAGACCATGACAACCTCCTCCCCTGGCAAAGCGCTCACCCGGGATGGCCTGGATATCTGAGGATCGGAGTGTACGACGAAGCGGACCTGTAACGGCCTGCGCTCGCGGGAATTTCCAAGAACTCGGGATCGGACTGGATCGGAACTGTGTGCTGGGAGCAACGATCTTGGCTACACGCCTGCGGAACCGGATCCGAGGCCAGGGACGACAGCCGCAGGTCGATCGAATTCGGCAACCGGAAACGTCCCCGTTCCGCCCTGCCGCCCGGTCGTGCTCTCTTGACCGAGAAGAGCCGGGCCCCCAGTCGTAAGAGCAGAGTGTCGACTAAAAGCACGCTTCAAGACACGTGTCGGCCGCCCGGTTGTGCTGACCTGTCTCTTCAGAGGGCTTCTGGATGCGCTGACTTGATCCTCCCCCGCTGAAACGGGTCGCGCCTCTGGACAGGGAGTAGAAGCTCAGGTGCAAAAAGGGGGCTGGCTACAACGATTACGCCGTTTGTTTCCAGAGTGCTTCCCGCCATATTGCCCCAAACGCGGAAAGCGCCCTTTAGGGCGCTCTTACATTGATATGTTTTTGTGATTTTGGTTGCGGGAGTAGGATTT
>NZ_JBBVGR010000016.1:0-21213 GCF_038148855.1 Phycobacter sedimenti | reverse complement strand
CATCCTGCGCGGCGGCACCCTGCGCGACACTTTCATCTTCAACAGGGGTCATGACAACGATGTGATCGAGGATTTCGAACTGGCCCAGGATATCCTGCGGCTGTCGACCGGCCTGACGGGGGGCGAGAGCGATGGCGACGCGATCCTGGCGGCCTTTGGAGCCGTGGTGAACGGGGAGGTGGTGCTCGATTTTGGCGAGGGCGATACGCTGATCCTGTCAAATCTCGCCTCTTTGAGCGGGCTGGCAGAGTCGATCAACACCTTCTGAGGCGGCTTACAGCGTCTGACGAAAAGCCTGAGACATCACGCATCACCTGACGCGTTGAAATCTTTGATTTCAGGCAGCGATAGGTGATTCAAGTTTTTCGCATGGCGCTCTAAAGCCGCAGGTCGGACTGATCTGCGGCAAAGACGCTTTTGAGATCAAAGAACACATGATCCGCCGCGCCAAAGCGGCGCAGATCCGCGGCGCCCGCCGCCTTGAAGGCCGCATGCGGCACCGCCAGCAATACCCCGTCATACTGACCTTCGCCCGGATCCGTGATTGGGGTGATGCCGTATTCGGCCTTGGCCTCGGCGCGGTCCACCATGGGATCGTGCACATCGACCGCGATCCCGTATTCCTCCAGTTCGCGCAGCACGTCCACCACGCGGGTATTACGCAGATCCGGGCAGTTCTCCTTGAAGCTGAGGCCCAGAATCAGCACCCGGCCCCCGTGCACCGGCAGCCCCTTGCGCAGCATCTCCTTGACCATGCGGCCGGCCACATAGGCGCCCATGCCGTCATTGATGCGCCGACCGGCCAGGATCACCTGCGGGTGATAGCCGATCGCCTCTGCCTTGTGGGTGAGATAGTAGGGGTCCACCCCGATGCAGTGCCCGCCCACCAGACCGGGGCGGAAGGGCAGGAAGTTCCATTTGGTGCCGGCCGCCTCGAGCACGGCCTGGGTATCGATGCCCATGCGATTGAAGATCATCGCCAGCTCGTTGACCAGCGAGATATTGAGATCGCGCTGGGTGTTCTCGATCACCTTGGCGGCCTCGGCCACGCGGATGCTCTCGGCCCGGTAGGTGCCGGCGGTGATGATCTGCCGATAGAGCGCGTCGATCTCTGCCGCCACCTCGGGCGTCGAGCCTGATGTCACTTTCAGGATGTCGGGCAGCCGGTGCGCCTTGTCGCCGGGGTTGATCCGCTCGGGGCTGTAGCCGACGTGGAAATCCCTGTTGCAGGTCAGCCCCGAGACCCGCTCCAGCACCGGCACGCAGTCCTCTTCGGTGGCGCCGGGATAGACGGTGCTTTCGTAGATGACGATATCGCCGGGTTTCAGCACCGCTCCCACCGTCTGCGAGGCCCGCAAAAGAGGGCTGAGGTCGGGGCGTTTGTGGGCGTCGATCGGGGTGGGGACGGTGACGATATAGATCCGGCAGTCGGCGATCTGCTGCGGATCATCGGCATAGCGCAGCTGCTGCGCCGCCTTCAGCGCCTCGGGCTCCACCTCGCGGGTGCGGTCCTCGCCGGCCTTCAGGGCTTTGATGCGGGCAGCATCGATGTCAAAGCCGACGGTGGGGCGGATCTTGCCGAATTCCACTGCCAGCGGCAGGCCGACATAGCCAAGGCCGATGACGGCAATCACCCCTTCGGGGCTGGTGGCGGTCTGCGCGCTGCTCTCTGTCATCCTGCTCTGTCCTTTACGATCCCTGTGTCCTGATCACTTGCCGTAATAGTCCCGGAACCAGGACACGAAATGGGCAATGCCTGTCTTCACATCGGTCTGCGGGCGATAGCCGGTCAGGGCGTTCAAGAGATCCGCATTGGCCCAGGTTGCGGGCACATCGCCCTTCTGCATCTCCATGTAATTGCGGATCGCCTTTTGCCCCAGCGCCTCTTCGATGGCCTCGATGAAATCCAGGAGGCGTACCTTGTCGGAATTGCCGATATTGACGACCCGGTAGGGGGCCACCGGCGACAGGCTGTCCCCGGCGGGAATGTCCTCGGGGTTGTCTGGACGGCGCGGTACCGCATCGATCAGCAGGCGGATGGCGCGCACCAGATCGTCGATATAGGTGAAATCGCGATACATGTCGCCGTGATTGTAGATGTCGATGGGTCGCCCATCGAGGATCGCATCGGTGAATTTGAACAGCGCCAGATCCGGGCGTCCCCAGGGGCCGTAGACGGTGAAGAAGCGGAACATGGTGGTGGGCAGGTTCCACAGGTGCGCATAGGAGTGCCCCATGCTTTCGCCGGCCTTCTTGGTGGCGGCATAGACGGTCAGCGGGGTGTCGGCCTTGTCGGTCTCGGCAAAGGGCATCTGCGTATTGGCGCCATAGACGGATGAGGTCGAGGCCATCAGCAGGTGATCCACCGCATGCTGGCGGGCGATCTCCATCACGTTGAAGGTGCCCACGATATTGCTGTCCACATAGGCGCGCGGGTTTTCCAGGCTGTAGCGCACCCCGGCCTGGGCCGCGAGATGCACGATCACGTCGGGGCGAAAATCGCCTGCGACCTCGGCCAACAGCTCGGCATCTTCCACCATGCCTTCGGTGCAGGAAAAGCCCGGGTTCTGTGCCAGCATCTGGTGGCGGCGCTGTTTGAGGGTGACATCGTAGTAATCGGTCATGCCGTCATAGCCATGCACCCGGAAGCCTTCGGCCAGAAGCAGCCGGGCCAGGTGAAAGCCGATAAAGCCGGCGGTGCCGGTGATCAGCACCCGGCGGCCCGTTGCCGGGGCGGCGGAAGAAGAAGACGAAAGCGGATCGGTCATCGGCGGGCAGGTTTCCAGAAAAGGCGTAACGCTGTGAGGCCTATAGGGAAACGGGCGCAAAAACCATGCCCGATTGCAGGGGATTTCAGTACTTATTTACCATAACAATGATTATAGGAATTTCTCGATGGTTGGAGCTGTACTGCCTTGAAATGCTCGTACCCAGCCAAAACCTTGCGAAAAAGAGATGCAAAAAAACCGGGACAGCGTAAAGCGTCGAGAAGCTCCTTGAGATCATCAGCGGCAGCCCCCCACCGAGGCCTCTATCGCGCTGGGCGGTTTGGCCAATTTATATCGCGCTCTGGTCGATTGAGCGGCTAGATGGGAAATGCGTGTTTTTTGAACCTCAAAGAGCCATCAGAGATCATCGCCAGACGTCTGATATAATAATATATTACAATTACTTGGTCGATTGTAGTTTCGAGGGATATTACTCAGTTAACATCCTCACTGCACACGCGGGCCCTGATGACAAATGCAGCCATTTTTGAGAAAATTTCTGAGGAGCAGAGCACCGCGATTTGTCATGGATTTGCCGACAGCCCCTGTCCGCCCGACAGGTAGGAGCGGAAGGCCACCAGGATGTGATAGAAGGTGGATGCGGGCATGGTCTGCGACAGCAGATCCCCTGCGCTGCCGTGCCACAAGCGGCAGATATGGAAGCAAACGGGTTGCAAACCATGCCGCTCCCTCCCTATCCCTCAGGAGACATCTATGGGTGAAGAGGATGGGCGCCCCTGCGGGGGATCGCAGCGCCCTTTCAAAGGAGCGACAGATGAAGATTGCCGTAGCCGGTCTGGGATATGTTGGCTTGTCCAACGCGGTGCTCCTGGCTCAGAATCATGACGTCGTGGCCGTCGATATCGACGCGGCGCGGGTGGAGATGGTCAACGCCCGGCGCTGCCCGATCATCGATGCCGAGCTGGAGGATTTCCTGGCCAACCGCGCGCTGAGCCTCACCGCAACGACGGATGCGGCGGCGGCCTATCGCGAGGCCGACTTCGTGATCGTCGCCACCCCGACCAACTACGACCCCAAGAGCAATTTCTTCGACACCTCCTCGGTGGAGGCGGTGATCGGGCAGGTGAGCGCGGTGAACCCTGAGGCCACCATCGTGATCAAGTCGACGATCCCCGTGGGCTATGTGCTGGACATCCGCGCCCGGCTCGAGACCGACCAGGTGATCTTCAGTCCCGAGTTCCTGCGCGAGGGACACGCGCTTTACGACAACCTGCATCCCAGCCGGATCATCGTCGGGGAGCGTTCGGAGCGGGCGCGCCGCTTTGCCGAGCTGCTGCTGGAAGGGGCCGAAGACAAGAGCGTCGAGGTGTTGTTCACCGATCCCAGCGAGGCGGAGGCGATCAAGCTTTTTGCCAATACCTATCTTGCCATGCGGGTGGCCTTCTTCAACGAGCTGGACAGCTATGCCATGGCGGGCGGCATGGACACGCGCCAGATCATCGAAGGCATCAGCCTGGATCCGCGCATCGGCGATCACTACAACAACCCCTCCTTCGGCTACGGCGGCTATTGCCTGCCGAAGGACACCAAGCAGCTTCTGGCCAATTACAGCCAGGTGCCGCAGAACCTGATCCGGGCCATCGTGGATGCCAACCGCACGCGCAAGGATTTCCTGAGCGACCAGATCCTGATGAAGGGCCCCGGGGTCGTGGGCATTCACCGGCTGGTGATGAAGGCGGGCAGCGACAATTTCCGCCAGTCCTCGGTGCAGGGGATCATGAAGCGGCTCAAGGCCAAGGGCATCAAGGTGATCGTCTATGAACCGGTTCTGGAGGAAGACCATTTCTTCCATTCGCCGGTGGTGCGCGATCTGGCGGCCTTCAAGGCCGAGGCGGATCTGATCGTGGCCAACCGCATGACGGAAGAGCTGAGTGATGTCGCCGAAAAGGTCTTCACTAGAGATCTCTTCGGCGCCGACTGAGGCAGGCAGGCGATCAGGCCGACAGCCCCTGCCCGCCCGACAGGTAGAAGCGGAAGGCCACCAAGATGTGATAGAAGGTGGAGGCCGGCATATTTTGGGACAGCAGCTCTCCTGCGCTGCTGCGCTTGTCGTACCAGCCGCCGGGCACCGGGGTTTGCAGGTAATCCCGCCACATCAGCGCCAGCACCTCTTCGGGGCTGCAGCCCGCGGGCAGCGCAAGGCCGCGGCGGCGCAGGGCAACACCGGCCTTCAGGAACTCGGTCTGCGGCCACATCCGGCGGCTGCCGGAGAGCGGATCGGCCTGGTCCGGCAACAGGCCCGCCGCATCGCGCCGCTCTGTCACCGCGGCGAACAGATGCGCCAGATCAAGGCCGCTGTCCTGCCCGGTCAGCACCTCGTAGCGGTCGATCAGGTAGATCCACTCTGCCATATGGCCGGGCTCGACCGCCTGTTGATCGGGTGGAAGCGGCTGCCAGTCGGGGTCGAAATATTCCAGCACCCGGCCATCCTCGGTCAGGAAAACCTCGCGGTAGAGCGCCAGGCACTCTTCGGCCATGCTGCGAAAGCGCGCCTCCCCCGTGGCGGCAAAGAGCGCGGTCGAGGTCTCGAACATGTGCATATGGGGGTTCTGGCGGCGGCGGGCGGGGGCCTCGGCGCTTTCGAACCAGCCGCGCGGCGCCTTGAGCCGGGCCAACTCGGCCTCCAGCCGGGCCAGATCCGCAGAGACGTCAAAGCCCGCTTCGATCAGCGCGGCGACGGCCAGCAGCATGAAGGCCAGATCGTACAGATCATGGGGGGCGCTGATCAGGCGGCAATCGGGCGCAAGGCGGGCGCCGAGGTTGCCGGTTTCGGGATCGAAACCCTTGTCCATGGCAAAGCGGAAGAGCTGCAGCGCCAGGGTGTGATGGGCCGGATCCTGCGACTGGGCAAAGCAATAGGCCTGCCGGACCTGCACCCGAAGGCGGCGCTCCATATCCGCCAGCGGGGCGCCCGCGTGGTCCAGCGCCTCCCAGACGGTGCCCGTGGCCGCATTCACGCCGGTGCCGGTCCACAGCGGCAGGGCCTCTTCGGCCAGCCAGCGAGGCAGCTCTGCCGTCCAGTCGATATCCATGCTCATCTCAAATATCTTTTTGCGTGCCGCGTCAGGAGACTGCCTCGGCGCAGAAGTTTCAAGAGTGAAATCGGGTAGAGTCCGCTGCGCCAGGCCCAGTCCCGGGGGGGATTGTCGCGCGGCACCCGCAAGGAGGTGCCGCCCCGCAGCGGCGCCAGCTCGGTCAGTGGCGCCAGCACCGGATTGTCTGCCGCCCGCAACAGCCGGCAGTCGCCCCGTGCCCGCAAGGCCCGCAGGATATCAAGATCCAGCTCCGGCGCATGCAGGTGGTGATCAAACCCGCGCTGGCCGAGGTCCTGCCCCATCAGGGCCCGGAAATGGGGACCTGGCTCGAATGGGTAGCGGCGATTGCCGGTGTAGAAATCGAAGCCGGCCAGGATGATTTCTTCCGCGCCCATGGCATGGGCCATGAGCAGCGCATAAAGGCCGGTGGTGGGGTGACGCTGATGGCGCGCGATCAGGCGCTGCACCTCGGCTTCGATATGAGCATCGCGATAGCGCATCGGTTGATAGAGCGCGGCAAAACGGCGCTGCCCGGCGCGCACCACGCGCGGATTGTGGCTGGTCCAGCTACCCAGATCATAATCCGCGCGGCACCGGTACAGGGTTTCGAACATGAACGGTGCCACGCGGGGATCCCCGGCCATGAAAGCGAGGTCCACCCGCCGCCCCAAATAGAAGTCCGGTTCGAAAAAGAAGTTGTTGGTACGGATGATGAAATCATCCGTCCGGATGCGCCCGGGCTCCAGGTCCGCGATCGAGGCGCCATTGCCAACCACCACGACCGGGCGGTCCCGCAGCTGCAGCATGGGGGTCTTGGTCACGGGGCCGTGGCCTTGGCGGAGCGCAGGACATCGGCCATGGCGCGCAGGGCGCCCTTGCCGCCGGGCAGCGGCAGGATCCAGTCGGCGATCCCGAGGATCTCGGGGTGGGCATCGCTGGGACAGGCGCAGAGGCCCGCCCGCTCCATGGCGCCGCGGTCATTGATGTCATTGCCCACAAAGAGCAGATCGGCCCAGGTCAGACCCTGTTCATCCAGCCAGGCCTGAAGCGCGGTAACCTTGTCATCGACGCTGTGATAGACCTCGAGCTGCAGTTTCTCGGCGCGCCGCAGCACCACCGGGTTCTTTT
The DNA here is from genome assembly GCF_038148855.1 of Phycobacter sedimenti. Taxonomy (NCBI): domain Bacteria; kingdom Pseudomonadati; phylum Pseudomonadota; class Alphaproteobacteria; order Rhodobacterales; family Roseobacteraceae; genus Phycobacter; species Phycobacter sedimenti. Next base: position 14,261 of record NZ_JBBVGR010000016.1, on the reverse strand, counting down.
CCTTGGACAGGATCATCATCCGGTAGCGCCCGGACTGGCGCAGAAGGGAAATCCCCATGCCGTCCCGGCGCGAGGTGCGCACGCTTTCCACCCCGTTCTGATCGGTCAGGACCAGATCATCCGTATGCACCCCGTCGAAATCCATCACGATGGCCTTGATCGCCGCGAGGCGCGCCGGGGCCAGCTCGCTCTGCCCGCCCGCCTGGGCGATCTGGGAACAGAGGGCGAAATCCTGCAGGGTATCGATCTCGATCGGCGGGTGATCCACGGGATAGAGCGCCACCGTGCCGCAGAACCGCTGGCCAGTCTTCAGGAACGGCTCCAGCGCCACGCAGTAGATGGCGCCGCTTTCGCAATATTGCGGCGGCAGATCCTGGCGGCGCTTGCGCTGCTCGCGCTCGTTGTGGTTGATCCCGACACCCCGCCCGGCGTCATCCAGCCCCCAGAGGAAGGAGTGATCTTCAGTCACCGACAGGGCGCAATCGGCGCCGCGCGCCTCCATCTCGGCGAGGCAGCCATCGATGTCATCGCCGCGGGTAAAGGGCGAGGTACACTGCAAGAAGACCAGCTTGTCGAGCGCGGGCAGATCAGCGCGCACCAAGGGCACCGCATGCAGCCAGCCGGCCTCGGACGTTGCGGTATCGCCGGAGAGATCCGCGGGCCGATCAATGATGCGGGCGCCGTGCAGGCGGGCCTCGGCGGCAATGGCGGCATCATCGGTGGAGACATAGACCGCAGCCACACGTGTCGCCGCCCGCGCCGCCCGCACCGAGCGGCCGATCAGCGAGACCCCGCCCACGGGGCGCAGGTTCTTGCCGGGCACCCCCTTGGAGCCGCCCCGGGCCAGGATGATGCAGGCGGTGTCCTGAGGGGACGACCCGGGCAGATCGGAGTCGGAAAGTTGGGTCATGCGGCTCTCTATCTGCTCATTCTTTAATAGGCCCGATACCCCAAAAGCCCTCCCGGATACCGGGGCGATATGGGCGGCCAGGGGCACCTGGCGCGGTTGGCTCTTGTTTACAAAGCCCATGGGGACGTGTAAATCCCACTGCAGTTCCCCCGACCTGCCCCATGCGTTCAATATCCGGCCAACATGCTGCAAAGATTAAAACAGTCCGGCCTTGGCAAGGTCCTTTACCGCCTCTCGCGCAGCCCCTTTGGCGGCCCTTTGCGTTTCCTTGCCGGTCTGGTTCAGCATGAGCGCCTGGATCCCAGTCACTTTGCGGCGCGCAACCGGCGTCACAACCGGCAGCAAATGCAGATCCTGGCCCGTTTCGAGGCCAAGACCCGGCGGCCCGGATGAGCGCCCTGCCACCGCAGCCCGCAGGCCCGGCGCAGGTGGAGGTAGCTTTCGAAGCGCGCCCTGTGCTCTTGCTGTTCAGTGACGATTCCACCCTGTTCTTTGCCCGGCGCATGCGCGACTGCCTGCGCGCGGCGGACCCGGATCTTCAGATCCACATGGGCTGGGTGGTGGCAGAAAATGCCCTCTCCTACCGGCAGATGGAACAGCTCCTGCCCGAGGGGCCGGACCTTGCCATCCATGGCAAAACCGCTTTTGAGGATCTGCTCCTGGGCGGGCGATACCGCGCCATCCTGACCAGCCGGGTCTACGGGGCGCTTGGTGCCCAGTTGCGCCGCGTCGAAATCTCGGCCGCCGCGGGACGCGCTTGCGTTATCGCCTTCCTCGGCGGGCTCGATTTCTTTCCCGAGAACGGATATTTCCGCCGCCGCAACTGCGACGGTGTGTTCCTGTTTCCGGCCAGCGACATCCCGGTCTATGAACGCCGGGCCGCCACCTGGGGCGATCGCATGTGGCAGGAGGTGGGATTTGGCCATCCGACCTTCCTGGCGCCCGAGGCGCTGCCGCCCGAGGATCTGGTCCGGCGGCGCGATATCTATTTCTTCACCCAGGCCCTGTCGCCCACGACCCGGCGCGGGCGCCTGCATATGCTGGCGGCGATGGCGGCGATCGCACGGGCCAACCCGGACCGCACCGTCTGGATCAAGCTGCGCCACCTGCCCCATGAGAACCAGCAGCACCTGCATCTGGAAAAATACGACTATCCGGGGCTGCTCAAGGTCCTTCCGGATGTGCCGGACAATCTGAAGCTCACCGCCTGCACCATGGACGAGGCGCTTGAGATGGCGGCCCTTGGCATCACCTGCACCTCGACCGCGGCCATCGATGTGATCCGCGCGGGCGTGCCCTGCATGGTGCATCTCGATTTTGTCGACAACTACGTCGATCCCCTGGTGGCGCCCATGCGCAAGCTGTTCGCAAAAAGCGGCCTGATCACCCCGCTTGAGGACATGCTGAACCTGCGCGCGGCGGCGCCGAACCCCGAATGGGTCGCCGACATGTTCTGCCCCCGCGACCTGGGCGCGCGGGTGCTGGAAACCGTCGCCCGGTTCAACACCCGGGCCTTTCAGGTGGAGGTCAGTGGCGAGGAGTCATAAAAACGAAGAAGAGTATACAGCGTTTTTCAGTCTGGATTCTCCAATGATTTCTATCTCCACGCCATCTTGAGATAGTTTGTCGAGCGCTTCGCGCATGAGCGCCACTTGTTCGGATGCCCGATGTAAATCAACATCAAATGAGCGCTGTGTCTGGTAAAACCGGGGCTGTTGCGCCGAATAGTTCAAACCCACACCATATAGAGATATTTTGCCAACATCTAGGTGGGCAAGGATTTGCAATAGTCCAAACACAGCATTGTATCCGTGAAATATCCCTAACTCAGGATTTCTTGAAAATCCTATGTAGTCGTGCATTTTTATCGGAAAGAAACGATCATCAGATTTGTTCTCGAAGAATGATATATCTTCATTGTACATGATGAACGGTATGTGATCGATATATGAACGGACCATTTCTCTCTTCTCGACCAACATTCTTCGATCCTGCACCCAGAACAGATCGACATCGACCCCTATCTTTGAAAAATATGGCAAACCACTATTCACCGTGGCTATGAGCGGCGCTACCTTCCTGTCCAGCAGTTTCAAGCTCGGGCCGTTTCCTGCCACGCAGACATGCTGCCCAGAGAATTTTTCCCTGATTTTCTGGAACCTATCCATCTATCTCTCATAAATATCCGCGTACATTTTTGATATTCTGTCTGGAGACATCCAGGTGTCAAAGAACTCCCTGGACTTCGTCCTGAGTTCCAGGAGCTTTTCCCTGTCTCGGTGCAACTCCATAAGTAGTTCATGCAACCCGAGGGGGTCACACTTCAAAAAAGGGGGGGGGGGAGATCGAAAACCGATTTGGAACATATCCGTTGATACTGTGTCTGCGTTATTTAGGACAACTGTTCCGGCAGCCAACCCTTCGTAAGACACCAAATGGTAAGACCCGGTGACCAGTTCATCGATAGTGACGTCCGCAAGAAACCGCCTGTGAGATAGGTTTTGAGGAGAAACGCCTTCAAAAACCGCAAATTCAAAACGTTTATCGTTTTTCAAAAAGTCAATAGCCTGGTCGAAAACCTGGCTGGATTTTGCGGACCAGCGACCAGTCGAGCGGCCTGATGGCGAAAACTGTATTCTTAGCGCATCAGACAAAATCACATGAGGCTTCTTTGCAAAAGCCTTTCTGTACAAGCAGTTTGGAATAATTTCAAAATCCGGATAATGTCGCGGATGAAAGTGTGAAATGACAAGCTTCTCAGAGAACCTGATGCCATGGAAATCTGATAAATCATCATACACCGGCCGCTCATAACGCGGTGAGTGCACCTGAAAAATATACTTACAGTCCCTCTTTTTTTCCTCTGACATCCATTTAAGTACAAAATTGGGAATGAAGTTGTGAACATGAACCACATCAGCATTTTTAAAATGCATCATGAACAAGGCTTTATCTGCCCTGGCATCCTTGACGGGAATGCTTTCAGGTGAAAAAATGTCACGTTGGTTGCCATGATCTCCTGCTCGAAAATGAACAGAAGATTCCACATGCCCGAAATCACTGAGTGCTTCCGACAGCATTCCCGGCGCCCCGGCCAAAGCCGATGGCGATATATGAAGAACATGCACCATAGCTTTACTCCTTGCGCTGCAATGTGTGATTACCTATTGATCCACCTTCACTTAGTATCTTCATTATAGCAGCTTTCCAATTTTTGTCCGAAACGTAATTTTCAAGCCTATATAGCCACTTCGAGCTAATTAATATGTCCTCACAATCGGACATCACTGCTTCTATATATTGCCTAAAGGTTGAGGTTTCATTCAGATTTCTGGTAGACTCCCTCTCAACAAGAATGACGTCGTAGTCTTCAAAAGTTTCCGCATCATATTGTCTACCCTTGACCGAATAAAGGAAAGGTATTTTGGGGTCCGCCACCACACTGTGAAAGGCCTTTATATGGGCTTCCATACTTTCAATAGAGCCTGCAGTGTGAAAGATCGGGTACTTTTCTTTTTCAGGGAATCGATCAACGATACTGGAGCAGGAGATTATGCAGTCAATTTCGGACAAATATTGACTTTGAATTACAGGCAGCTTTGTGAAAATACATACAATTCTTGTTTTAGGCCACGCCATCCTCACAAGGATTGGCAATTCGTGCTTCGGGTCAATGCAAACCAGTGTATTCGGGCGACCTGCCAATGGGTGCCTGAAAACGCTTGGTTTAATTGCGTGAATGAACTTGTGCATATTGCGAATAGCAACATCATCCTTACTGTACTCTGCAATAACACAAAAGTTCTTTTTCGGCAGGATGCCCAGCCCACTAAAGTGATTCACAACTGATATCGTTGGGATTTTTGGCTTGGTGTTGCTCCAAAACACTATTCCGCCAAAAGAATCTTCTTTCGACATGTTTTGAAAGTCAACACTATCTCCCACGACAACCTTGGCCACTACAGGCACTTGATAATCATTGGAAAAATCAGGTGCATTTGAAAGCTGACGAATTTCAGACGCAAGGCTTGTGCCTGAAGGGCCCGTCTTGGACTCCTTTTCCTTTGAACGGAACCAACTCAAGACTTAATCCCTGCCTGCAATTATTGAAGAAACCTCGGGGTAAAGTTTGCTGTCTTCACAGTAGAACAGGTAATTAAAAGCTCCGCCCGATGCTTCTATCGGATGGCAGGAGTACCCCATTTTTTCCAGAAATGAAACAACATCCGCATGCGTTCCTTTTCCTGTTTCCATCATCAAAACTGGCTTTTTGGCGCTCAGTATATCCTTGGCTCCTTCAAGAACCATCATTTCTGCGCTTTCGACATCAATCTTGATCAGCTCTACAGGATCATTTGCGTGTTGCGAGTCCAGTGTAATTGCATCCACTGCCAATGCCGCAGCTGCACGCTCCAAAGCTTCTTCAGTGATACTGGACCCTGAAGAAAAAAGACGAGGACCAAACCTCAAGGCAATTCTTATGGTTTCAGACTTATTGGAAACAGCCTTATTTTCGAACTTCAAGTTTGCGAAATTGTTTAGCATCGCATTTGTAGCCAGACGAGCGTGAATAAAGCTGATGGGCTCGTAAGCGTAAACCGGGTTTCGATTGAGGCTAGCAGCGATTAGTGAATAAAACCCCGTATAGGCCCCTACATCTATAGTAAAAGCTGATTTTTTAGCCAGAGCTTTCCAGCAGTCCAAAGATTCAGGTTCAGTGAATGTTCCATCCGTCCACAAATACCGCAGAGAAATTACATCATCGTTCATACAAAGAACAACAAACTGGGTCTCCTCATCAAACCTTATATCAATCAGACCATTATACGGAAACTTTTTGACCTGCTCATATATTTCAGCCCAAGAAGCGGTAGCACTCAGCCTTGGTTGCGATACGGATAGAGCGTTGCCATTTTCTATTTCTGCTTTCATAGCCTGTATATCCCTGTCAGTTCGATGCCAACCTACTTACCTTGCATTTGCTCTACTGGGAAGGCTCGTTGGTCATGAACTTTGATGACATGCGGTGGGGCTACACCGGTATGTAGGCCCACCGCCGGGATAGCTAGATAGCGCTTAAGATTTGGGGCGCTGCTGCCATCTTCGTTTCTTGTTGAGGAAGGATATGTGAGCAGCGTTTGCAAGTTAAGGGTATCCCGAATGGAGTTCCCAATGGCTGCGGAGTATGTCGTGAAAATCATCTTGCTGGCAGGTGCCGGTGCGCGAATGAAAGTGATCCAGATCAGCACTGAGCAGGCCGTCTACATCGGCGTTATCCCCGAGGGGTCCTTCAAGGCCGAACACTACCACTATTGATCCCAGACATCAGGGAAACGGTCCATAAATATGCCGCAGCTCTGCAGATGGAGCTGTAAACCGTTCCGTGGGTCTGAAATCGATGATTACTGATCTCGATGCGTCTTAAAAGAGAGGCACGCGAACCGGAACGCTCTCCCCCAGCTCCCCATGCGGCGGCGGTGTTTCAGGGCGTAGGCCAGTCGCATCAGGGGGGCCCAGGGGCCGAAGACGCGGCGGATCATGGCCTGGCGCGCGCGCATCAGATCGGGATCCGACCAGTTGTCGCCGGTGCTGTCATGGGGATGGGCCCCGGTCACCACCGGCAGGGATACCCCGGCAAGACCCGCGCGCAGGATGTCGCAGACAAAGATGTAATCCTCGGCCACCGGGTAGCGCGCGCCAAGGCCGAACTCGGGATCGAACTGCAGGCCCGCCGTGCGGATAGGCGCAAGGCGCACCATGAATTCCGGCGCGCAGATCCGGCCGCTGTTCAGCCGGGTCAGCCTTTGGAGGCGCGCGCGCACCGGCAGGCGCTCGGCGCGCCAGCCCGCCGCCAGGGCCAGACCCGGGTCCTGCACAAAGGCCTGCGCAAGGGCCATGATCCCGGCCGGATCCAGCGCCTGATCGTCATCGGCAAACAGAAGCAGCGGCTGATCGGCCTGCGCAAGGGCTGCATTGCGGCTGTTCGACAGCCCCCTGCCCTCAAGCGGCAGCACCCGGGTATCGGCTCGGGCCTCAAGCGCACTGCGCTGACCCGGGTCCGCCGCTTCGGGGCATTGCAGCAGGATCAGGTAGGTCAGGCCCGCGACCGGTGCAGGCAGGCGAATGCGGCCAAGCCCTGCGCCAAGGGTCGAGATCGCAACGCAGACCCCAAGGGAAGACCCGGTTGGATCAGAAACGGAATTGGACATGATCCCCCTCACCGGTCGGCCCGCCACAGCCTTTGGCCGCGTTCTCTGGCGTCTTTTGCTGGCTCATGAAACTGTCATTCCGCCGTTATTCCAGTGTTCCATGCCGGTACCTCGGGTCGGGGGGGCGACCCGGAATGCCCCGTTGTTAGCCACGCAGCAGGCGACGCAGCAGATGGTTCGACAGGTACCAGCCGGCCCGCATGGGCGAAAGCCCGAGATGACTGCGGTACATCTGCCAGGTGGCCCGGATCGCGCGCCCTTTCGGAGCACTCAGGGAATTGGGGTGCACATGGTGCACAGCCAAGGGCCGGTCCAGCCCATGCGCGACCTCGCCCCGCTCCAGCAGTTTCAGCCAGAGCGCGAAATCCTGTCGCAGGCGCAGCGCCGGCATTTCGACTCTGCCGAAATGGGCCCGGTCATAAAGCGCGGTGAGGCAACCGATCACATTGCCTTTCAGCAACCGGTTGCGGTCGATGCGCTCCGGCACCCGCACCTGGTGACGCTCTGTCCCGCGCTGACGCCAGAAACCGGTATAGCTGAAATGCGCGCCGCGCGCCTGCATGAAGGCCATCTGGCACGAGAGCTTTTCCGGCAGCCATTCATCATCGGCATCGAGAAAGGCAATGTAACGCCCCCGCGCGATTTTCAATCCAGAGTTGCGCGCCACGGCCGCCCCGCTGTTGCGGGGCTGGCGCAGAATCCGGATCCTCGGGTCCGCAGCCGCCAGATCCGCGCAAAGATCCGCCGATCCGTCAGAGGAGCCATCCTCGATCAGCACCAGCTCCCAATCGGGATAATCCTGTGCCTGAACCGAGGCCACGGCCCGCGCAACTGTCTCTTCTGCATTGAAGACCGGCATGATCACGGAGACCAGCCCGTTCACCAAAGGCTCCTGCGGCTCCCCTGCAGGGGCCGGGCCGGGCCGAGTGGAGGGTGTCGCACCGGTCAGCGGGTCGCAAAAAGGTGATTTGTCGCCTTTCATGGAAAGCCTTTCTGCGCTACCAAGACGCGATCCTGCGGCCAGCGGCCGTATCCGTTCGGGCTCCAGCTGTTGTCGCGCCAGAGTTGTGGCGCATCAGGACTGCAGGGGTCCGGAAAGTCACGTACAATGTAACACATTAGGCAGATCTCATGACTGAAGCACATTCTCCGGTGAAGGTTATCGCCGAGATCGGATGCAACCACAAAGGCGAAATGGAGCTTGCCAAGGAGCTCATCCGGGTCGCAGCCCATGTCTGCAAGGCCGACATCGCCAAGTTCCAGAAGCGTCACAACCGGGAACTCCTCACCGCAGAGCAATACAGCACCCCGCACCCCAACCCGGCAAACTCCTACGGGGACACCTATGGCGCCCACCGCGAGTTCCTGGAATTCGACACCGACCAGCATAAAGAGCTGATCGAGTGCTGTGCGGAAAACGGCATCGCCTATTCCACCAGTGTCTGGGATCTGACCTCGGCCAAGGAAATGGCCGCGCTGAACCCGCCGCTGCTGAAGATCCCCTCGGCCACCAACCAGCACTATGACCTGCAAGGCTATCTCTGCGAGCATTACGCGGGCGAGATCCATGTTTCCACCGGCATGTCCACCGGCCAGGAAATCGTCGATCTGGTGAATTTCTACGCCGAGCGCGGCCGCGCCAAGGATCTGGTCGTCTACAGCTGCACCTCGGGCTACCCGGTGGCCTTCGAGGACATCTGCCTGTTTGAAATCCGCAACCTGATGGAGAAATTCGGCGCCACCGTCAAAGGCATCGGATTCTCCGGTCACCACCTGGGCATTGCCGCCGATGTGGCCGCCTTGGCGGTTGGCCGCACCATGGAGGCGGACGGCAAGGGCAAGTTCACCCATATCGAGCGTCACTTCACCCTGGACCGGACTTGGAAGGGCACCGATCACGCCGCCAGCCTCGAGCCCGACGGGCTGCGCCGCCTGTGCCGCGATCTGAAGAACGTGGACAAGGCGCTGGCCTACAAGGGCCAGGAAATCCTGCCAGTCGAGCAGGTCCAGCGCGACAAGCTGAAATGGGTCAAGGCGGATCACGAGACCGCTGCCGAGTAAGCCCCTGCCCTGCCTCAACAGCGGGGACAGCGCATCATCAGACAGGCCGTGCCCCCCTAGCCGGGGCGCGGCTTTTGTCATTCTGCCGCACCCTACGGAAAGGTGTCCTTGACTTACTTGTACAGGATGTCCTTGCTGAACTTGCGCAGTAGCAGGATACCAAAGAACCCGGGGACCACCCCGAGAAGCGCCACGTAGACCAGCGAGATATAGCCCGGATCATAGGTCGAATAAAACCCGGTGCGGATCAACCCGCTCAGGTGGATCAGCGGGTTGAACCAAAGAATATTCTGCACCACCATGGGTAGATCCTCGTAGATGTAGAAGACCCCGGACACCAGCATCAGCGGACGGGTCAGCACCCCCCAGATCATCCTGTAAACCGGGAAGGAGAACATCATATAGGCGTTGAAGGTGCCGATTCCGACAGCTAGGAGAACAGTCATCGCATAGGTCAGAAGGATCGGACCGAAATCCAGGATCACGCGGACATCCTCCACGATGAAGACCCCGGTGAAAATGATCGCAGAGACCATGATCTGGGTCAGCACCGCCAGGATGCTGCGCGAGGCCAGGGTGTCCACATAGGTCACCCGCGGATAGGCCAGCAGCGCCTGGTTGAAGAAGATCGCAAGCCCCACCGCGGTCGAGACCTCCTGGAACAGGCGCAACACCATGAAACCCGTGGCATAGAACAGCACGAAGCTGGTCCCGAGCGATGGTGCGCGCAGCAGAAACGAAAAGGCCAGGGTCAGGATCACGATCATCGCCACCGGCTGCAGGATGGCCCAGATGTAACCACCGGGGCTACGCCCGTAGGTGGTCGACATCTCGCGCAGGATCAGGGCGACAATGGTGCGCATCCCACGATACCGCAGGTCCAGCGGCACCGAAGGGGTGATCGCTGGCGGTATGCTCCGGGTTTCAGGCACATCTGCTGTCGGGGGCTGTGTCATTAAGGCTGGTACTTTCGCGCGGCGTGTGAAATTTGATAGGCTGTTTCGGAAACAATCGTTTGGACCATAGGCTTGGCTGATAATCAATCAAATCCCGCCGCGTCAAAACAGGCAAGTGGTGAGGCGGACAAAGCGCCCACCGATACTGCAGCGGCGCCCGCCAAGCCGACCCCACAGCCAAAGGCGGCCGCGGCCCCCAAAGCAAAACCGACACCCAAGCCGAAACCGAAACCGGCTCCGGCACAACCTGCCGACCCGGTCTATGCCCCGGCCCGCCCGGCGCGCCGCCAGCGCCGTCACTGGATGCTGCTGCTCAGCTTCCTGCTTTGCGTGATCCTGCCCAGCTTTTTCACCGGCGGCTACCTGTGGACCCGGGCGGAGGATCAGTACACCTCCAGCGTCGGCTTCACCGTGCGCCGTGAAGACACCCCTTCTGCGGTGGAACTGCTGGGCGGCCTTGGCGCCTTTTCCGGCTCGAGTTCCTCGGACAGCGACATCCTGTTCGAATTCATCCAGTCCCAGGAGTTGGTCGAACGGGTCGACGAGACGCTGGACCTGCACAGTCTCTACAGTCGTCACTACACCACCGATCCGGTCTTTTCCCTGGCGCCGGACAGCACCATCGAGGATCTGGTCGAGTACTGGCAGCGCATGGTGCTGATCTCCTATGCGCCCGGCACCGGTCTGATCGAGCTGAAGGTCCTGGCCTTCACCCCCGAAGAGGCCCGCGCCATCGCCCGGGAAATCTTCCGCGAGAGCAGCGAGATGATCAACATGCTCTCGGCGATCGCCCGCGAGGATGCCACCCGCTATGCCCGCGAGGAGCTGGATGCTGCGGTGACCCAGCTGAAACAGGCCCGCCAGGCCCTGACCGCTTTCCGCTCGCGCACGCAGATCGTCGACCCCAGCGCCGATATCCAGGTGCAGATGGGGCTTTTGAACACCCTTCAGCAGCAGCTGGGCAAGGAGCTGATCGACTACGACCTGCTGATCACCTCGGTTCAGGAGAGCGACCCGCGCCTGCAGAAATCGCAACAGCGCATCGCCGCCCTGCGCGCCCGCATCGATGCCGAGCGCGACAAGTTCGGCAGCGGCGGAGAGACCACCTCGGGCGAAGACTATGCCACCCTGGTGGCCGAGTTCGAACGGCTGATGGTGGACCGCGAATTTGCCGAGAAGAAATACACGGGCGCCCTGTCGAACTATGATGCCGCCCTCGCCCAGGCGCAGCGTCAGAGCCGCTACTTGGCGGCCTATCTGCATCCCACCCTGGCCGAAAGCGCGGAATACCCGCGCCGCCCGCTGCTCATGGGGCTGACCGTCCTGTTCCTGCTCATCGGCTGGAGTACCGCGGCCCTGATCTACTACTCGCTTCGGGACAGGCGCTGAGTCGGGACGGGCACTGACCGGCGGGAAGAGAGCAGAGCATGATCAAGCTGGAAAATCTGACCAAGAGTTTTCCCACCCCCAACGGGCGCAAATTCGTGGCCCGCAACGTCAACCTGACCATCCCGCAGGGCAAGTCGCTTGCCCTGCTGGGGCGCAACGGGGCAGGCAAATCCACCATGTTGCAGATGATCTCGGGCACGATGAACCCGGATTCGGGACGTATCATCTCCTCTGGCAATGTCTCCTTTCCGGTGGGGTTCGCGGGCTCGTTTCACCGCGATCTGACCGGGGCTCAGAATGCCCGTTTCGTGGCCCGAATCTATGGCGTGGACACCGATGAGCTGCTGGATTTCGTCGCCGATTTCGCGGCTCTGGGTGGCCATTTGTACATGCCGGTGCGCAGCTATTCCTCGGGCATGCGCTCGCGCCTGGCCTTTGGCATCTCCATGGCGCTGAAATTCGACACCTACCTGGTGGACGAGGTGACCTCGGTCGGCGACAGCGCCTTTCGCCGCAAGAGCGCGGCCATCTTCAAGGCGCGCATGCAGCACTCCAATGCCATCGTGGTCACCCATTCGCTGCTCGAGGTGCGCAACCTCTGCAATGCCGGCGCGGTGCTGGAGGATGGCGAAGTGACCTATTTCGACGACGTGGAAGAGGCGATCGCCCTGCACTCGCGCAACATGAAAAAGGCCCGATGATCCCGGAACGCCCCCGGTTTGTTCACCCCATTGGACCCGAAATAGAAACAATCCTAAGTATAATTGACGCTTTGACCACGACCGGCTCCACCCCGGATTAACCCGGCCCGATCACCCTGTTCTCCTGTTGTTCACAGGTCAGATAGGTCGATGACACGGTTTGCGGTTCTGGGGCGCGCCGCCCTTCCTTCACAGTATCACAGCGCAACGGCGCCGGTTCTTGTCAGCGCGCAGGCAGGGCAGCTGCTGGAGCTGCACGCCGGGCGCGGCAGCGCCGTGCATGTCTTTGCGCTGTCCGGCACCGGGGTGCAGCTGCAAGGCACCCGGCAGACCGACAGCCCGTCGGTGCTGGCCCGCATTCAGAGCGACACATTCATCCTGGAAGGGGCAGCTCTGGACCGGCTTGTGTCCGTCGGCAACCAGGGCCCCCTCGGGATCAGCCGCTCCGAGGTCTTCTATTCCGGCCAGTCGGGATTTGCCGGCGATCTGGCCTCTGTCCTCTCTGCCCCGGTGGGGGGCCGCGATCTTCTGGTCGCGGCGGGCGCGGGCCTTCCGGGGCTGCAAAGTTTCGAACGGCTGGCAGATGGCAGCCTGCGCGCCCTGCAATGGCGCAGCGACACCGGCAGCAGCTACGCCCGGGATGTCTCTGCCATGGCCAGCCTCGAATTGGGGGGCACCCGTTATGTCTTTACCGCCGCCCAGAGCGAATCCGGGATCAGCAGCTATGCGCTGACCGCGGGGGGGCAGCTGAACCTGCGCGCCAGCCTGGGTGCCGCCGAAGGGGTGGGCCTGAACCTTCCCACCGCGCTGCATGCCACAGAGGTGGGCGGGCAGGCGATGCTGCTGGTGGGCGCGGCCGGCTCGGGCAGCCTCTCGGTGATGGCGGTGGCGGCCGACGGACGCCTGTCCTTGCGGGATCATCTCAGCGACACGCTGGAGACCCGCTTTGCCGGGGTTCAGGTGCTGAACAGCATCACCCATGCAGGCTGGACCTATGTGGTGGCCGGTGGCAGCGACGACGGGCTGACCCTCTTTGCGCTCCTGCCCGGTGGCCGCCTGATCCCGCTGGACAGCATCGCGGATACGGCGGCGCTGGGGCTCGACAATGTCAATGGCCTCGCCCTTTCCGTGGTGGGGAACCGGCTGAATGTCCTTGCCACCTCGGAATCCGAGCCCGGCGTCACCCATCTGGGCATCGACATCGCCCGAAGCGGCGCGATCCTGGCGGGCGGCGACAGCCAGCTTTCAGGGGGCAGCGGCGATGATATCGTGATCGGCGGTGCGGCCCAGGGGCGGCTCTCTGGCGGCGGGGGGCGCGATATCTTTGTCCTGCAGGCCGACAGCAACCCCGACTGTACCGTGATGGATTTCGACCTTGAGGAGGATCGCATCGACCTCAAGGCCTGGGAGGGGCTCCGGTCGGTGGCGCAAGTGCAGATCACCACCCGCAGCGATGGCGCGCAGCTCTCTTTCGGGGGGCATGAGCTGCGCCTGATCACCTCGGATGGCAGCAGCCTGACCTATGAGGATTTCCTCCGCTCCGACCTGCTTGGCCTCTACCGTCCCCCCCTGCCCGCCCAGACGCCCCGGCAAATCACCGGAGGCGACGGTGACGAGCAACTGCTCGGCGCGGCAGGGCCGGACCAGCTGCGCGGGATGGGCGGCGCGGATACGCTGTTTGGCCAGGACGGTGAGGACAGTCTCTGGGGGGGCAGCGGCGGCGATCTGCTTTATGGCGGCGGCGATCGGGACCATCTCTATGGCGAGGACGACGACGACCAGCTTTTTGGGGAGGATGGCCCTGATCAGATTTATGGGGGTGCCGGCCCCGACAGCCTGTATGGCGGCCTGGGCGATGACCTCCTGGACGGAGAAGCGGGCGCCGACCGGATCTGGGGCGATGCGGGCAATGACAGCCTGTTCGGAAACAGTTCCACCGACCAGCTGCATGGCGGGGCCGGCGATGACAGCCTGGTGGGGGGCACCGGGGATGACACGCTTTATGGCGGTGACGGCAATGACACGCTCTACGGCA
>NZ_JBBVGR010000015.1:0-24497 GCF_038148855.1 Phycobacter sedimenti | reverse complement strand
CGGCGTAGCACCGGGCTTTTTTGTTTGTGGGGGGGGGGGGGCGCGCGGGGGGGTTCCCCACCCCCCCCCGCGCCCGGGGGGGGGGGGGGGGGGGGGGGGGGGGGGGGGGGGGGGGGCCGCCCCCCCCCCCCCCCCCCCCCCCCCCCCCCCCCCCCCCCCCCGCCAAGGGGATCTGGCGCAGGCCAGATCACCTGCGGGGGCGGGAGTGCATGCCTGCACATGTCTTTATCGCATCAAGGACTTGGGCAAAATTTCAACCAAAGCCTCTGACAGCGGTGTCTCCTTGAAATCCGGTAGCAGGTCCTGAAACAGGGTTCGGTCAAGGCTGTGGGCCGTATTCCAAAGATAGCGCATTTCCAGAAGGCCACGCCCCAAGGGCCAGAACGGACGTGCAAGCTGGAGAGGAAGCCAGGACATGGGCCTGAGCTCAACAGGCACGGCAAGGCAGGCGTTCACGGCAGCATGCAACTCGCGCCCACTTAGCGTGTATCCGGGAAAGGGAATATCCGCGAAGACCGGCAGGCGGTCTGCCTGATCTGCCAATGCCACCGCCGCCCGCGCCATGTCGGGAAGATAGGCCCAGGCGTGGGGAACATCAGGAACGCCGGGGTAGACAAACTTCCCCCTGGCCAGTTTTGCCGTCATCACCGCATCGAACCAGTTGCCTGATGCTTCGGTATCGACAAAGTCTCCGGCCCGCAGAAGGATCGTCCGCACAGCCGAAGCGCGATAGGCCTCCTCCATCGCAATCCGAATGCGGCCCAATGGATTTTGCGCCTCATGTGGCGAGTGCTCTGACCATGGTGTCGGGGTCTGAGCGCCAAAGACATAGACATTACCAGGAACGATCACGGTGGAGCCGCTCGCCCTCGCCGCCGTAATCACCTGCGCATGGAGCCGCGGCACCTGCTCGGCCCAATCCGGGTATGCCGGGTTCCAGCCCACAACGATGATATGCTTGCCCACCGCTGATCGCATCAGATCGTCTTTTTTGCGGTCAAAGGC
Organism: Phycobacter sedimenti; assembly: GCF_038148855.1. NCBI lineage: Bacteria > Pseudomonadati > Pseudomonadota > Alphaproteobacteria > Rhodobacterales > Roseobacteraceae > Phycobacter > Phycobacter sedimenti. The sequence goes on along the minus strand of NZ_JBBVGR010000015.1, from coordinate 23,492 downwards.
CGTGACGTGATCGCCTGCGGCACGAAACGCGTGGGATGCAGCGCGGCCGAACCGGCCTGTGGCACCAAGGATAAGCACATTGCGGGGCATGACCGGTTCCTTTCATCCTGAACGGCCCCAGAATAAGCAGGGGATTGCATCACTCATATTGCATGGATCTGCAGATCTGCCATTCATTTATGGATGGAGAACCCTGCATTGACCGACTGGACCCTGATCCAGAGTTTTCTGGCCGTCGCCGAAACCGGCTCGCTGTCGGCGGCCGCAAAACGGCTGCGGCGCAGTCAGCCCACCCTTGGGCGCCATATCCAGACGCTGGAACGCGAACTGGACCAGCGCCTGTTCCATCGCCACCCGCGCGGCCTGGCTCTGGCGCCACAGGGTGAAAGACTGCTGCCGCTGGCGCGAGAGATCAATGATCGCATGAATGCCATCAGCCTGTCAGCGGCCGGCCAGTCGCAGGACTTGACGGGAACGGTGCGGATCACCGCCAGCGTCTTTGCTGCGCATTACGTGCTGCCGCCCATCCTGGCCGAGATCCGCCGCACCCAGCCGGGGATCGAGCTGGAACTGGTGCCCAGCGATGCCTCCGAAAATCTGGTGTTTCGCGCCGCAGACATCGCAGTGCGCATGTATCGGCCGACGCAACTCGATGTCGTCACCCGCCATATCGCTGATCTGCCGCTCGGGATCTTTGCGGCCAAAAGCTACCTTGCGCAGCGCGGGCGCCCAAAGACGGCAGCGGAACTCTGGCAGCATGACCTGATCGGGTATGATGCAGACGATCTGATCCTAAAGACCATGGCCGCCATGGGGTTTCAGGCCGACCGGCACAGCTTTGCGGTTCGCTGCGACAACCAGTCGGCCTATTGGCAACTGCTGCGCGCGGGCTGCGGGATCGGTTTTTCGCAGCGCGGTCCGGCCCTGTCGGACCCCCAGATTGAGGAACTGGATCTGGACTTTGCGCTGCCCCCGCTGCCGGTCTGGCTGGCTGCCCATGGCGTCATGCGGCACACCCCGCGCATCCGAGCGGTCTGGGACGGGCTGGCGCAGGGCCTCGAACGGGCCGCAAAAGACGCGACGGCCCCTTAATAACAAAGGGCGCGTTATTGACGCTGGCCTTTGCGAAGAGTACCCCGTCTGCAGCTATTTCAAGGAGGAAGCGCATGTCCAACCCATCGATTCTGATTCTGCCCGGTGACGGCATCGGCCCCGAAGTCATGGCAGAGGTCCGCAAGGTCATCGGCTGGTACGGCGACAAGCGCGACATTCAGTTCGATGTGAGCGAGGATCTGGTCGGCGGCGCCGCCTATGACGCCCATGGAACGCCCCTGCATGACGACACCATGGCCAAGGCGCAAGAGGTCGACGCCGTGCTTCTGGGCGCCGTGGGTGGCCCCAAGTATGACGTGCTGGATTTCTCGGTCAAACCGGAACGCGGCCTGCTGCGCCTGCGCAAGGAGATGGACCTTTACGCCAACCTGCGCCCGGCGCAGTGCTTTGACGCGCTGGCGGATTTCTCGTCGCTGAAGAAAGACGTGGTTGCCGGCCTCGACATCATGATCGTACGCGAGCTGACCTCGGGCATATACTTTGGCGAGCCCCGCGGCATCATCGAAGAAGGCAACGAGCGCGTCGGCATCAACACCCAGCGCTACACCGAGAGCGAGATCGACCGCGTTGCCCGCTCGGCCTTCGAGCTGGCCATGCGCCGGAACAAGAAGCTGTGCTCGATGGAAAAGGCCAACGTCATGGAGTCGGGCATCCTGTGGCGCGAAGTCGTCACCGAAGTGGCCAAGGACTACCCCGAGGTCGAGCTGTCCCACATGTATGCTGACGCAGGCGCCATGCAGCTGTGCCGCTGGCCCAAGCAGTTCGACGTGATCGTGACCGACAATCTCTTTGGCGACCTGCTGTCCGATGCTGCAGCCATGCTGACCGGCTCTCTTGGCATGCTGCCTTCGGCGAGCCTTGGCAAGCCTATGGCCAATGGCCGCCCCAAGGCTCTGTACGAACCCGTGCACGGCTCGGCCCCCGACATTGCCGGCCAGGGCAAGGCGAACCCGATTGCCTGTATCCTCAGCTTTGCCATGGCGCTGCGCTATTCCTTCGACATGGGTGCCGAGGCAGACCGCCTCGAAGCCGCTGTCGAAAAGGTTCTGGCAGATGGCGTGCGCACGGCCGACCTTTTGGGCGAAGAAGGCGTTGATCCCGTCTCCACCAGCGAAATGGGCGATGCCGTCGTCGCCGCGCTTGACGCAAGCCTCTAAGGCGTCTCGACAGGTTCGGCTGCGGCAGCAGGTTTTGCCGCAGCCAACGCGTCGCGCACGACATGCCCATAGTGCGCGATCCGCTCTGCATGATGCAGGCTGCGCTGGAGCCACCGCATCGCATCCGTATGGGCAAATACCTCGGACAATTTGTACATCCCTGCATGCTCACCCAGCATCAGCGCCCGCCGGTGGCGTCTGGTGCGCCGCTCCACCAGCGCCGCAAGCCGTTGGAGGCGAGCGGCGGCCTGATCCAGATCTGCACTTTCATCCGCGATAGATGCCAGGGCCATGGCAAATGCCTGTGCCGGGCGGCGCAGTAGAGGATCGTCCAAAAGGTCCGAGATTTGGCTTGTCTGTTTGCACCGCTCCATCAGGCGCAACAGGTGATCCGTCTCATGCAAAAGGGCGCCATAGGCGGTTTCCTGGTCCTCTCTCCCCTCTGGCAGGCGGATATCGGCAAGGAACTCCGTCAACTGCGGCAGAGCTTCCCGCAGAGGCCCCAGCGCCGCCAAAGGCCGATAGTCAGGAGGCGCGATCAAGGCCGCGGACAGGGCCTCGGTCATACGCTGAAAAGTGCTGGTCGCTGCAGCCGCTGCTGCCATGATGGCAAGCCCCGAATCCTGCACGAGGGCACGGTCCAGATCGATCGCAGGCGCTGCGGGATGGTCCGGCACCAATCGGGCGATGAGCGCGGCAAAGGCCCCGGTCACCGGCAGGAACAACGCGGTCCCCAGAATGTTGAACCCCATATGAAACAGAAGAACCGTCGTCACTGCGCCAACGGTCGCCTCCAGATCAGACAGCAATGCTGCGCCCAGGAAAAGGATCGCGAAAGCCACGCAGGAGGTCACGACGTTGAACATCAGATTCGCAAGGGCGGTCTGACGCATCGGTCGCGAACCGCCCAAGGCCGCCAGGATGGCGGTGAAGGTGGTGCCGACGTTCATACCGATCACGATTGCCAGCGCCTGCAACATGGTCAGCGCCTCGCCCTGCACCATCACAAGGGCCAGGGCCATGGCCGCAGAAGAAGACTGCATGATGATCGTGATCCCGGCGCCAAGGCCGACCAGCAGCACCATCCCCCAAAGTGTCTGGGCAGGCAGCATCTCGGGCGTGATCAGGCCCGTGACATCCGACATGCCCGATTGCATCAGGTCCAAGCCGATCAACAACAGGCACAGGCCGGACATCACGCGTCCCGTTCGGGCGACGACCCCGCGTCCCAAAAGGTCGGCAAGGCCAGAGACAAGCAGGCCCGCCATCGCCAGGCTGCCAAGCTTCAGCTTGAACCCAAGGATGGACACGAGCCAGCCGGTCGCCGTGGTGCCGATATTGGCTCCGTAGATCACGCCAAGCGCCTGCGGCATGGTCAAAAGCCCCGCTCCCACGAATCCGACCGTCATAACGGTTGTGGCGCTGGAGGACTGGATCACGGCGGTCGTGAGGGTTCCGGTCGCCACACCTTTCAACGGGGTGGTGGTGAAGCGGGTCAGAATGGCACGAAGATTTGAACCTGCCGCATCGCGCAGGGCCGTCGTCATGATCTTCATGCCCACAAGGAACATGCCGATCCCGCCCAAAACCGAAAGATAGTCTGCTGTCATCGCAACGCCGTTTTTCCCTCAGGATGGCTTTGCACGGAGGCAGGGGCAAGCGTTTCTATTTGGCGGTTAGCGTAAAAACCCTGACAAATGCGCTTGCAAAAGCAGCCCGCCGGGTATAACCCCGCGCCACGGTCGGAGTGTAGCTCAGCCTGGTAGAGCACTGTCTTCGGGAGGCAGGGGCCGGAGGTTCGAATCCTCTCACTCCGACCAATTAAAAAAGGCGCCCAAGGGCGCCTTTTTTAATTCCGGCACAGGCTGTTTCTGGAGCCGGCCCCGGCTACAGCCTTTCCCACCAAAGATTGAGTGTCCGCGTACCTGCTCTTGGACCAGAGAACGAAGCCTTTACTCAGAAACAACGTTCATCCTCATTACCTGCCTCATGCAAAGATCGCCGTCCGGATGACAAGTGACATAGTATGACCCGTCTTTGTTGGCATCGAAGATCCGAATACCAGGGTCAGAGATACACGAGACATCCAGAGGATGATCAGCGTAAGGGTTGAGGAAGAGGCGGAGACCATCTGTCAAACTTTCATGATATTCGCTTTTTTTTGCCGCTACCCGGATTGAGGTCGTGTTGTCTTTGATCCGGATGGCTTGAAACACTGAGGCATCATCTCCTTCGCCCAATGCCCTTGCCTTTCCCCATGTGGCCGTGGAGGAATAGGCGACGGCGCTTATGTGGGAGAACTCTGCATCATTGAACAATCCCAGCGGGACTGATGCTCCATTCGTTTTTTTGACGTCACCCCGCGCAGCTACGTCATAGAGAAGCCACTGCATTGCGACGTCCCCCAGCATAAAAAAGTCCTCGGTCCCGAAATTGGCAATCGCAATCACGAAAGATTTTCCCTTCACATGCTCAAGCCTTTGGTACCTGTCGAGGTACTTTCGAGATTTTGAATGGAAGGCGTTTGAAGCCCGTACAACTGCGTTAGTTTGGGAGCGCAGAACATCCAAGTCAGTCACCGCCCCAACAGTCTTTTCCCATTCTGGAACGCCATCAGCCGCATGGCTGGCAATTGTAGCTTCTATGGCAACAGGCACATCTTTCACCACGAAGTCCGGAGCATGGTGATTTCCTTCGACTTCCAAATGCAGAGACTTCAAAACCGCAAACAGATACAGCTCCCAAAACGACGAGTTAAAAGTTGTTTGAAATTCCTGAGCAAATTTTCCATCTCGATCTTCAAATCCGGCACTCCAAGATTGAATCACTGCACGAACATCGTCGCTATCGTCTTCAAGGAGTTTCTTGAAATTCGGATGTAATTTTTCTTCGGAGACCAATGCTGAGAACAAATCTATTGGCATTCAACAACCACCATTCAATGTTGTTTTTTTGACGTGAAATCAAAATGTTCGATTTTTTTCTGCTTATCAAGCCCCCCCTTCGGCACCAGAAGGAATGGCGAACGCTTGACAGAGTTTCCGGGTTTGGACTGATGGATCCTAAAGGAGAATGCTCGCCATGACGCCCTTGAGCGCAATAACCACGCTACACGCGCTACCACTCCAACATCTTGTAAACATTCCCAGGCAGAAGGGTATCTATGCCCTGGCTGACCATGAGCATTGCTTCCGGTATATCGGAAGCACAGAAAATAAGGACTTCCGCGACCGCATCCAGAATCGTCATACCACGGGGACAGAGACACACAGTCACAAGTTCTCTTGGGCCTACAACACGGGACGCATGTATCGTGGCCCCAAGAGCTCAGACTTCGAGGAAATGGCCGACCGACATGCCGCCAAACAACTCCGAAACGCCTTCATCCGGAAACACTGCCGCGCTGCTTGGATGCCACTTCCCGGCACGCGAGCCGAGATTGAAGCTCTTGAGCACGCTATGATCGACATCGCACCGCTGGAGAGGGTTCTATGGAACCGAGAGCGCATCCACGCCCCCCCCCTCCGCCGGAGCCAGAAGCTCTGGTGAATGAACTGATCATAGAACTTCAGCTTGACCGGAACACACTCAACCGCCTCGAACGTCAGGCGGAACGATACCGTGACGCGCAGGTAGCCAACAGCTAACAGCCTCCGGTCTTCGCTTACATTCCAGATCGGAACAATTCCTTTAGCGAGGCGGCTGATCAGCCGCCTCATGCCATCACTTCCGCCCCCCTTTGTTCACCGCCTCAATCACATCTTCTTGGTGATCAGGGTGGTGGTGGATGTAGACCTCATTCATGGTATCCCAAGATACCCCGAAGAACCCACAGGATTTCTGAGGATCGGCGCCGGCCTGCATCGCCCAGGTGATTGCAGTATGCCTGAGAGAATGGGGCGTGACATGTTTTTCCGCGAAACCCGTCTTCACCTCAATTTCCTCGCGGCCTTTCTTCCGCGCCTCATTGTTCGCTTCAATCAGAGCTTTCTCTTCCTCCAAGGCGGTTCGCAGCAAAGTACTCCAACTCGTCTTGATGCTTCCGACTTGAGCGCCCTCGAATTCGACCACACTATGGTTGCTGATTTTTTCCCAGCGTTTCAGGTGCCCGAGCAGCTTTCGAGGAATGCGAATGTTGGGCGCTCGTTTCCTCGTTACTTGGGCATTTTCGGCTTTGCGGTAGAGAATTCCGTTTTTCGTGTCGATCCATCCTCCTTTGCTGTGCTTCTTGAACTTGAGGCGCAGGATCACGGTTTTTCGTGAGCCGGTATACAGAGCCACCAAGATGAAACGAGCCAGATGCCTCGTCTCCTTACGCCGACGGGCAATTCTGATCAGAGCTGCCGCTTCGCTCCGAGTGATCCATACCTCTTTTGGTGCTGGCTTGGGGGGCAGCACAATGATTGGTGAAGCCGTCGTCAACCCATCTTCCTTTGCGAGATTGATGGCTGCACGAAGTGCACCCAACTCCCGGCGGATCGTGCCGTCACCGACTGGGATGCACTTGAGCCCAAGTTGAACATCATGCCCGTTTCGCCGGTATGCAGTATACTTCTTGCAGGAGGTTTTATTCACATCTGAAAGCGACTTGCCTGCCCAGAACGGAACCAGGGCCGAAATCGCGTATCCGATCCGTTCTGGATCTGCCGTTTCAGGTGCCTGATTTTCTGCATAGTGGATCAGGGCATCACTGACTTCGAATTCGTCGCCTGAAGCAGCAGGCGCCGAACGCTCCTTCTCGTTCAGGTATTGCCGGAGATACTCTTCAGCTTCTTTGCGGCATCCTGTGCGCGTTGACTCTTCGTATTTTCCATCTCGAATGACAAAGACCGCTTTGCGGCCACCACGGGCTTTCCTTTCGTAGAGACGGGCGGGTTTGGCTTTACGCGGCATGCTTTATACAGCTCCTTGAGGCTGTCGCGCTCGATACGTTTGTGTGTCCCCATCTGGACCAGCAGACCATGATCGAAGGCAGCCTCTTCCAAAGCAGCCGCCGGCATATTGGCAATTTCCGACGCCTGTTTGAAAGTGAGTAAGTCCTGCATCATGTGTTTTCCCTGCTCGCATCGAACGCGATTTGTTGCGGTTGAACGCGGGGGGATTTCGCCCCGCGAACAGGAAAAGGGGTCGTTTCGATTTTGGGAAATCGGGGTTTGTTTGGTTTGATAGTCGCCAGACTTTTTGCGTTCGCCCGGCGCCAAGCACTCAGACCCGGACGACATTGATACCTCAGACCGAGGTCAACAGTCTTTCGGTCTCGCGGATCGCTGCAATCTTGTCATCCAGCGCTCGTTTGGCATTGCGGAATTGGCGCCATCGCCAAGCCACATTGATCAGGTCCATAGCTTTCAGGTCGAAGATGTGTTCAGTCTCAAGGTCGCTTTCGAGGGCGCGGTCACCGAGGCCGTCACGATACTGATTTGTGAAACGGCGGATTTGGTCTCCCAAAAGGTTGATGCGCTCTTCATCCATCTCTTGAAAGTCATGGCGCTCACCCAGGCTGCGCAATAGCGCGAGCACGAGAGGCTTGGTGGTACCCTGCGGCACAAGGCCGACTTCATGCCACTCCTGTGACAGAAGGCGGCCTTGAGTGATCACCATCAGCACCAGTTCATGCGTTTCGCGTTCCGTTTGTTCATCCACGGTCGATCCTCCAGTGGGTGAGACCGCCCCATGCGGCCTCTCAAGACGCCAGCGGAGGAGGAATCCACTGGCGGGTGCGCTCAGGCGGTGCGGGGGATGTCCAGCCGACCGTCGAGCCGCAGAAGGACATCCTGGAAGGATTCTGCGAGCAGGCAGAGGTCTTCGACATATGGAGCTGCAGGGTCGAGATCCGCGAAATACGACGATTCCGGTCGATCGAGATCATGAACGTGCTCGAGCGAAAGCAGCTCATGCAGGCGCACCAGACCTTGTTGCAGGCGACGGCTAAGCACTGGGACGCTGCAGACATCATCAATGAGCGCGCTGGTCGCTTTCAGGGCAGGTGTGCCACCGAGCAGGAGCGATGCGTTCTGGAGGGCCTCGGAATGAAACCGCAGGAAATCCTGCAGCTCGCTGTGAGCGGGGGAAATCAGGTCGAACATGGAGGTGTTCTCCTCTGTTACCGGGCGCGGGATTGCGCGCGGCTTCAAGACCCGGCTGGGCATTCGAGCTATCCCGGACCGGCCTCGCATGACCGGCCCGGGCACCCACACTCTCGAAACGAGGAACCGTATTGATACGGTCCCTGAGGAGCTTGCGTTTCCGGTCGCGCCCTCGACCCAAAGGGTGCGATCGGAAATGCAGGATCCACCAGGGTATGCCCGGCCGTCCTGGAAGCCCTCGGAAATTCCTCCGGACACGTCTGTGCCGGCGCTGTTGCCGCGTGGCTGTCCGCCGTAGGGTCCATGTCTTGATTGCCATTGGTGTGCGCCGTTGGGGAGGTGGGTGGGGGCTCTTTTCTTCCCCTGTTGCGCCCAGGGTCGCTGGCTATGCCCCTGAAGCGGGCACGGACCTGTCCGGCATCAAGCCGCCTCCAGAACAGGGAGCATTCCGGCACGTTTCAGCTCATAATACTTGGTTCTCCCGATGCCGAGCTTTTCCCAGGGCCTTTTACGGGAGGCGTTGTTCTTTGCCTCGTATTCTTCGCGGGACATGGCGCCATTATTGACCCGGCGCTGCCGTGCCGCTTCCGCCTTGCGGCGCCTTCTTTCCGAAGCCGGGATGACTTGCTGAAGGCCGAGACTGCGCGCCATTTCCGGCGTGATGCCAAGGCTATCGGCGATTGTGGCACCCTTGTAATGATATCGGCCGTCATTCCAGACGGAAGTTGTCCTGACCAGTCTGGCCTTTTCCATGGCTTGCCTGGCGATCGCATCAACTTCTCCTGGTTCCAGACCCGGTGTCGCGTCTTGAGCAATCCTCAGAACCTCACCCTCGATGTCTGCAACCCCGGGAAGGTGGGTGAGACAAGTCGCGTAGAAATGGAGCCAGGTGTTCCGCAGGCCGGTCGGGATCACGCTGCCATGGGCGCCCCGAAACACTTCCAGATCATCGAGGATCAACCTGAAACGTTCCGCCTGGGTCAGTCCCCGGGGCATCCCGGCACCCGCGCGGGTGTTTTCCGGTTTCTTCTGTTTCTTTCGCTCCTGCAGTTCCGCGCGGGTCGGTCGACCACAAGCGCTGTAGATCTGATCCGCCAAAGCATCGAAACAGTACCGCTCTCCAGAGCCGCCGGTGACCCGGACAACCTTGCTCGATTTTTCGTTGACTGTGCCCGGAATGCGGAACACCCGAGAGGCATCTTTGCAGGCTTTGTCCGCCCCGAAATCGTTTGCGAGTTCGATCAAGGCTCCAATCGCGCCTCGCCAACGCGGGAGCGCCGAAACCGGTGTTTCCTCGATCAGCCAGATGGCCGCGATGCCGCGACCGGTCTGCAGGAAGATCGACGGCTGCGGCATGCCAGAGATCAGCAGATGTGCAGAGAATGCGCTCTGTACTTCCGACGGAGGCTTTCCTCGCCAGTGCGGCATCTGGAAATAATCGAGGTCGACATAGAGGGCGTTGAGCGCGGCCAGGTGCCTGCCTTGCCGCCCCTTCCAGAAGCGGTTGAGGGTGAGAAAGCTGGTTCGGTCGACGAACTGCGGCATCAGCATGATGAGAGCATTTTTATCCTTGGAATGGGTTTCCACATCGTTTTGCCCCAGCTTGCACATCACTGCCGCCCGGCCCCGGGAGTTTTCGGGGTGCAACAGGCGGAAGTATTCCTCGGCAGAGAGGTCGGAAATCTGGTCGAGCGGGGCGAATTCGCTGGGATCTGAATGCTTCATCCCAGGGAATTACGTCCCGTGCCAACATCACGAAAAAAATCGGCTTGAATTGGTTTTCAGGCTGAAATCAGGGCCAGCCACGAGCGCAGTAGAATGTTTGTCAGCGACATTCAGACAAACTTATCTGACTTACTTACAAACAAACTTTCAGACCTTACAAACATACAAACTGACTTACCAACCAACTGGCATTCCTTACTTTTCAACGCCGGACGAAAAAAAGTTTGAAAGTTTGATTTTCCGTTTTCGGGAACGGACCCAGGTCCCTCCTGCAGTCACAAACAAAGGAGTATGACATGCCTCGCACCCCCCTCAATTCCGATAAAGAGATCATCGAAACTGGTGGAACCCTGGCGACCAAACTCGGCCGGGAGGTCACCGCCACGGACATCCACAAAGCCTTTGGCGGCAAGGGCAACTACGCCCGGATTCGCAGGGTCTGGGAAGACCACCTTGCAACGAGGGACGAAGAACAGCCCCAGGACACCCCGCTGCCGGACGACACACATGAACAGATCAGCAAAGCTGTGACTGCACTTGAAGCGAGTGTGGAGACCATCGTTCGGGGGCAGATCGCTCGGATGACAGAGCAGAATGTCCGGCAATTCGCCCTCCGCGAACGCGACTTTGTCATGCTGGAAGCCGAACATGCGAAGAAGGTTCAGGCGCTGGAAGAAGAGGTCGCATATTTGACCGATTGTCTGGACCAACTTGAAGCCGAGAAAGAGGTCACAGATGCCGATGCCCCCGACGACGCATCCGTACAACCTGAGGCTTCAGAACCGGCTCCGGCTGCCGTGGCGTTGGCGGAGGCTCGTAGGTCTCCAAATCGACCGAAGAAGAAGCCCACTCCGGCTCCGCGCAAGGCGTCTCGACCTGCTGCCCCAAAGCCCAAGCAATCGCCTCGACCAGAGCAGAGTCCGTCTTGAGACTGTCGAACTGGGTCGCTTCTGACAGCGTAGCCTCTGCATCTGCGGCCGTCTGAACATCTTGAAGCCGACGCCTTTCAGCGTCGGCTTTCTTCTTTCTGGCCTCTTCCCGATCTCGGGCGAGTTGCTCAGCCACCTGACGGTCTTTCTCGCGCTCGAGCGCCCGCAATTCCAGCCATGACGCCCAGAGGTTCTCGTTGTTCTCCCGGATTTCCGCCCGGCGCCGCCCGGCTTTGCTGGTGTCGTCACCGTCTTCCGCAAGACGGCGTGACCTCGCAGCCCGGCGCGGACCAAGGTGGTCCTGTGAGACAAGGCCCGCCGGAGCATCTCCCGCCCGAGCCATATCCTTGTAGGATCGCAAATCGACCCGTGCCGATGAACCAATCCGTTTCAATGCCGCATTGGTCCGTTTCTCCCACTCCCGGCGAATTCGAAGAATTTCCTGCGGGCCGGTTTTTTTGTCATCGAGGATTCTTGTCTTCGTTCCGAACTCGCCGGTCTCTGGGCAAACCTCACGGGTTGTCATCATGACATGCGCATGAAAATTCAGGTTGGTCCGCTTGCTGTCGAAGAGAGCGGCTTCATAAATCTCCGGGTTCTTTCGGAAGAACCGCCTCGCCCGTGCTTTCCTTTCAAGGCGTGGATTCTTGAAGCGAGGGGCATGAATATTCGCCTGGACCGCCACGCCGTACTGGTCTCGAAGCCAGAGAGAAAACCCTCGGACGAGCCTTACCTGGTCGGCCAGCGGTAGCTCGGCCGGCAAGGAAGGGCGAAGTTCCCGGATGACGCGGGCATCACGCCGGTTTTCGGCCTGTTCTGCGGCGTTCCAGAGTTCATCTGGCCGTCCGCTCCAATTTATCAGTTCGTGTGACAGAAGCCCGCCCTTGGCCCTGCCGGAGAACCGCTTGCCGAGGCGTGTGTCCCGGTAGGTGGCACGCGCCGTGTAGGCAGCGGATTTGACGGCGGATCGGTTGTCAGCGCGAGAATGGACAACGACTTCAAGTCGGGAGGCTGGATGTATCATGGATGGGATGTCGGGCCCAAACCCGGCATCCGCTCCCCAGCCCCGCCGGCGAGGCGCGCAGGCAAACCCCGGGTTTGCGTAACTGCGCGCATCGCCTTTTCAAGGCGCGCGAGGGCCGCCCTCAGGACGGCTGGGTGAAACCCCTTTCAATCCACTGGAGCAGAAGCGAGATCAGGGAGCCATTTCCTGTTCGACCACCATCGATACGGGAGAACGAAATGGCCAATATCGAGACGCAAATTGCACAAGCCCGCCAGCGCCTCAAGGACCTCCAGACACAGGCGAGAAAGCTGAAGCGCAAAGATGATACGCGCCGTAAGGTGCTCTACGGGATAGCCTCTCTGGCCCTGCTCGAGGGCCTGCCTGAGGAGAAACGTCAAAACACACTTGAACGCCTGCACAAAAAGATCACGAAGAAGTCGGACCGGGATTTTCTGGGGCTCCAGCCCCTCAACCCAGATGAGAGAAACGAACCCTCAGGTGAGTAGTTGGGAAATTCGATCCATTCTCAGTTGAAAGCGTGTAAAGACGAAGGTTATCCTCTCCAAAAAGTCTTTAGAAATTTGGAGGGTGAGTGGTGCAGAGCCAAATTGATCGGTTCGAAAAGAATATTCGGAAACGACTGCATAATTTTGACGGCCCGCAGGAAGCAGCTGAAGACCTCCGCTCGGAGTATGAAGAAAATGGTTTCAACTTGGATCCCGACATGCTCGCGGATCTTGCGGAAGCCGTTGCTCGGCTGGTGGCCGAAGAGAAGCCAGTCAAATATTTACGCCGAAACTCGATCATCTCTGAGAGGACAGATTGGTACAGCGGACCGAGCAATAGTGACCGACATTGGCCAGCACTGAGCAACTACCTTGAATTCACCAAGAAATGGGACAGTGATACGGTCAAATCTATTGATGAAACATCAACTGAAATAGTTTCCTATCTGGGTGATCCTTCACAGACGAAGTTTTCTTGCCGCGGGCTTGTTGTAGGTTTTGTACAGTCTGGGAAGACGGCCAACATGACGGCGGTCATCGCAAAAGCGGTTGATGCCGGATACAATCTCATCATTATCCTCGGAGGCGTCACCAACAAATTGAGGGCACAGACGCAGCGACGCCTGGAGAAAGATGTTGTGGCTCGACACCGCATTTTTTGGGAAGCGTTGACGACTCCCGAAGATGATGGTGATTTCTCTCTGCCAACCAACCGAGCCTTCACGATGCCCACGGATGATGGCGCACAGTTTATCGTCATGAAGAAGGAAGGCAGTCGTCTCCGCGCACTACGCAAGACCATCGACAAAACGCCACAAGTGGTCAAAGACAAACTAAAAGTCCTGATCATTGATGATGAATGTGACCAAGCATCAGTCAACTCGGCCAAAGGCGAGTACGACATGACAAAGATCAATGAGGCCATCAGGGAGGTCTTGGCCCGGTTCCAGGCCGTCTCGTACGTGGGCTACACCGCTACCCCCTTTGCCAATGTGTTCATTGATCCATATCCCAACAACCCTGCAGACTTGGATGATTTGTATCCGAAAGACTTCATCACGAGCTTGCCGAGGCCCAATGGGTATTTCGGAACAAGCGACGTTTTCGGCACGTCAGACGCAGATTCCAGCGAGAAGGATATGGTTCGCATTCTGGTCCAAGGCGAAGAGGATCGACTTCGCCCAACCAGCATGAAAGAGAAGGAAAGTTTTCGTCCTGAATTGACCGAAAACCTGAAGAATGCGGTTCTCTGGTTCCTCGCCACCTGCGCAATCAGACGCCTTCGCGGTCACGAAGGCCACCATATGAGCATGCTGGTTCATTCGTCTCAGTTCGTAATTCAACATCGCTACATGGCGGAACTGCTGCAGAGCTGGCTTGATGCCGAGGCTTCGGACCTGATTGCTGGAAATGGAGCAGTGGCAGACTGTTTCGACGAACTGGTCGAATATGAGCGGACCAGAACTTTCAGGGCCAATCATGACTGCATTCCGGAAACTCTTCAGGAAATTCGCTCAGAGCTTCAGAATGTTCTCGACAGGCTTGAGTTCGCGGTCGAAAACGGCGAAAGCGACATGCGTCTTGATTATGAGAACGGTCCCAAGACATACATCGCAATTGGTGGAACAGTTCTGGCCAGAGGTCTCACGCTCGAAGGCTTGGCCGTTTCCTTCTTCTTACGCACTTCCAAGCAGTATGACACGTTGCTGCAGATGGGGAGATGGTTTGGATATCGCCCCGGATACGATGACCTGCCACGCCTCTGGACGACAGACGATCTTGTTTCGAAGTTCCGTTCACTGGCCACGATCGAGGAAGAAATTCGGGACGACATCGCCAATTACCAGGAGCACAATCTGACCCCGGTGGATTTTGCAGTTCGAGTCCGCGCAATTCCCGGCATGGCGATCACATCTGCCAGCAAGATGAAACACGCTTTACGAACGAGCATGAGCTATGAAGGCGAACACGTTCAAACGATCCGGTTCGATCACAAGACCGCGGATGTTGTTCAGGGAAACTGGCGGGCAGCGGCCGAGCTGATCAATACGGCTTCAGCGCAAGGGAAGCGCAACATGGACAAAGATTACCTGTTCCATAATGTGCCAATTGAAGCCGTGCGCCGCTTTCTTCGTGAAACCCATATTTCAGAACACCACATGACTTTGAAGAAGCAGCACCTTTTGGATTACTTGGACAAGATGGAACCCACGCTCACCAGCTGGAATGTCGCGGTCCTGAACCCAAATACAAAGACGACGTCCTCAAAGGATCTGGGGCCGCTGGGGCCGGTAAGCACATTCCGACGTTCCCGCCTCAAAGATGGCCCTAATAGCTACGCTGATATCAAGGCATTGATGTCAAAGAGGGACATTCTGATAGATGTCGAAGGCTCGGCCGCAGCCTCTGCTGGAAAACCGGATTCTTGGAATGCATACAAAGGTCTGCGTCCAGCGATCCCACTTCTTCTGGTCTATCCCATTGATGCTTCTTCTCCACATAAAGAGGGGTCAAAAACGCGCGTTCCACTTGACGCAACTGACGACTTGATCGGTTTCGGCATCGTCTTCCCCGGTCTGAAAGATCGGTCAGGGGGCTACTTCCAAGTGGATCTCGATGCTCCCTCACAAGATCAACTTGAAGAGGAAGTTGATGCCGTTGCGGAAGTTGAAGGTGCCTGAAATGCCGGAAAATCCGACGAAGCAGTGGAAGCGCCTCGAGCAGCATGGGTATGGTGATGGTAGGCTGGAAGTGCCCAATATTGAAACTGAGGTGGATGCCGGTCACGGCAAAGCTCTGTGGGCGCTTGGAGCTGACGGAGAGCCCAGGCTATTGATACCCATTGGCAACCGCATTGTTAAACGGGATCTCGGTGAAAGCCGGAATTTGCGTGTGGGTGTTTCCAACTACGTCTTGGATGGGCGAAGCATGTGTTTTATCGATCTGATGGTTCTCGATAAGCGGTTGTCAGGTGTATTTGCAGATTTGGCGACGGAGACCTTGGCGCGTGTGGCAAATGGAGAGTCGGCTGAAAAGGCAGTCTCTGGAACTATCTCGGACTTTCGTCAACTTCTCGAACGGCCATCCTCTATTGAGGTCGAACTTTCAACCCTCGTCGGATTACTTGGGGAGCTTTTGGTGCTTGAGAGGCTTTCCGAACGGTCTTCCGAAGCAGTGAGTACTTGGATGGGCCCTTGGGAACAGAGGCATGATTTCAGAAGAGGGTCCCATGCCATAGAAGTTAAAACTTCAATTCGGGCCGATGCACACGCTGTGACAATCCATGGAGAGGAGCAACTCGAAGCGCCGGCCGGAGGTGGCATGATGCTCGTACACATGAGGCTCGAGCGCACTGAGGGTGGAAGCGAAACCATCGAAAAAGTGGTGGAACGGATAACAGAGAGTGGTGTGGACGCCGAACGCCTCAACGAGGGTCTCGAGAACATCGGCTGCTCGGATGTAAAAGACCCGGCTTGGAATTCGGTCGCATTCAATGTTGAAAAACTTGATATCTACCGAGTCCGAGAGACCTTTCCACGAATTACAAGCGCATCATTTCCTGACGGCTCTCTACCGGACGGAGTGTCTGGTCTGACGTACGAAATCGATCTTGGAGCGGCTACGGCCTACCGTCTGCTGGAATCAGATCACGAAACTGTCTTTCGGAGATTTATGGAATGACGAAGCTTGCGCTTTTCAGCGAGCCATTTGCGCCATCAGGGAACATTGCTGCAGAAGGCTTCAAGAAGCTCTTGGGGCGCCCAGCTATCGGTTTGTTGCCCATGGTAATCCGCGAGGCAGTCCAAAATAGTATGGATGCATCCCTCGAAGGGATGGGCCCGGAAATTCTGCTGCGTACGAGGGTGTTGTCTGAAACGGAATACTCAACTCTCCTTTCGAAGGTTTTTCAGGACAGGCCGAATGACCCTGAAACAGCAAACATCCTGAGGACCAACCTTGATGATGGTCCGGTACGAGTGTTCGAGATCTGCGACTTCCACACGACAGGCCTGGCCGGTCCGACACGGGCAGATGCTCCAACCGATGGGCCTGAAGACTTGGATTTTGTGAATTTCATGCGCAACGTTGGTGCCGCCCGGGACACCCATCAAGGCGGTGGCACCTATGGGTACGGCAAGACATCCCTATACGCTTTGAGTGCATGTAGCACGATCGTTGTGGATAGCCAGACAACCTATGGCGGCTCGCCCGTGCGGCGCGTTATGGCATGTCACTTGGGCGCAGCATTCAATGGTGACACAGAAAAAGGAAAGAGGCGCTTTACGGGTCGCCACTGGTGGGGCGTTCAAGACGGAGCTCAGGGGGTGGATCCTGTTGAGGGGCCGGAGGCCGATGAGTTGGCCGCCGACTTAGGGTTGCCGCAGCGCAATTCATTTCGAACCGGCACGACCATCATGATTCTTGCGCCACATTTTGGAGAAAGCACTGATGTGGCCGGTGATCTTCTGGAGTCCGTTCTCTGGAACTTCTGGCCTCGAATGACCCAAGATACAGCGCCGGATCGCAAACTCACGGTCAATTTGACAGTGGATGGGGAAACGGTGCACGTCCCCCCCCCCGGAGGAATTCCCACCACTTGATCTGTTCGCGGATGCCTTGAAGAAAGCCCGCTCAGGCGAAGGTGTGAATGAGATAAAAAGTCAACGCCCTGCCAGGTTCCTGGGCAATCTGTCCATTCGCAAGGGCCTGAAAGCTGACCGCCATCCGGTGGCTCTGAGAAGTGGCACATCTATTCCCCAACAAGCTTCGCATATCGCACTCATGCGACCAGTGGAACTTGTCGTCAAATACCTGGAAGGCGATCCCTATCCGGACAAGCGCTTCGAGTGGGCTGGTGTTTTCATTTGTTCCGACGAGGACGAGGTGGAACGTGCGTTCGCCGAGGCTGAACCGCCAGCGCACGACGATTGGATCCCAGACATGCTCCCATCGGGGTATGGCAAGAGATATGTGAATGTCGCCCTGAAACATCTGAAAGAGGCTGCAAAAACCCATGCGAATCCAGTTGTGAATGGGGCAGGCCGGGGAGATCGAGGCCCATCGCTGGCCAAGACCGCAGGATTGATGGGACGGCTTCTTGACAAGTCCTCTTCAAAAGGGCCTGGCCGCTCGACCAGTACTCGGACAGGGGGAGGAACACGCAAAAAACGCGCCATTTCATCTCCTCGGTTCGTGGGTCTCCAGCTGGATGAACACCTTGGCAAGGTAGCAGTTTTCGAAGCCGACCTTACGAATGACGGTGGTGCCCCAGATTTGGTCGTCGTGGCAGAACCACACTTGGTCATGGATGGAGGGGCAACGGATACTGCGGGAATACCTGTTGATTTCGAAGGCAAGATCTCACTTCTTGCCCTTGGCGACAATGAAGTTGAAGGCGGTCGTCTTCGTGTCGGCGCCGAAGACGGCAAGTTGATTTGTTCAATACAGATGCCCGATGAAGCAGCTGTTGGGGTGCGTTTCCAGTTGGAAGAAACGGGGGCGGCAACATGAACAAACGCATCGCTTTCCCTTTTTTGACACTTTCGGATCGCGCCGTTGGATTTCAGGGATGGATGGTAGGTGATCCAGGTGAGCCATTGCAGCCGACGCCTGATATTTTGGAAGCATGGGACTACGAGCGTGATCTGGAAATTCGGACGCGCTTCGAGATCGACCTTGACGCAGTCGAAACCGAGTTGGGTATTCCAAGGAAACAACTCGGTTTGGCTATCGCCTTGAATGTAGGTACCGGAGCCGGAAGTTTGCCAAGGCGACTGATGCGCGCAGCAGTTGAATTGGTGGATGAGGATGGAAAGGCCGAAGTCTCGGCAACACTCTATGGCGCCAGGCTTTCCGGACGATTGCGCCTCGAATGCAGTATTCTATTGGAGAAGGTACCGGAAACTCCTGCTTCGCCTTTGGCGCCCACTGAGCTTGGTGCCCGACTGTGGAACACACGGAAGGATGTCCTTCTGGAAGATGGCGGAGACTCACGGTTCCCAATTGAGATGCTGTCTTTCTCGTCTGCCTTCTCAGGGCAACCGCAGCAGGATGCCCCTTGGTTCGTGAATTGGAGGCCCGGCCAGTTGGAGGCTGATTTTGGTGGCTCAGTTCGGGTCTACGTCAATTCCGATGACGAGACCCTTGCAGCCAGATTTGCAGACGGGGATCCCCTTTCTCTTCAAGCCATCCTTGGAGATGTCATGTCCCAGATGGTTGAGAGCGTTTTGGACGATACGGAAACAGGCGACCTCCTTGATACTTGCCCGGAAGGTTCGGTCGGACAGCAAGTTCGTAACTGGCTTGATTTCGCATTCCCCGGACAAACGGTTACTTCGGTCAGAACTTTGAAAGAGGTTGCTCCAGGTCGGTTTCGTGCCGCAATACTTGCGGCCGCGAGATTGGGAGAAGAAACATGACGCGTGTTAGCCTCCTACCTCGTCTGAACGCGCTCGGGATGAGCAACTTCCTGAGCCATGTCAAAGGAAACGCCCGTACTTCGAAGGCAGCCATTGAAATGCTGCAAGAGAATGCGTCCATGATCTCATTTGCGGCCAGCGGTGGCACTCAAGATTTCAATGCTGCTGGAAGAATTTCTAACTTGGTCAAGGAAGTCGCTGCCAAACATGGCTTCCCTGAAGCCGTGGGCCAGAAAGCCAAAGCTGCCTTTGATGTGGATTGCGCCGTTGCGCTTGCCCAATGCCCGGAACTGGCGACTGGAGAGGCTCTGCGCAACGATACGTGGGCTTTCCTTTCTGGAGTAATGCTGCCGGATGTCGTGGAGTGGCGCTTTCCAGGTGCAAAAGCAGAGAGATACGAAGGCGGTGTACGAAATACACTGCAACGCCTTTGGATGCGAGGAGTCGTTCTGGATCGAGGATCAGGGGCCGAAGACCGTTGGGGTTTACTCGCTGCTCTAACTGAAGACGCAATGGTCCAGATATTCGAGCGCCCATCGATCAGTGCCGATGCATCGCTGACGCGCGCCATCGCAGAAGGTTGGGTGGCAACATCCAAGAAAATTGGCAGTTCGGCAATGGAAGATGTGATGCGACGGGCAACCAAACTATTGCGCATCCACAATGAGATCATTGATCTTGGCTTCCTACCAAATGAAGAGCTCAAAACAGAAGTGACGAAGGCATTCTCACGGGTGTCAGGCGTACCGGAAGCTGAATTGGCAGCAATCTACTACAGCCAAGATCAGGTCACGCCCGAGCCAGCAGATCTCGTATGACACATCCGATCTGAAAGGCGAGAAATGGAGGTACCGCGTTTCCAACCTGGTGGTATTGGGCAGTTCTTCCCCCATGGAAGAAGTAGTTGTCAGGGAACGTCTGAAGCCTCGCAGCCTCTCGGACAGTCAAGGATCGACACTGTGTCGGGTCGGGATGAATGAAGTAATGTCCATCCTTTGAAATGTGACTCGTCACCGTGGTCGAGGGGCGACTGCCTACCTGAGTCCGGAAACGGTCAGCAAAATGCCCTGTTTTCCGGTTCTTGTGATCAGGTTGCAGAAATTCAGGGAACTCTGACAATTTCGGAGCCTTCTGGTGCTCCTCTGCGAAGATGGAAGAGAACAGGTATCGTCCGAGATCGCCGGGGATATGCCCCCTGGTTTCATGATGAAGGACGGCCTCCAACTTTTCGTCCAATAGCCAATCTTCCAGATCCTTCGGAAGTCCGTGACTGTCTGAGTAGCTTCGCGACTGTCGCTTCGATGGAAGCTCACTGCTCGTGGCAATCTTTCGAGCACGTTTTCGAAGCTCTTCAGGCAAATCCTCCGCTTCCGAAATCGCGTTTGCCTGATCTCGAACCGTTTCTGTCCAAGCTTCCAATTGGTCACCACGGCTCAGTCCACTCCGCACTTGTGGGATTCCGGAGAGCGCCTCTTTGACGGTCGCCCGCAGTTCTCTGCGCACAAGGAGAGGCTCCTCTCCGAAGTCCAACTTTACAGCGACATCTTTCCGCACGCCAACCACGATCACCCTGTGCCGAGCTTGTGGCACACCGTGATCTTCTGCGCGGAGAATGAAGTCTCGCGCTGGAGGATGCCCCAACCCGAGATGCGGCGGAGCAGCCAACGGAATCAGGGTGTATCCTTGTCCGGCCCCGGCGAGATCATCCAGCACTCGGTGGAAAATTCCGCCGCCATCCACTTTGCTCGACAGCATACCCTTGACGTTCTCCATCACGAAGGCAGCCGGTTCGAGGCGCTCCAGGATGTTCACGTATTCCTTGTAGAGATAATGCCGATGGTCGTTCTCAAGGACATAGTCTTCCTTGCCCTTGTTTCGCGATCTGCCAGCCAGTGAATAGGCTTGGCAGGGCGGTCCGCCGATGAGGATGGTATTTCCTTGGAAGTCTGCGCGAACCTTGTCGAGTACCCCTGCAATCTCCTCGAAAACACCGGGCTCACCCAGAACCAATTGTCGAACTTCCTGTTCTGCGTGTCTCCATTCTTCCGGATAGAGTTTTGACCAGTTGGGAAATTCCACACCCTCATTCAGTGCCGCATAGTACTCCTCTGGAAACTCATCGCCAAAGCGGCGCAGGAAGGAGCGCAGACGCAGAGTCTGCACGGCGTTGGTCTCCATTTCCACAGACAGGTGGATTTTCATGCTGACGTCTCCATTACGGCCAGCCTGAGTAAACCCCTCACCAAGCCCTCCCGGCCCCGCAAACAGGTCGATTATTGCGAATTCACTGCTCATCTACGTCCCTTCATTGTATTATTCTTTTATCTTCAAGAGCATGATGTGCGCCAGGGCAAACCTGCCGCCACGAGAATGGGATTACATGGCAGACATAGTCACACCTGAAGTGCGCTCCAGGATGATGTCGCGCATTCGCGGTCGAAATACCAGGCCGGAGGTAGCTCTGCGGAAAGCCCTTCACCGCAGAGGATTTCGATTTCGGCTGAATGCCAAAAAGCTGCCTGGTTCGCCGGACATCGTGCTGCCGAGGTGGAAAACAGTCCTGTTTGTCCATGGTTGCTACTGGCACCGCCACCCGGGGTGCCGGAAAGCCACAACTCCTTCCAGCAACGCCGAATTCTGGGCAGAAAAATTCCGCCAGAATGTGGAAAGAGATGCGCGCAACATCCGCGACCTTCAGGAGGCCGGATGGCGGGTGGGTGTCATCTGGGAGTGCGCCATCGGGCGAGAGCCACCGTCCGATCTCGTTGAACACCTTGTCGAGTTCATCACCAGTGGGGATCCAGGCCAGATGGTTTTTGAGTGATCATGGTTTCGCCGCCAAAGGCCATTTATGGGGCGGCCCCGTAAATACTGCTCATTTCGGGGCGCTTCTTTGAAATCTCCTTGTGTTTCCTCCTTGTTTTCAAGGGATTTCCGCGCTGGCACTGTCTTCGGGAGGCAGGGGCCGGAGGTTCGAATCCTCTCACTCCGACCAAAATTTCGTCATCAGGATGAATAACATCAGTCGCGATCCCTGGCGCCCCGCCATGGGGTGCGGCATGGCGATTGCGGCTCGTGGACAGCATTTCGCAGCGGGTTTTTGTGCGGCGATACCTGCACCGGTACAGACACGTGCATCTGCTCACCGCACTTCGCGCCGGTGGCCCGCCTTGTTTCCGTGATGAGTTCCAGAGCCTCTCAGTCCTCATGCAATACACCAGTCCTGGCATGGCTGTTGCTGCACCCTTGGGACAATTCTGTCCGGGAAAGGGAAAGAGCCGTCACCAGCTGATGTGGCCAACAAAACCCAATGCCCGCTGGAGGTCGTGGAGGGACTGCTTTTGCCCTCAATGCCCGTGAACGAATTTCGGGAGGAAATCAGCCGCATTCCCGCCCTGGTCATCCCAGAATGACCCCAACAATCCCAAAGTGGCGGCCTTGGCCAAAGCTTCGACGTCGTTGTGTGCTCCGAGGGCCTTGCGGACACGGGCCATATGATTGTCAACCGTCTTGGGATTGTCGCGGTCAATCTCGTGCAAAATCTGCTTCACACGCATCCCCCTGGCCTTGAGGCGCAGGACACGCAAGTTCATGTCACTCAATCCGGTTTGGGAGACGATCTCGCTTGCCCAGTTGGAAGACAAGTGTAGGTGTTTCGCCAGCGATTCGATGATCGAACGGCAGTGACCATACCTTTTGTCATGCTTGTCGCCGTTACCTTCCGGATCGTAGAGCCCGATGACCCCTTTGCATCCATTTGCAGAAATCGGAACAATCACCCCGCATTTCACGTAGTCCTGCACGCCACGTATGACCTGTGCGTAGCGGGTCGGTAATTCGTTTTGCTGCAGAATTCTGTAAAACCGGGTTTGCAGGATCGGCTTCGAGGCGACCGCTGCCATCATCATGGCAAGGTCGTTGCGATGATAGCCTTCCTTCCGGTACGTTTCGCGCCACTCCGAGGACCAGCCTGTGCGTTTTGCGACAAAGTTGCTGTAGATGGCTTGGGGAGATCGTGTATCCAAAAAGATCCCGTAGTTGACGCCTCGGTATCCGAATTCACCCTCCATGAAGCTGGCAAAAAGGCGGTGCTTTCGATCGAGTGTCGGTTCCTCAATGATTTGCGTCATGATGTTCATGAGTTCGGACATGAATAGTTCCTGCTTACTCAACAGTGTGAATTGGTTCTGACGGTCGCAATGCATCTGCTAATCGATCGTGCGCACTGCTCACTTTTAGTTGGTCAGTCCAAGTCTTGGCAGTCTTGTCGTCGCCTGCATAAACTCGGAATTGCTTCTCGGATTGGGGAATTTTCCGCTATCGAACACCCCACCGATCGCTGCCGCGCGCGCACGGCGAGCGGGTTTGCGACAGCGCCGCTACGGATCACCGAATCCGCCAGAAAGGCAAAAGGCCTGTGTGAAAGTGCAGTTCCATGCATCAAGGTGAGAACGCGCTTGTGCGGTTTGCGTGGCACCGACGGGAAAGCCCAAACGCGGAAAGCGCCCTTTAGGGCGCTCTTACATTGATATGTTTTTGTGATTTTGGTTG
>NZ_JBBVGR010000014.1:0-30027 GCF_038148855.1 Phycobacter sedimenti | reverse complement strand
TGCCGTAGAGCGTGTCATTGCCGTCACCGCCATAAAGCGTGTCATCCCCGGTGCCCCCCACCAGGCTGTCATCGCCGATATTGCCGGAGACCAGATCCTTGCCACTGCCACCAGCCAGGCTGTCATTGCCGCCGCCGCCGTACAGCGTGTCATAGCCGTCCCCGCCCATCAGGCTGTCGTTGCCATCATTGCCGGAGATCCGGTTGTTCATCTCGTTGCCGGTCACGGTGTCATTGCCGCTGCCGCCCCGGAAATACTCGATCATCGTGCCGCGGGCGATGGCAAGATTGCCGGTCAGACCGCTCACATCCGAAAAGCTCTGGTCATTGAGATCCACCCGGTCATGGGTGCGGTTGTAGCTCAGATCGAGTGTGTCCAGGCCATCGCGATCATAGATGGTGAAGGCCACCGACCGGTTGCTGATCGACCCGTTGCCGCTGTTTTCCAGCGCGGCCATGGCATCGCCCAGATAGCCGCCCAGGGTGCTGTTTGCCCCCCAGGTGGTATTGCCTGCGGTCTGGCTCGAGGCACCGGGCGCGCCATAGAGGTTCTGGATCGCCACCACATCCGACATCATCGTTGAAATCAGCCATGCACGGCTGGCGTTGGTGGTCGTGTTCTCGTTCTGGTCGAAATAGGACATGATCGAGATCTGCCAGCTGTCATTGGAATAGGTATCGTCGATCCCATAGGTGGCCGAGCCGTTGTAATCCCCCTGGTGCCCCAGCCCCAGCGCGTGGCCGATCTCGTGAATATAGGTGGCAAAGGAATAGCTGGACATGGTCGTGCCATAGGTGCTCAGCCAGCTGGTCCCCACATTCACATTGGAGGACAGAAGCGTGGAGCCGCTGGTCGAGAAACTGGCATAGGCACCGCTGGCGCTGTCATCAAAGGTGATCCGGGCTGAGCCGCTCACCTCGACAAAATCTATATTGGCCACCGCTTCCCAGGCTTCAAAGGCCCAGCGGGCCAGTTTCTGACCATCCTCGGTGAGCGCGGTGATGTTCACCGTGATCTGGTTGCTGCCGCTGGTATCGAAACTGCGCGAGGTGCCGCCCCAGAACCCATGGGTCAGGAAACGGGCCAGCTCATCCAGAGTGCCGCTGCTGTCCGGGATGCTGCCCGCGTCAACCACCGACAGGCTGTAAGAACCGGTGTAACCATCGATGAAAGACCCTGCCGCGACGTAATAGGTGCCGGTGGTGGGGGCGGTATAGCGCAGCAGGGAATTCAGCCCCGGCCCGCCATCGTCATTGTAGCCAAGCTGACGACCGCCCGAATCATAAAGCCGCAGGTAGGGATCCGACAGGGACACGCCGTCCTGGGCGACCTCGTAGCGCTGCCCGGCCGTCAGGCGCACCGCAACCCAATCCCGATCGCCAGCCCAGCCGAGCGACCCCCGAAAGGTATCGCCGACTGCCATTTCATAGCTTGTGGAACGGCCCGACGATGCATCGCCGACTTCGTACAGGGTGGCCTGGATCGCACCGTCCATACTGCCGTCAAAACCACTTCCGCCCATATGCCGCTTGGGATCGAAGGTTGCGGTCATCGTGCAAAGATCACACATCGTCTTTCCTGTCTTCCGGTCTCACAAGCCGCTGTCTCAGCTTGCAAAATTTATGCATACACATGCTCTGGTTGTCCAGCCGCCCCTGTGCCGCCGGTATGGATAGTCTCCTCAAAAGATTGAGAAACCGGGACCAAATCTGGGCCAAAAAAAGACAAGGTACAGAGCAGTGGAACCGGGCCACGGAACTGGGGGCAGAACAGCACATCAGCAGACATGAAAACAGGCGCGCCAAAACGGGCGCGCCTGCGAAACTGTTCCGATCGGAGGCCGGAAACCGGCGTCCGATCAGTCGGTGGTGGTTGTCGTAGTCGTGGTGTCGTCGTCGTTCACGACAACGCCCACGACAACGGCAGCGGCGATGACGCCTGCCGCGATACCAGCTGCGCCGAGGCCACCAACACCCAGACCCAGACCCGCACCAGCGCCTGCACCGGCACCGGCACCAGCAACTGCGGCACCGGGGGCCGCCTGAGCAGAAACGGAGGTTGCGGAGGCTGCCGCCATGGCGGCCAGCGCGAAGGCTGCGAAGATATTTTTCATAATAAGGACTCCTATGGAGGACATGTTCTCACCGCGACCATAGGGGAGAAGATCTTTCCATTCAACAAATGGTCTCTGGATTTCAGTTAGAAAGCCAGATTTCCGCCACCCGTTGCGGGAAAACCGCTCATATCGTCAGCTGGCGGATACGCAGATAGCCGATGCCTGAGCCTGCCCATTGCCGCGACTGCCAGATTCGCCCCGTGCGGGAATCGATCCAGTAGTCATTCACGACACGGGAGAGTCCCGCTTCGCCCCCGACCTGCCAGAACGCATCGCCCGGCCCGGCACCGGCCAGCTCGCAGACCTCCCGAAGGTGCCGGGTCTCGAAATGCAGCTCGACGATCTCGATCCGCTTCGCCCCCAGATCCTCGATCTGGCAGGCCATCGGGTATTTCACCGAGGCATTGTCCAGCGCCGCAACCTCGTAGATGCGCTGACCGTGGCCCGAAGGCCCCTTCGTGCCCTCGCGCACCAGGGCCGAAGCCCCCAGAAGATCGCTCGCCAGCCCGCGTGTGGCCACCAGCACCCCATCCCGCATGGTCAGGACAACATCGTCCTGGGCCACCCAGGCCACGACCTCGCCGGGGAAGTCATCCCGTTTGACCGTCTGCTGGACCAGGTAGGCATAAATGCCAGTCTCTTCGACCATGACCTCGATGACCGGCGCCTGCACCCTGGCCTCCAGCAGCGCCCGCGTCAGCGGTGGCTCTTTCGGCGGCTCGGCGCGCCTGTCGCGGATCTGCTGCACGGCCTGGCCGAGGGTCTGGATCAGCTCGACCTGCAGCGGCTTGTTGTCGGGGCCCTTGGCGCAGCCGGTCAGCCCCGCCAGCAAGGTCAGCACGCCCAGCGCGCCAAGCAGGGTCAGGCTTCGCCCTCCCCGCGATGGCTTGGGACCATGGATCAACCGGGATCTGCCTGTCATTCCCAGAACCTCGCACGCTGACGGGAGAGACTGTCCATATGAGCCTCGCGGATGGCGCCATAAAGCCGCCCCGGCACGTTGACACGCTGCCCCCCGTCGCGCTGGGTCGGACGGACGGTCATGCCGAAGGCATTGCGCGACGGCTTGCCCAGCATCCAGTCCAGCGGGATCCGGAAGCGGAACCCCTTGTCAAAGGAGCCCTCCCCGAAATCGGCCGCCGACACATCGGTCAGGGTGAAGAAGCCCCCCACCGACCAGCCATTGCTGAAGGTGCGGTCGATGCTGAAGGTCCCGCCGTAATCGCCGGCCAGGTAGCGGCCCGCATCCAGCTGCATCAGATAGCCCTTGCCCAGTTCCAGATAGGCCGAGGCATGGCCGGTGAAGGTCTTGTAATCGCGGAAGGAGAACAGCTGATCGTAGTCGCGCTGCACCACGTAGTTCGCCTCCAGCCCCAGCGCCAGCGGGCTGGCGACCGGTTTCCACAGCACCTCGCTCGAGAGACCGCCATACATGTTTTCCAGGAAGCCCGCCGTGATGCGCGCATAGACATCGTTGCGCGGCTGCCAGTGACGGCTGACATAGAGATTGGCCAGAACGGTGCCATACTGGGCATAAAGCGCCTGATCCGTGCGCACATGGGGCAGCACCGAATTGGAGGCGCGGCCGTCGGCGATATTGCCCCAGATCCGCTGATTGAGCGCCCCGGCGATGCGCCAGCCCGGCGCCGGCACGTAGGACGCCCGCAGGGCAACGCCGAAGTCCAGGCGGAAGGGCCGGTCAGGATCGAAATAGCCCTGCGCCCAATAGGGGCTGATCGAGTGCGAAAACGCGGGGTAAAGCTCGGTGGACAGGATCGAGTCGGCCGGAAGGGGGCCGGCATCGGTCACGGCGGCGACCGCCTGCAGGGCCTCCGGCGCGGCGGGGGCGAACTCCAGCGCCTCCAGATCGCTGCGCCGCAGGACCGTGGCCGACAGCCCCATGCCCGCGCGCACCGGCACGATGCGGAAGGTCTCGATCGAGGGCGGCAGCACATTGGCCATGAGACGCGCCGCCCGGCCAATGGCCAGCGCCTCGGAGCGATAGCGGTTGTTGCGCAAGCGCAGCTCGACCTCGGTGGCGGTGAAATGGATCGATTCCAGCAGCAGCCCATCCGCCTTCAGCGCCTTGGCCACGCGGTCGCGCACCTCGCGCCGGGCCGGTTCGCTTGCCGCCCAGTCCTGGCTCCACTGCGAATCGTCGGTGGCCCACTGGCTGCGCGGCTGCACCGGCATCAGGGCGGGCACGACCATCGGCATGCGCGGATGTTTCGGGTTGATCTGGATCTGCGCCGTGACCCCGAATTCGGAGCCATAGAGATAATAGAAACCGAGGCGCGTGGCCTGGCTGGCCTGGTATTCGACGCCAAAGTTCAGCGGCGATTTACGCTCGAAGATCCCGGAATCGCGGGCCTCGGCCTCATAGGCGTCCGAGGAGTATTCCACCTTGAAGCCCCAGCGGTCACTGGGTTGCCATTCGACGCCGGCAAAGGGGGCAAAATCCCCCCGGAACCAGCTGTCCGTCGCCAGTTTCCCGCCCGTCCCGCCGGGCTGGAACCCGCCCCGGCTGCCTGCCAGGCTGCCAATGGCCCCGTAGGTGCCAAGCCGCCCCCAGCCAAGACCCGCGCTCAGCTTCAGGCGTCCGGGCAGCCCGCCGCGCGACAGGGCAGGCGTTTCGAACTGTTTCGTGGCGACGATATATTCACTGGCATAGACGCCGGTGCCGGCAAAATCCTGCAGACCAACCGTGACCGCCGGCCGCCAGCGCCCCTCGCGCCAGAGCCGGGCGCGCACATCAAAGCCGCGGTCGTAATAGGTGCGAAAGGCGGTTCCCGCGAGATCCTGAATACCGTTGTACCGGAACGAGGCGGTCAGCCAGGGCAGCGCCTGAAAGGTCATGTTGTAGCGGCTCTGGCCCGCGAACCAGGAAAAGCTGGTGCCCCATTGGGCATCGGGCATCATCTCGGCACTGGGCATGTCCATCAGGCCGGGCAGACCGTAAAAGTTCAGGCTGGGCACCGGCTGGCGGCGATAGCGCGGGGCATCGGCATTGCTGGCCGTGCTCTGGTCCGGAAAGGGCTGCGGCGGGCGGCGATAGGCCGTGGCCGCCTCGGCGGGGGCCGCTTGTGCCCGGGCCGCAGGGACCAGTCCCCCGCCCGCAGCGAACACCCCAAGGCTGACGGCGCTCATCAGGCAGGCAAGGGCCACAGGCGCGGTGCGAAGGGAAGGTTTCGATGTCTCGCTCACCGTCTGGCTCACCGGGGAATCCACTGCGCTTAAGTCTCTGTTCCGAAGGGCCCTTGCAGGGGCACCCTGTCCTGCCTGCCGTTAGAGCATGAATGCGCCGCGCGCCGCAATGGAGCAGGCCCCCCTCAGGAGGTCTTTCGCGCCCCGATCGTGTCTTCTCCGTTACCCTCGACCCAGCGCCGGATCAGCAGCCGCAGCGCCGCCTCGTCCCCGCTGACCACCGCCTGACGCAAACCGCGCAACAGGGCCGCCACTTCGATCTCGGACAGCACCGCCTCGCGGGCACAGAAGATCTTGGGGTGATTGGTGGAGGTGACACTGCCGCTCAGGGTCAGCTCCTCTTCCATCTTCTCTCCCGGACGCAGGCCGATGATCTTGATCTCGATATCGCCTTCGGGGTGGTCCTCGTCGCGCACGCTGTAGCCGGCGCTTTCGATCACCTGGCGCGCCAGCTGCAGGATCGAGATCGGCTTGCCCATCTCCAGCACGAAGACCTCGCCGCCCCGGGCCTCGGCGCCGGCCTGCAGCACCAGCTGCACCGCCTCGCGGATGGTCATGAAATAGCGTTTGACATTGGGATCCGTCACGGTAACCGGCCCGCCGCGGCTGATCTGGTCCTGGAACAGAGGCACCACCGAGCCCGAAGAGCCCAGAACATTGCCAAAGCGCACCATGGTGAGGATGGTTCCCGATGTGCGCGAGGCCAGGTCCTGCACCAGGAGCTCGGCGATGCGCTTGGAGGCGCCCATCACATTGGTCGGGCGCACCGCCTTGTCCGAGGAGATCAGGATGAACCGCTCCACCCCGGCCTGTTCCGCCAGGCGGGCCAGGGTCTGGGTGCCAAAGACGTTGTTGGCCAGCCCCGGCAGCGGATTGGCCTCCACCAGCGGAACATGTTTATAGGCCGCCGCATGCAGAACCACCTGCACCTGGTGCCGCTCCAGCACCTGGCGGACCTGGCGCGGATCGGTCACCGAACCCAGCACCGGCACCACCTCGATGCCCAGCTCTTCGCCCAGCGGGGCCAGTTCCTGGTGGATGGTGTAAAGCGCCAGCTCCGACAGCTCGTAGAGCACCAGCCTGGCCGGTGCACAGGCCAGCACCTGGCGGCAGAGTTCGGAACCGATCGACCCCCCTGCCCCCGAAACCAGCACAACGCGGTCCTGATAGGAAGCGCTGGCCGCATTCAACGGCACATCGTGGCTGTCCCGGTTCAGAAAGGTCTGTGCCGGGGCCGGCCTCAGCTTGTCCACCAGCTCCTCTTCGCCGATGAGCTGGGCAAAGGAGGGCAGCACCTGCACCTCGAGCCCCATGTCCTGCAGCCGCCGCGTCAGTTGCGCCTGTTTGGCCACCCCTTGCGAGGGCATCGCCAGCAACACCCGGTTGATATAACGGCTTTCGACGATGTCAGGAATCCGGGCCGGGGCATAGACAGGCAGGCCCAGAAGCGTCATCCCCTGCAGAGAGGTGTTGTCATCGACAAAGGCCACGGGATCGATGCCGCCATGAGATTTCAGGGCCTGGGCCAGCTGGGTGCCGGTGGCGCCGGCGCCGTAGATCAGCACCCGGCAGCGGGGCATGGCGCTCCGATAGATCATCAGCACTAGCTGAAGCAGAGCCGCCCGCATCAGAACCATGGACAGAAAATAGGCCAGTGCAAAGACCACATAGGTCCCCGGCGGCAGCCTGGGGCCGACCACATAGGCGATCATGGCCATGACCGTGGCAGTAAAGATGGCCACCAGGGCCGTCAGCATCATCGCATGGCGTTCATAGGCATTGAGCTGGATAAGCGGCAGGCCAAGCCAGAAGGACATCCCCGCCATGGCCAGCAGCGCATAGGGCAGAACCGGCAGCATGAGCACCAAGGTCGAGAGCGCCGGATCCGGCAAGGGTTGCACACCGAAGGTGAACAAAAGCGCCAGCGGGCACAGCAGCACATCCAGGGCGAGAAAGACATAGGACTTTTGTTTTCTCGAAAGTCGGCTGATCAATTCGAACATAGTCTACGCCCCGCACCCCCTGGAAAACAGTCCAACACCAATAGCCCGGCCAAAGTGCGCACACTGGCTCTCGAACCTGCCCGTGCCACCAGCCCGATACCGCCGCAGCCCTCATAATTCATCATCGCCTGAGTGTGGCCTTTTTTGCTGCCGAATACAAACGTAAGCTTAGCGAAAATCCACCAACACCCCGCAAAGTTTTAAGGTTTCCGCGCCCCGCCCAAAATTCAGACAGCACCCGCGCGCCGCCCTCTCAGCCGCGCCGGAAGATGTTGCCGATGGTCTGGAACACCAGATCGAAATCATAGCACATATTCTGATGGCGCTGGTAAATCAGGTCCAGTCGCGCCTTGGCCGGCACGCAGATGCGCGAGTAGACCGCATCGGTTTCCTCGGGCGTGCTGCACCGGGCCAGCAGCGCGGTTTCGTGTTTGTGATATGTGATGGAGGCAAGCCCGGTCACGCCCGGGCGGCTCTTGAGCACCTCGCCGTAGATCTCCGGGTGGGCCTCCACGTATTGGCGCAGGGGCGGGCGCGGTCCCACAAAGGACAGATCCCCTTTCAGGATGTTCCACAGCTGGGGAAACTCATCCAGCCGCTTGGAGCGCAGCCAGGCGCCGGTGCGGGTGATCCGGGCCTCCTTGTCGCCGCCCGAAACGCCGCTGTCCCCCTCGACCACGGTCATGGTCCTGAGCTTCCACAGCCGAAAACTGCGGGTCGGAGAGCGCATGCGCTCCGCCACGTAAAAAACCGGCCGCCCCTCCCTGACCAGAAGCCAGAGCAGCAGCAGCAGCAAGATGGGTCCCAGAATCACCACCAGAAGCGAGGCAAAGAAAAGGTCGAACAGTCGTTTGCGCCAGGTCATCAGGTCATCCAGGTCATCGGGTAAAATCAGGCTCTAATAAGGCCCATTCTGTCACCAAGCAAGCCGGGTCAGCCGGGGGAGGCATCGCCTGCGGCCCCAGGGTGCGGCGCAGAAGGTCCAGGTCCAGCGCCACCTCGGGAATGGCGCTGTCGGGGGCGGGCCGCGTGGTGAACGCCCGCCCCGCCGCCTGCAGAAGCGCCGCCATCGCCACCGGTTCGGGCTGCGCAATGTTCAGGACCGCGGGCACCTCCTCGCAGATCAGCAGCGCCGCCAGAACATGGGCCAGGCTCTGCACCCCGATGTAGCTGCGCCGCGGGCTGCTGCCATCGGCAAAGCGGTCCAGGGTGAAGCCCGGACGCCAGCCGCCCAGAATGGCATCCAGCCCCGCGATATTGCCGATCCGCAG
Organism: Phycobacter sedimenti; assembly: GCF_038148855.1. Lineage (NCBI taxonomy): Bacteria > Pseudomonadati > Pseudomonadota > Alphaproteobacteria > Rhodobacterales > Roseobacteraceae > Phycobacter > Phycobacter sedimenti. The sequence continues at coordinate 21,433 of NZ_JBBVGR010000014.1, read as the reverse complement.
GATGCTGACCGGCACGCCCAGTTCCTGCCCGCGCGCAAGGGCCTGCTGCTCCATCTCACGTTTGGCGCGCCCATAGGGGCTGGTCGGGGTCGCGGCTGCGTCTTCGCGCAGCAGCCCCGCCTGCCCTCCGTAAACGGCCGCCGAAGAGGCAAGGAACACCCGCGGCGGTTTGCCCCCGGCAGAGGCCGCCGCCTCGATCGCGGCCAGCGCCAGCCGCGCGTTGTCCGCCAGGTCCGCACTGCGGCCGGGCACACTGCCGGCCAAGCACAGGACGGCCCCGGCACCGCGCAAAGCCCCGGCCAGAAGCCCTGGCTCCGCCAGAGGATCGAGAACCACCCAGTCTTCAGAAGCGCCTGCATCAGGCTGGGGGCGCCGGGCCTGCCAGCGCACCCGCGCCGCACCGGGCAGCAGATCGGGCCAGGTCCGGCGCAGCACCTGACCAATCCGTCCCGACGCGCCCAGAACCACCGTAACCGGGAAGCGCGCGCCGAGCCCTTGCGCAAAGACTGTGGCCGGAAAACCCATCTCTTGCCCCTCTTCCCCGTCAGGATACCACGGCTTGCGCCCTTTGGTTGACGCACCGCCCTAGCCCAGTATCTTGCGACTACCAAAAATCAAGATCTTTCCGAAAAGAGCCCCCATGCGCCTTGTGATCCCGCTGCTTGCACTTGCCAGTCTCTGTCTGCTTCCGGCGGCCTGCGGACGCCTGCCCGGCGGGGCGCCCACGGGAGAAGAGATCATCAAGCAATCCAGCGAGGTGGATGCCGAATTCGCCCTGTATCCGGTGACCCGCGCCTTTCTGCCCTCGGTCGCGCAGTGGCCGGAAACCGGCAACAAGAGACAGCTGGGCTGGATCAGCGCCAGCAATGGCGCCAAGACCCAGATCATCCAGCCCGGAGACACGCTGACCCTGCGCATCTGGGACAGCAGCGACAATTCCCTCCTGACCTCGCAGGCGCAAAAGGACGTGCAGCTTCAGGATGTGCGTGTCGCGGCCAACGGGACCGTTTTCATGCCCTATGTCGGCAGCGTGAACGTCCTGGGGCTGACCCCGGACCTGGCCCGTGAACAGCTCCAGGAACAGCTGGAAACCATCGTGCCCTCGGCGCAATTGCAGCTGGACATGCAGGAAGGGCGCAACAACTCGGTCGACCTGGTCTCGGGCGTGGCCCGGCCCGGCACCTATCCGATGCCCGATCGCAACTATTCGGTGATGGGGCTGATTTCGGCCGGCGGCGGCATCAGCCCCAGCCTCAACAACCCGCAGATCCGCCTGGTGCGCGGGCGCAGCATCTATGGCACCTCGGTGGACAAGCTGCTGAACAATCCGCAGCTGGATACCCTGCTGCGCGGCGGCGACAGGATTTTCGTGGAAGAGGACGAGCGCTATTTCCTCTCCTTCGGCGCCACCGGCAAGGAAGATCTGCACATCTTCAGCAAGGACGAGATGTCGGCCATGGACGCCATGTCGATCTCGGGCGGTTTCCAGGACGGAAAGGCCGACCCCCAGGGCCTCTTGGTCCTGCGCGAATATGACGCCGGGGCCGTGGCCCCGAACATGCGCGGACCGCGGCATCAGCGGGTGGTCTTCACGCTGGATCTGACCACGGCGGACGGGCTGTTCTCGGCCCGCAAGTTCCGGATCAATCCCGGTGACCTGCTGATCGCCACCGAATCCCCGATCAACGATGCGCTGACCATCTCGAACCTGATCGGCAACTTCTTCGGCGTCTTCAGCCGCGCAGGGGTGCTGTAAGCTCCCGGCGGTCTAGAGGTACTGCGCACCGCTGCTGCTGGTGCCCGGGGTTGAGCCGGGCACAAAGCCGCCCCCTGCCCCGCCGCTATCGAGGATCGCGCCCTGCGCCAACAGATAGCGCGGCCCGGCGCAGCCTGCCGTATCACCCGCAAAGACCGCGCCGGTCAGATCCGCGTGGCAGAAGCCGCTCAGATCCAGCGCGCCGCTCGTCCAGGTGATCCCGGTGCCCAAGGTAAAGCTGCTGCCCGCGGCCCGCAGCCGGGCATGACCGCGCAAGTTCGCCAGGCACGTAAGACCGCTGCCCAGAACCAGATCCGTGCCACTGCAGGTGATCTCGGCGCCGTCCAGATGCAGCCCCGTGCCGCTGCCGCTCAGGTGCAGATCAGCCAGCGCCACTGCGGCGCCTGCCTCGGCCCGCAGCGCATCCGCCCCGACCAGCGCCAGCCCCTCCAGGCGGACCCGCGCCCCATCCCGGCAGGTGATGCGATCGAGGCTGACCGAGGCGGGGGCACCCGCGTTGCCCGTGATCTGCAGGGGGCCGCTGCCGATCAGCGGACGATCGACCACAACCGCCTCTCCGTAGCTGCCCGGCGCCAGCGAGATCGTCACGGAATAGGGGCCATTGTCCAATGTCAGAGCCGCATTAATCGCTTTTTGCACGGTGCCAAAGGCCCCGCCCGCCGTATCGCTCAGCCCGTCATTGGCGTCCGAGCCATCGGGGCGCACATGATAGAGGCGCGCCGCATCCAGGCGCTCGCGCAGGTCCGGGCTGCCTTTCGGAAAACGGATCCGGCCATCGCTGCCATCAACCTCAAGCGCCGTGTGCCAGCTGCTGCCATCACTGCTGACCTTGATCGAGAAATCATCCGTCCCCGCCGTGCCCATCTCGGCCCGCCCGGACCAGCCGGTCTGGAACAGAAGGCTCGCGGTCTCGCCCGCGCCGGACTTGTTCAGTTTGAGCCGATGCCCCGCGCCGGCATGGCTGAACAGCGTGGCGGGGCCCGCGACACTCAGCGGGTTCGCCGCATCCGCCGCCGCCCCGATGCCAAGAGCGGGCAGGTTCTCAAGGGTCGGCAGCACCGGCTGCCAGTCAGTGCCGTCAAACCGAAGGCTCTGGCCCGTGGCCACCACATCCGCCCGCCAGCCGGGCGCGGGCGCCAGGAACATCCAGATCATCCCGTCCCACAGGGCGATCTCCTGTTCATGTCCGGCCCAGTCTGCAGTCGCGGCCGCCCCCACGATGTGACGCTCCCCCAGGCCCGGCTGGGGCGGAGGGGCCGGTTGATCGACGCTCTGCACCGCCAGCTGCACCAGCATGTCAAGGCGCATCAGGGCTTCGTTATGGGTGACATGTTTCTGCGCCTGAGAGGGCATCAGAAGCGGCAGGGAAAGCGCGGGGGATCTGTCGGACATGGGCACTCTTTCAGGTTGGGCAGGTCTGTTTGGCGCAAAGCACGCCGCGCGCATCAGGCCGCACCAAGATTGCGATTTCACCAGCAGGGCGTACGCCCCGGCGGCACCCCCTCCTACCCCCTTTCGGGCGGCAACAGCCCCTTGCAGCACCGGCCACTTCGGTGCATCTGTCGTGGATCATCCGGTCAAGCGCGGATGACAGACCGTGAACAGGAGACAGCATGCGCAAGCTCTTTGGCACAGATGGTGTCCGTGGCACCGCGAACACTCACCCGATGACCGCCGAGATGGCGCTGCGCATCGGCGCCGCCGCCGGGCGTTATTTCCGCCGCGAAGCCGGGGGTGTGCACCGGGTGGTGATCGGCAAGGATACGCGCCTGTCCGGCTACATGTTCGAAAGCGCCCTGACCGCGGGCCTCACCTCGACCGGCATGAACGTGCTGCTGCTCGGCCCGGTGCCGACGCCGGCGGTGGGGCTGATGACCCGTTCGATGCGCGCCGATCTGGGCGTGATGATCTCGGCCAGCCACAACCCCGCCGAGGACAACGGGATCAAGTTCTTCGGCCCCGACGGTTTCAAACTGTCCGACCAGGCCGAGATCGAGATCGAAGCCCTGATCGAAACCGGGGTGGAACCGGCGCAGGCCGGTAATATCGGCCGCGCCAAACGCATTGACGATGCCCGCTTTCGCTATGGCGAGCGGGTGAAATCCTCGCTGCCCCGTGACATCCGCCTTGATGGGCTGAAAGTGGTCCTGGACTGCGCCAATGGGGCCGCCCACCGCGCCGCGCCGGAAATCCTGTGGGAGCTGGGTGCAGATGTGATCCCCATGGGAGTGGCGCCCAATGGCACCAATATCAACCGCGGCTGCGGCTCGACCCAGCCGCAGGCGGCCGCCGAGATGGTTGTGGCCCATGGCGCCGATGTGGGGATCTGCCTTGATGGCGATGCGGACCGGGTGATCGTGATCGATGAACACGGGGCGATTGCCGATGGCGATCAGCTGATGGCGCTTCTGGCGGCCCGCTGGGCCGAGGCGGACCAGCTGGCGGGCGGGGCCCTGGTGGCCACGGTGATGTCGAACCTTGGTCTGGAACGTTTTCTGGAGGGGCGCGGCCTGAGGCTCGAGCGCACCGCCGTGGGCGACCGCTATGTGGTCGAAGCGATGCGGGCCGGCGGCTTCAACCTCGGGGGCGAGCAATCCGGCCATATCGTGATGAGCGATTATGCCACCACCGGCGACGGGCTGATGGCGGGCCTGCATGTGCTGGCCGCCATGGTGCAGACGGGACAGGCGGCCTCCGAGCTGGTGCGCCAGTTCGACCCGGTGCCGCAGCTCTTGAAAAACGTGCGCTTTGGCGCCGGGCAGACCCCGCTCGAGGCGGCGCCGGTCCGGGACGCGATCCGCGACGCCGAAGCGGCGCTGGCCGGACAGGGGCGGCTCTTGATCCGCAAATCCGGCACCGAGCCGCTGATCCGGGTCATGGCCGAATGCGAGGATGACGCGCTGCTGGCACAGACGGTGGACCAGGTGGTCGCCGCCGTCGAGGCCGCCAGCGCCTGACGCCCTCCGCGCGGGCAGAAGCGAAGCGCGTCAGGCCGACAAGCGCGGGGCCTCTTCCAGCGGCTCTGCTGCCGATGCACCGCCGCCGGTGCGGAAGCGGTCCAATGCGGCGGCCATGGCCTGGGCCTCTTGCGACAGGGCGATCGAGGACGAGGTCACCTCTTCGAACAGGGCGGCATTCTTGGTGGTGGCATCGTCGAGATTGGCCACTGCGCCATTGACCTCCTGCAGGTTGGTGGATTGCTCAGCCGAAGCGCGCGAGATATTCTGCATCAGCTCTGCCGCGGTGGCGACCGATTGCGAAATCTCGTTGATCACCTCGCCGGTGCGCCCGACCAGTTCGGCCCCCATGTCCACATGTTCCTGGCTTTCGGCCACCAGAGAGGAAATCTCGGTCGCCGCCTCTTTCGAGCGATGCGCCAGGGAACGCACCTCGGAGGCCACCACCGCAAAGCCCTTGCCGACGGAGCCTGCCCGCGCCGCCTCGACCCCGGCATTGAGCGCCAGAAGGTTGGTCTGCTGGGCGATACTGTCGATGAGATCGATGATCTGGGCGATCTTTGCGGCGCTTTCCTTGATCGCTTCCATCGCGCCAAAGGTGCGCTGAACCACCTCCAGGCTTTCGCTGGCATTGCGATGGGCCGTCTCCACCGAAGCCGTGGCCTCTCCCGAGGCGCGGGCGGTGCTTTCGACCGAAACCGTCAGCTGGTTGAGCGCCGCCGCGGTCGAGGCCAGGGTCTGCGCCGAGCGCTCCGAACGCGCCGACAGATCGCGCGCGGCGCCGGAAATCTCGGTGGTGCCGCTGGCCGTGGACTGGCCGCTCTGGCTGAGGCTGTGCATGGAGTCTTCCAGCACCTCGAGGGCCGCGTTGAAATCGTCGCGCAGCTTGGCATAACCGGCGCTTATCGGGGTGTTGATGCGCACCGTCAGATCCCCTTCGGCCAGCCGTTCCAGACCCTTGCCGATGGCGCTGACCGCCGCCGTCTGCTGGGCCAGGTGTTCCTGACGCTCGGCCTCGGCGGTGCGGGCGATCTCTTCCTTCTCCACGAGGCCATTGCGGAACACCGACAGGGCCTGGGCGATGCGGTGGATTTCGGTGCTGGCGCGCTCGAACCCTTCAACCGGGCTCATATCGCCGCCCGCCAGGTTCTCGGTGGTCTTGCTGATCCGCATCAGGGGGCGGGAGATCAGGATACGGGTCAGGATCAGCGCCGCCAGAAGCACCGCCGCCGAGACCCCCCAGAGGGTCTGCATCTGCAGCTGCGCCGCCTTGATATCTTTCGAAACGGACGTGGCCATCCGGGCGATGGCCGCCTGATTGTCCGCGCTGAGCGTAGCCGCACGCCGGGCAATCGTGGCCACCGCTTCGGCCGCCTGCTGCGAGGCGGCCACCGTTTCACCATAGGCCTTGATGGCGGCAATGCGCGAGGCCACAAGACCGGAATCCGGGTCCATGTCGGCGACAATCCCTTCCAGATCCACCGCGATCCTGCCATCCGCGAAATCCCGGAAACCCAGCAGGGCCGTGGCCGCGGCCTGCAAGGGTTCAGACGCCGCGCGCACATCCGCGACCCGGTCTGCCGCCAGAACCTGCAGCGCATTGACCTGCAGCGCGTTGATCTGCGTGTTGATCTCCAGAAGCTGATTGAGCACGCCGATTTCATTGTCCAGCAGGCTCTGCACCGCATCACGGCTGTCCTCGGCGGCCTCCTCTGCGACGATCTCCAGAACAAAAATGGTATCCTCGATCGCCTTGGTCAGCACATTCGCACTGGCCTGGCGGTTGTCCAGAACCAGCGGGCGCAGCTCTTTCTGCTCGGAGCGGCTGGCGGTCATCATCTGGTCGAAAACGGTCATGGCATTGGCCACCACCTCGGCTTCGACCGGATCCACTTCCATCTCGATCAGCCGCTCGGGCAGACTGGCCAGTGCGGCGGTCGTATTCTCGGCCATCTGCGCCAGCTGACGCTTCAAGGCCGGCTCCCGGGTCTGCCCCAGGGCCATGGCGACGCCGGACAGAAGATTGATGTCGGCCTGCGCCTCAAGAAGGTTCTGCAACCGGGCAAAATGCTCTTCCACCAGAACGGCCAGTGTCTCCTCAAGGGCGACCATCGTGTTCTCGCCGCCTGTCGACAGCTCCGAATAGGCCTCCTGCGCGGCCTCCATCAGATGCGCCTGCAGAGCCAGACCATGCGCCTGCAGGGCATCGATCTGGGCCATGGTGCGCGCATCATTGGCAAAGGTGGTCGCGCGCGCCTCGATCAGCGCATCAAGCGACTGCACCGTACCTGCGGCCAGGGCCTCGTAATCGGCGCGCAGCTCGGCAGGCAGGGCGGCGACCCCCTCCTGGACCTGCCCGGCCGCAGCCTCGGCCCGGCTGCGCAGATCGGACAAGGCCTCCGCATCACCCGCCAACAGGATATCGGTCATCACGGTCCGGGTCAGCCCGGTCGCCTCGGTCAGCTGGGCGCTGACCTCCATCTGCGGCAACATATCCCCGGTCAGAACCCCCATGTCATCAGAGACACGGGCAAAGACCGTCGACACCAGGACTGCAGCTCCGGCAGAGACCCCGCCCATGGCAAGAAGAATCAGGACAAGCTTTGCGCTGATGCTGGAAAACAGGCGGACGCGGCGCGCTTTGGGCCGCGCGTCGGAAGAGGGCGTTTTGGCCATTCTGTGTTTCCTATATGCGTATTGATCATTCCCGGTATGTATCGCCCAAGGCCACCTCCGATCTTTTACAGGCCAACAGAGCAACACGCGAAACAGCGGAACCATATCGCCCTATGGTTTATAACTATTTGAGACCTCACTTACTTTTTCCGTATAATTTGCCTCTTCTGGCGGGACACAAGACAGGTGTCCCCGGAGGCGGCGATCCGGGGTGCCGGGCAACACCCGGCAAAAAAACAGATTTTCTTATGATTTGAAGACCCTGATAAGGTTTTGCCGTTACCTTACACCTTGGCACAAGATGGACACGCCCAGGTTGTCAACGCACACCACCTGCGGGGCGCTGGATATATTTGCGGCCTGTGCAGACAGTTTAACGCGTGCAAGCGAGGTATGTGGTGACCCAGGCGAAACAGAGCCAGACAGATGAGACGCTGCGCGCCCTGATCCGGGCGGCACAGGCGCCGATGGCTCTGATCAGCGGCCAGCTGGACGTGCTGCAGGCCAATGCCGCCTTCCGCCGGGCGGTGCCCCTGCAAGAGGGGCCGGAGGGGATGTCGTCCCTCTCGCATCCGGGCCTCACCCCGGAGGCTCTGACACCGGATATGCTGCCCCTCACCACCACGACACCGGGAACACCCGGCCAGTTCCTGACCTGGCGCATCACGCCGCTGGCCCCGGATCTGTATCTGGTGGAACTCCCGCCGCACCAGGCCGGCGAGCGGCCCCGGTTCTACAGCCAGATGCGCAGCCTGGCCAGGACCACACAAAGCCCGGTGATTTTCTGCACACCCGATCAGCGCATCCGCTGGATCAACCCCGCCTGCGAAAAGATCACCGGGTACAGCACCCATGAGGCCCGCGGGCGCAAGCCCAGCGAAATCCTGCAAAGCGCCCATATGGACCCCGAAGGCACCGCCCGCATCACCCGCGCCATGAGTGCCCAGAAGCCGGTGACCGCAGAGCTTCTGAACCGCACCCGCTCGGGGCAGGAATATTGGCAGATGCTGGACGTCACCCCTCTGCACGGCCCCGGCGGGCAGCTTGAAGGCTATGTGGCGATCCATACCGATATCACGCCGCTGAAGCGCGAAGCCGAACAGAATGCCAACAGCGCCCGGCTGGGCCGCATCATCGAAGAAAGCCTGCACGAGATCTATGTCTTCGATTCCCGGACGCTGGCTTTCTCCGAGGTGAACCGGGGCGCGCGCGAGAACCTTGGCTACAGCATGGCCGAACTGGCGCAGATGACGCCGGTGGATATCAAGCCCGATTTCGATGAGGAGACCTTCCGGAAGATGGTGCAGCCGCTGACCTCTGGCGCGCAAAGCATCCTGCGGTTCAAGACCCGCCACCGGCGCCGGAACGGCAGCTGCTACCCGGCCGAGATCACCCTGCAGCTGATGGTGGACGATCAGCCCTGGTTCGTCGCCATGGTCGAGGACTCCACCCAGCGCGATGCCTCACAGCAGGCGGCCGAGACCTCCCATGCCCGGCTGGAGGCCGCGGTCGAGGCGCTGCCGGACGGCTTTGTCTACTTTGATGCCGACGACCGGCTGGTGCTGGCCAATGCCCGCTACCGCGAGATCTACGCCGACAGCGCCCCGGCGATCCGCAAGGGCGCGCGCTTTGAGGATATCCTGCGCTACGGGCTGGACCGCGGCCAGTACGAAGAGGCCAGGGGAAACGAAGACGCCTGGCTGCGCACCCGACTGGAGCACCACCGCCAGAAAAGCGTCTCCATGCGTCAAAGGCTGGGCAACGGGCGGATCCTGCAGATCTATGAGCGCGAAACCCCCGACGGAGGCCGGGTGGGCTTGCGGGTGGATGTGACAGAACTTGACGAGGCCCGCACCCGCGCCGAGGCGGCCAATGCCGCCAAATCCGCCTTTCTGGCCAATATGAGCCACGAGATCCGCACCCCGATGAACGGCATCCTCGGCATGTTGCAGCTTTTGTCGGAAACCCCGCTGGACGCGGAGCAGGCCGAAATGCTGGACACCGCGGAAACCTCGGCCGAGGGGCTGTTGTCGATCCTCAACGATATTCTGGACCTGGCCCGGATCGAAGCGGGCAAGGAACATCTGGACATTGCCCCCTTCGCACCCGCTCTGGTCCTGCAGCAGGTGGCCGCGCTGCACCGGGTGGTGGCCGAATCCAAGGGGGTCGCGCTGGTGCTCTCGCTGGAGCCCGGCACCGAAGCGACGCGCCTCGGGGATGCCCGCCGGGTGGGGCAGATCCTGCACAATCTGTGCGGCAATGCGCTGAAGTTCACCGAGGCCGGTCAGGTGCAGCTGCGCGCCGGGATCACTGCGGGCGGGGAGCTGCGCCTTGAGGTGCACGACAGCGGGATCGGCATGACCCCGGAAGAGCTGCAGCGGGTGCAGGGCAAGTTCGAACAGGCCGACAATTCCGCCACCCGCGCCTTTGGCGGCACCGGGCTGGGACTGGCCATCGTCTCGGAGCTGGTGGCGCTGATGAAGGGGCGGCTCGGTATGCGCTCGCAGCCGGGTCAGGGCACGGTGGTGACCGTCGATCTGCCGCTGGAGCCCGCATCGCAACACGACCTGGACCAGGCCGCGGCCCCTGCAGCGCCCGCCGCACAGGCCGGCCAGGACACATCAGCCAGCTCCTCCCCCTGCCCCCTGCGCATCCTGGTGGCCGAAGACAATGCCACCAACCGGCTGATCCTCGGCAAGATGCTGAGCAAGATGGGCCATGAGGTGGTGCTGTGCAACGACGGGGCAGAGGCCGTCTCTGCCTGGCAGCCCGGCGCCTTTGACTGCCTGCTCCTGGATATTTCGATGCCGAACCTCTCGGGCATCGAAGCGCTGCATGCCATCCGCAAACAGGGTCCGGGGCAGGACCAGAGCGCGCCGCCGGCCTATGCGATCACCGCCCATACCATGCCGGACCAGGTCGAAGCTCTGCTGCGGGAAGGCTTTGACGGCGTGCTGAGCAAACCCATCCACGCAGAAGATCTGTCCCGTGCGCTCAGCGGCGGCCTGCCGACAGCGGCTACCCCTTCCCTCCCTGCCCGCGGGCATAGAGATCTTCGTAGCGGATGATGTCATCCTCGCCCAGGTAGCTGCCGGTCTGCACCTCGATCAGCACCATCGGAACCTTGCCGGGGTTCTCCAGCCGGTGCACCGAACCAAGAGGGATATAGACCGACTGGTTCTCGGTCACGAGTGTGACCTCCTCGTCCACGGTGACCCTGGCGGTGCCTTCCACCACAATCCAGTGCTCTGATCTGTGATGGTGCGACTGCAATGACAGGGCGGCGCCGGGGTGCACATGAATGCGCTTCACCTGGAAACGCTCTCCGACCACCAGACTTTCGAACCAGCCCCAGGGGCGGTGATCCTTGGGGAAATCGGTGGCCTGTTTCGCCGATTTCGCCTTCAGCGCCGCAACCGCCTGTTTGACGTCCTGGGCGCGGCGGCTATCTGCCACCAGCACCGCATCGGGCATGGCCACGGCAATCACGTCCTTGAGGCCGATACCGACGACTTCGAGCCCCTCGTCCTCGGAGCGGATCAGGCTGTTCTCGCAGTCGATCGCGGTGGCATGACCTGCGGTGACGACGCCGTTTTCATCCGGTCCCGCCTCGCGCCAGACCGCATCCCAGCCGCCAAGGTCCGACCAGCCGGCCGCAAAGGGCACCACGGTCAGATTGTCGGCCTTCTCCATCACCGCATAGTCGATCGAGATCTCCGGGCAGCCCGCCCAGGCGGCAGGGTCAAGCCGGAAGAACCCCAGGTCCGGCGCCCCGTCCGTGATCGAGGCCTCGACCGGTGCCAGCAGGTCCGGCGCATGGGCGGCAAAGGCCGCAAGGATGGTCTTCACCGAAAACAGGAAGATGCCCGCATTCCACAGGAACTGCCCCGAGGCCAGCATTGCTTCGGCGGTGGCCGCATCGGGTTTTTCCACGAACCGCTTGAGGCCGATGGCACGGGGCGTGAAATCCGGTGTAAATTGCAGGGGGTCCCCGTCCAGTTCCAGATAGCCATAGCCGGTTTCCGCATGGGTGGGCTTGATGCCGAAGGTGACGATCTGACCCGCCTCAGCAGCCCCCTGCCCCGCTGCCACGGCGGCGCGGAACGCCTCCGCATCGGGCACCACATGATCGGAAGGCGCAACCAGCATCAGCGCCTCGGGCTCCTGCTGCGCCAGATACAGCGCCGCCGCCAGAACGGCGGGTGCCGTATTGCGCCCCGAGGGTTCGATCAGGATCGCCCCGGGATCGATGCCCGCCCCCGACAGCTGCTCGGTGACGATGAAACGGAAATCGGAATTGGTCAGCACCATCGGCGCGCCGTAACCGGTCCCCGACAGCCTTCTGGCCGAGGCCTGGAACAGGGTCTCTTCGCCCACCAGCGGCACGAACTGCTTGGGGTAGCTCTTGCGCGACAGCGGCCACAGCCGGGTGCCCGAGCCGCCGCAGAGCAGGACGGGGATAATCTTTGAACCTGCACTCATGCTCAAATTCCTTTTCTGGCGTCCCAGTTCAATTCCTTTTCGGGCGCCCCGGCCGCTTTGACACTCAGAGCGCCGCCAGGGCCTCTACCGCCTCGGCAATGGGATAGTGGTGGTTGCCGACAAACAGCCCGTGGGCGTCTATGTAATCGGCATTTGTCAGGGTCCCGTGAATGTCATAGTCGAAATATTTCATCACTTCGTTCTTGGCGAAATTGCCGGCCACGATGGGGCGGCACTCAAATCCTGCTGCTGCCAATTGTTTCACCAGATCGGCGCGCGTCAGGCCTGCATCTTCGCGGATCACCAGCGAAAAGCCGAACCAGCTGGAGTTGCCGATCTCGCGCTGGATCATGAACTTGGGGTGATCCGACAGTTTTTCCTGCACCAGGGCCCCGTTGGCGCGGCGCCCTGTGATGAGGCCCGGCAGTTTCTTCAGCTGCTCCTGCCCCAGCGCGCCGGACATCTCCAGCGGGCGCAGGTTGTAGCCCGGCAGCACGAAGCGGAAGCTTTCCTCGAAGGGATCGTCCGATTTCTCGCCGGTGACATGGTTGAATTTCGGCAGGTTGCGGGTCCAGCCATGGGCGCGCAAGCTCAGCATGACGTGGTAAAGCTCCTCGTCATCGGTCACCACCATGCCCCCTTCCATGGTGGAGATATGATGCGAAAAGAACGACGAATAGCTGCCCATGACGCCGAAGGTGCCGGCTTCCTTGCCGCCGTATGTGGCGCCCATGGATTCGCAGTTGTCCTCGATCATGACGATCTTGCGATCCCCGATCAGCGCGCGGATAGCGTCAAAATCATTGGGGTTGCCCAGAAGGTTCACCACCATGATGGCACGGGTCTTGTCGGTGATGGCCGCTTCCAGCGCCGCCAGATCGTAGTTCAGCGTCTCGCGGTCGATGTCGACGAACTTCATCCTGAGCCCATACTGACCCAAGGGATAATAGGTGGTGGACCAGCTGACCGCCGGCACGATGATCTCGTCCCCGCGCTCCAGCTTCAGATCGGGGTTCTTGGTGAAACACAGCGCCGCCGTCATCAACAGGTTCGCCGAAGAGCCCGAGTTGACCATGACGGCGTATTTACTGCCGAACTGGGCGGCGAACTGTTCTTCATAGGTGCGCACCTCGGGGCCCATGGAGAACATGTCCGAGGCGATCACGCGCTGCAGCGCATCCTGTTCCGCCTGATCCCAGGAGGAGGTGGCAAGAGGGTACTTGAATGTCATGCGTGTCCGCTTTCCAGGTAATAGCGATAGGTCTGCGCGATCCCGTCGCGCAAGGTGGTCGGCGCCTGCCAGCCCCAGGCGGTCTGCCGCTCGGTCGAGCAGAGCTTCTGTTTCATGCCGACGGGGCGGCTCAGGTCATGGGTAAAGGAGCCCTGCCAGCCGATCACATCGGCCACCGTGGCGTAATAGTCGTTGATCGAATGATCATGACCCAGGCCGATGTTCATGGCGCCGGGGAGCGCCTCCAGATCACCGGCCGCCTTCCAGATGGCATCGGCCAGATCGGCCGCGAACATGAATTCGCGCCGCGCGGTGCCGTCGCCCCAGATCTCCACCGCAGCCTCGCCCGTCTTCATGGCCTGATGCACCTTGTGGATGATCGCGGGCAGCAGATGCGAATGCTTGGGGTCGAACTTGTCGTAGGCGCCATAAAGGTTGCAGGGGATCAGCGTTTTATAAAGCGCCGCGGGATCCTCCTGGCGGATGTAGTCGCACAGGCGCATGGCCATGATCTTGGCCAGGGCATAGCCTTCGTTGGTGGGCTCCAGCGCGCCGGTGAGGATGCTCTCCTCGCGCAAGGGGTTTTCACCTTCACGCGGGTACATGCAGGTGGAAGCCAGATTGATCAACCGGGTCACCCCCGCGGCCCGCGCGCCCATGATGACATTGCGCCCCATGGCGAGGTTTTCATCAAGGAAAGCCACCGGGTTGGCCATATTGGCCTGGATGCCGCCCACACGCCCCGCCGCGTGGATGACCAGATCGGGCTTGTGCGCCTCCAGATAGTCCGCCACCGCGCCCGCATCCGTCAGGTCCAGCTCAGAGCTGCGCGGCGCCAGGACCTCCCACGCTGCTGCGGCCGCGTGATCCTGGATATTGCGCCCCACCATGCCGCCGCCGCCGGTGAGGAACAGACGTGGTTTTGCACTCATGCCCTCAGTCCTCGCGGGCGACCGGCGTGTCATAGCCGTGCTCCATCAGCACGCGGGAGCGCTGCGCCGCCTTCAGATCCTCGCGGACCATCTCGGCGCACATTTCCTGCACGGTGATCTCGGGCGTCCAGCCCAGTTTCGCCTTGGCCTTGGCCGGATCGCCCAGCAGGGTTTCCACCTCGGCGGGGCGGAAATAGCGCGGATCGATGCGCAGGATCACATCGCCCACCTTCAGCGCCGGTGCCTTGTCCCCTTCGATCGCCGCCACGGTGGCGATCTCATCAACACCTTCCCCGGAGAATTCCAGGGTGATGCCCAGCTCGGCCGCGCTCCATTCGATGAACTGGCGCACCGAATATTGCACGCCGGTGGCGATCACGAAATCTTCGGGCGCCTCCTGCTGCAGCATCATCCACTGCATGCGCACGTAATCCTTGGCATGGCCCCAGTCGCGCAGCGCATCGATATTGCCCATGTAAAGGCAGGGCTCCAGCCCTTGCGCGATATTGGCCAGACCGCGGGTGATCTTGCGCGTGACGAAGGTCTCGCCTCGGCGCGGGCTCTCGTGGTTGAACAGGATGCCGTTGCAGGCATAGATGCCATAGGCCTCGCGGTAATTGACCGTGATCCAATAGGCGTACATCTTGGCCACCGCATAAGGGGAGCGCGGGTGAAAGGGCGTGGTTTCGGTTTGCGGGATTTCCTGCACCAGACCGTAAAGCTCGGACGTGGACGCCTGATAGAAACGGGTCTTCTTTTCCAGCCCAAGAAAGCGGATCGCCTCGAGCAGGCGCAGGGTGCCCATGGCATCCACATCCGCCGTGTACTCCGGCGCCTCGAAAGAGACGGCGACATGGGACTGGGCCCCAAGGTTATAGACCTCATCGGGCTGCACTTCCGACAGGATCCGGGTCAGGTTGGAGCTGTCGGTCAGATCGCCGTAATGCAGTTTGAAACGCGCATTGTCCGTGTGGGGATCCTCAAAGATGTGATCGATCCGGTCGGTATTGAACAGCGAGGCCCGGCGTTTGATGCCATGCACCTCGTATCCTTTTTCCAGCAGAAACTCCGCAAGATACGATCCATCCTGACCCGTGACACCCGTGATCAAGGCCTTCTTCATCTGCTATCCCTCTCTGCCACGCGCCCTTCGATCGCGAGGGCGGCGGCGCATTGAATCCTTTGATTATCCGTTCTGACCAAAGAACCGGGGCAAGTCCAGTGCACAGCCCCAAATCCCTGCGCGCGGCCGAATTCCCGCAGGCTCACGGCCTCTGCCCAAACGTCCAAATGTTTCGCACGCGAAACATTTGCCTCACCCTCCCGACGCACGGATTGCGGGCGCCATCATACGCAGCGCAGGTGAAATGTCCCAAGTTCAGGCCGGATGGGGGGATCACACGAAAGGGCGCGGCGGCCTCCAAATGTTTCGCGCGCGAAACATTTGAGAGTCTGAACGCGGCAAAGAAAAAGACCCTAAAGGTATCTTTAGGGTCGAATTAAGGGGTCGTTTCACATCCAGCCGACGGCCTTTCAGCGACCTGTCAGCGGTGCCTGAGCCAATCCTTGAGGGCCGCCATCAGCTCGGCATTGACGCTCTCCCCGGTCAGCTCGATCCGGTTCTGATCCGGGGTGAAGCCGAGGCGCACGCCGGCGGCGGCCTGCACGGAAACCCGCTCGGACGCGGGCGCCCCAGGGGCTCGGATGCTGGGGCGGGGCGGGGCGGCGTCCTGCGCTTCATATGGCTCTGATGGTATCTTTAGGGTCGAAGCTGTCTCTTCGATCTGCCCCTCGCTCAGCACCCGGTTGAGGATTTCAACCTCTTCGCCCGGCGTCTGGCGCGGCGCCTCCTGCAGGGCCAGACGCAACCGTTCGGCAAACCCTTCGTCCTCCCCCATGGCGCGTACCAGGGCGAGACCCAGCTTTTCGCTGATGGCCGTGGGATAGAAGAGCACCGCATCCAGCTCCTCCACCAGCGTCACGAAGCTGCGGATCTTGGAGCGTTTGGCGCGCGGCACATTGGCAAAGAGACTCTGAAGCGCCTTTTTCAGAGTCGGAAACACCTCTTCCTTCATCGCACGGACTGCGATGCGCGCGCGTTCATAATGCGAGAGGTTCACCCGGATCTCATTCTCTTCGACCATGGCGATATAAGCGTCCTGCGCCGTATCGGGGCGGATGATCAGCGCCTTGACGGTGGCGAATTTAGGATCTGAAGTCTCGGCATAGAGCCGCTTTAGCGCGCCCAGACGCCGCCAGCCCGAAATCAGCCCGTGGCTGCGCCCGTCGGGGCGGCCGTCCAGGGGCACCAGTTCGATCGGGGTCTGCTGGCCGCGGGCCCGCAGGGAGTCCACCAGAGCGTCCATTTCCTCGGCGTCCTGCTCGATCCGGTCGCGCACCAGGTGGGTCTCATCGATGGCCGAGAGCGGCACCTCCTCGATCATCAACCCCTTGGCGCGGGCATTTTCCAGCACATCGGACAGCTCTCGCAGCGCGGCGGTCGAGGCGGCCTCGGAAGCGACCTGCGCAATTGGCGCGGCCGCCATGGCCATCGGCCCGCCAAGGGCGGATTTGCCTTCCGGTGCACCGGACAGATAGGTGGTCTGTGCCGGCATCAGTCGTTTGCGTTTGGCCATCTGCCTGTCTCCTTCTGCCCGTCTCCTTTGGGCGCCGCGCACCTTGCGCCATCATCCTTGCCGGTGGCTTATTCCGCCGCGCTCTGCACCTGCACCTCGGCGCGGCGCCAGCAGCCGATCAGCAGCCGCTTGAAGGCCGCATAGGTCTCATCAAATGTTTCGCGCCCGCGCGCATAGGTCTCGCGGTTGAAATCGCGGTAATCGGCCTCGTAGATGCCCGAGACCTGCTCGCCGGCCTGACCGATCAGCGCCGTGAAATCCTGTTTATGCGGGGAGAGCACCGGCCCCATATAGGCCTGCATCAAGGCCGCCAGCTCGCCCTGCTGGGCACTGTCGTAGCGGGTGATCACGGCGCGCACCGCATCCCATTCAAAGCCCATCTCGGGCCGACCAAGGGCGCGGGCGGCCAGATTCTCGCCTTCCTCAATGGAGGCGAATGTGGAGTGCAGCATATCGAAGAAACGGCCCGTCGAGTCGAACTCGAGGAAAGACGCCCCCATGGGCACCAAGAGGATATCGGCGGCCGACAGCCCGTTGATGGTGAGATAGCCAAGCGCCGGGGGGGTGTCGATGAAGATCACATCGTATTGGTCCAGCACCCCGTCCGCCTCGAGCCGGTCGGTGAGCGCATCCCAGAGCTTCCAGCTGCGCGCCGCCATGCGCCAGACCGGGATCTGGAACTCGGCCCAGTAGAGGTTCAGCTGCGCACCGATGAGGTCGATATTGGGCCAATGGGTGGATTGGATCACATCGGCTGCCGTCATCTCCAGCGCCGCCGTCAGGCTGTCGTCCAGCGGCTGAGGCGCATCACCGCGATCCAGGCGGCGCTGGTTCTCCAGCCGCAGGTGTTCGCCGTAATGGCGCGCCAAAAGCGGGAAGGCGGTCTGCCATTCATCCTCGACCCGGCCGCCAAAGATCGATGTCATAGACCCCTGGCTGTCAAGATCAATCACCAGCACCTTGTAGCCATCGAGCGCCGCTGACATCGCCAGATGCGCGGCGGTGGAGGTCTTGCCGACGCCGCCCTTGAAGTTGGCCACGGCCACCATCTTGGCGGGCAGCCCCTTGGGGCGGTAGGGGATGTAATCCTTGGTCTTGGAGCCCTGCGCCGCGAAATGGGCGCGCAAGCGCAGAACCTCGTCGAGGGTGAACCACTTGGCGCCGCCTTCGGTTTCCGAGCGTCCCTGCGGCAGATCGGGGTTGGCCTTCAGCACCCGGCGGAAATGGGCCTGGGCCACGGGGATCAGGTAGCGGGTGATCTCCCAGGTGGAAAAGAGACGCAAGCTCTTGCGGCCTTCTTCGTTAAGGCCCCGGCTCGCCAGATCGGCGCGGCCTCTGGCGCAGCCTTCGGCGATGCTTGCAAAGCCTTGGGTGCTGGTGGGCGCATCGAGATCGGCCAGGGCAGCATCGGGATCGATGTTGAAATAGGGGGGCAGATCGGCGCCTCGTCCGCTGTCTTTGCGTGCTGCGTCTTTTCTGTGGATATCTCGTGCCATGGGATACTGCCCGCTGTCTTATGCTTTGACACAAGCTGCGCCTGCCTTTCGGAGATCACTGCTTGATGTGCTGCCTTTTTGATAGGATAGCAAAAAACAGCGCACATGGAAGCATTATGCGTACCTCTTTGGGTTTTTCTAAGCAAATCCGGTGTTTGCGATCGGGGAAATCGGGAAGTTTTGGGCGCCTGAAAATTTTCTGCCCTGTTATTTATAAGTTATATTATAGTTAAGGGAGATCGACTTCTCGTGCAAAGCCCTTTTTTCATTGGCGATTGGCTGCGGATTTTGGACCCAGGTGACTCTGAAACCCCGATGAAATGACTCCAAACCCCCGAAGAAGCGATTCCGGAACCCCGTTGCGAGAGGGTGTGGATAACTTTAGGGTGAGCGTAATCAAAACCACGAAACCGAGTCACCCCGGGCGGGCGCAGCAAAGACGCCCTTTGAACAACCGGGGGGCGAAGGACAGGCAGAAGAGCAATGGCGACAGGGCTGACCGGGGACGGTCTGACAGGGGGGGCCTATCCGCCCGAAGGGCAGGGGGACTTTTTCCTTTGCGATATTTTCGATGCGATCCCCAAGAACGATCTAGCCTCGATGGAACATCCCTTGTTCTCGCTCGGCACCCGGCCCGACCGGCGCATCCTGTCCTATGAACACAATGGCGCCGAGATCACCGTGACCCCCAGCGTCAAGGGGCTGGCGACGATCCACGACAAGGACATCCTGATCTTCTGCATCAGCCAGCTGATGGCGGCTTTGAACGCGGGCCGCCAGGTCAGCCGTACCCTGCACCTCAAGGCGCATGATCTGCTGGTGGCGACCAACCGCGAAACCTCGGGCGATGCCTACCGGCGTCTGCGCGAGGCCTTTGAACGTCTGGCTGGCACCCGCATCACCACCAATATCGTGACCGGCGGGCAGGAGGTCACCTCCGGTTTCGGGCTGATCGAGCGCTGGGAGATCGTTCGCAAGGCCCGCGGCGGGCGCATGGTCAGCGTTGCCGTCACGCTCAGCGACTGGCTCTATCGCGCGGTGCTGTCGAAATCGGTGCTGACCCTCAGCCGCGACTATTTCCGCCTGAGGAAGCCGCTGGAGCGGCGGATCTATGAGCTGGCGCGCAAACACTGCGGCCGACAAGCCAGCTGGCAGATCTCGGTCGAGACCCTCCTGAAGAAATCGGGCTCGGCCAGCCCGCGCCGGGTCTTTCGCAAGATGGTGCGCGACATGATCGCGGCCCAGCCCTTGCCCGATTACACCCTCGAGGAGTTGCCGGGTGATCTGATCCGGTTCGCCCAGAAAAACGCCGTGGTGAGCAGCATGGATGCGGGTGCGCCCATGCTGAAACCCCAGACGCTGGAGGCGGCGCGGGATCTGATGCCCGGCGCCGATGTCTACGCGCTGGAGGCCGACTGGCGCGCCATGTGGCGCAGCACCGGCAGCCCGCGCCTGCGCCAGGCGGATGCCGCTTTCCTTGGCTGGGTGAAAAAACGCGCTCAGAGAAAGTGAAATCTGAGAAATTGAAACAGGAAACCTTAAAACAGGCTCTAACCAGGCTGTTTTAAGGTCTTCAGAGCATTTCCCTTGTCAGGTGACCGGGTCCAAATGTTTCGCGCGCGAAACATTTGAGAACAATCCCATGGGGCAGGGGTCAGATCCGGATGCGCTTGTCAGAAGGCACCAGCGCGTTGATCCGGGCGATATGTTCCGGCAGGCAGCGGGTCAGGAAATCATAGGTCACCACCACATGGGCGCGGGCATTTGGGCCAAGGTGCGCATAGGCGTCGGGGCGCGCCAGCACATCCACCACCTGATCGGCCAGGGCTTCGGGGTTGAAGAAATCCACCAGCATGCCGGTTTCCCCATGTGTCACCGCCTCGCGCACCGGGGCCACATCCGCGGCCACCACCGTGGCCTGCATCGACATCGCCTCGAGCAGCGACCAACTGAGCACAAAGGGCATGGTCAGGTAGATATGGCATCGGCTGATGCGGATGATGCGGCACAGATCGTCATAGGGCACCTTGCCGAGGAAATGCACCCGGCTCCAATCGATGCTGTCGCCCAGCTCCTCTTCCATTTCGCCGCGCAGGCCGCCGGGATGCTTGCTTTCGGCGCCATAGGAGGTCTCGTTTCCGCCGATCATCAGGATCCGCGCCTCGGGGCGGGCCTCAAGGATCCGGGGCAGGGCGCGCATCATGATGTGAAAGCCGCGGGCCCGTTCCATATTGCGGGCCACATAGGTGATCACCTCATCCTGCCGTGTCAGCGCACGCCCCAGCCGCCCGAGCGAGATCGAGGCCCCCGGATCGGGGGTCAGCCGATCGGTGCGGATGCCGTCGTGGCAGACATACATGCGGTCATGAAAGGAGGGGGGGAAACGGTCGCGCTGCCAATAGGTCGGCGCATGCCCCAGATCGACGCTTTCGATGCTGGCATAGGGCACCGTGTTGCGCGCCTTGGCAAAAAAGCCGGCCTGATCGTTGGGCGGATTGTCCGGGTCGAACCCCACCAGCCCGCCCGAGGTGCGGTAGAAATATTCGAAAAAGCCGATCACCGGCACATCCGGCCAGATCTCCTTCATGAACAGAAGTTCCCCCCAGCCGGTATGACCGATGATGATATCGGGCCGGTAGCCTTCGTCCTTTTCCAGCGCGCGCAGGGCGAGAGCGGCGCCAAGGCCCGCGCCCGCAGCGGTTTCCCAGTCCTTTGACAGCCCGTAGGCGTCCTTGCCGGCCTGGTGGTGTGGGCGGTAGCTGATCCGGCGCACCCCCTTGATCTGCACATCCTGGCGCTGGGTCAGAAAGGCCAGATCATGTTCACCCTGCGCCGCCAGCCACATCAGGATCTCGCGGTACTGACCGGGCATGTTCTGGTGCACAAAGAGAAGTTTCATGACGGTGTCGCCGCGCCTTTGCCTGTTTGCCTGGCTCATGCTTGCCGGGGATGGGGGCAAAGTGCAAGGCGCGGGGGCCTCAGAAAAAGTCGATGGCCGATTGCAGAGCCAAGAGATCCTCCACCCCCTGCAGCAGTAGCGCATCACCCTCCCCGAAATCAAAACGCACCCCTTCCGACGTCACCACGGCAAAATCCGCCAGCACGACCTCGGCGCTCTGGGTCTGCCCTACCAGATTGGCCGACAACAGCAGGCGGTCCTGCCAGGGGGCGAAATCCTCGATCACATCGTTGTCATGACCCCTGTTGAAGATGAA
Organism: Phycobacter sedimenti; assembly: GCF_038148855.1. Classification (NCBI taxonomy): domain Bacteria; kingdom Pseudomonadati; phylum Pseudomonadota; class Alphaproteobacteria; order Rhodobacterales; family Roseobacteraceae; genus Phycobacter; species Phycobacter sedimenti. Next base: position 31 of record NZ_JBBVGR010000014.1, on the reverse strand, counting down.
AGTGTCGCGCAGGGTGCCGCCGCGCAGGATG
>NZ_JBBVGR010000013.1:0-34929 GCF_038148855.1 Phycobacter sedimenti | reverse complement strand
GGGGCCGCCGCGGGTGCTTGCAGCGCACACTAGCCCGCCCCCGGGGGGGGGGGGGGGGCGGGCGGGGCGGGGGGGGGGGGGGGGGGGGGGGGGGGGCGGGCGCGGGCGCCGCCCCCCCCCCCCCCCCCCACCCCCCCCCCCCCCCCCCCCCCCGGCGGGGGGGGGGGGGGGCCCGCCCCCCCCCCCCCCCCCCCCCCCCCCCCCCCGCCCCTGCCGTCCGCAGGACGCAAGGGCACAAGCCCGCGCAGGAGGTCAGCGACTGCCTGCAGAAACCAAGGCCTTGGACAAGAGCACCTTGAATTGCTCAACATCCTCTGAGGCCATTCTTTCCAATAGCCCCGTCTGCGTCGCCACATGCGCTTCGACCGCCTGATCGATCAGCGCCATCCCCTCCTCTGTCAGACAGATGAGGAAACTCCGGCTATCTGCCGGGTTCACTTTCCGCGCAACCAGCCCGTCTGCCTCCAGCCGGTCGATCCGGTTGGTCATGGTGCCCGAGGCCACCATTGTCGCCCTCAGCAAATTCCCCGGTGACAACTCATAGGGCGCACCGGCGCGCCGCAGCGTTGCCAGAACGTCGAATTTGGCCGCGTTGAGGCCGAAACGCTGAAAGGTCTTTTGCATCTCGGCCTGATAGGCCAGATAAAGCCGCCCCACCCGACCGATTATTCCCATGGCCGTGACATCAAGGTCCGGCCTCTCCCGCTCCCATTGCTGGGTGACAAAATCCACGTGATCCATGCGCCAAGCAGTCGCGGAAAAATATCTTGACGTCAAGATTAAATGTCACTATCTCGACATCGAGATATATATATGGAGGTGACGTCATGATGTCCCGAGACCTATTCCTGACCGCACTGGCCCCTGCCATCTGGGGCAGCAGCTATATCGTGACGACCAATTTCCTCCCCGGCCATTCTCCCTTCACGGTGGCCTTGCTGCGCGCCTTGCCTGCTGGTCTGCTGCTCTTGCTGCTTGTGCGCCGGTTGCCACCATTGGGCTGGGTGCCAAAGCTGCTGGTCCTCGGCGGGCTGAACTTCTCCCTGTTCTGGACCTTCCTGTTTCTGTCCGCCTACCGCTTGCCGGGAGGGGTCGCGGCCACGCTAGGCGCGGTTCAGCCGCTGGTGGTGGTCTTCCTTTCGGGCCTGGTCCTCAACGCCCCGATCAGGCTGGTCTCGATTCTGGCTGCGGCGCTCAGCATGGCAGGCGTTGCCCTTCTGGTTCTCACACCCGCCGCGCAGCTCGACACGGTCGGCGTGCTCGCAGGCCTTGGTGGAGCAGTCTCCATGGCCGCTGGCGTGGTGCTGACCCGCAAATGGCAGCCGCCCGTGCCGCCGCTCACCTTTACCGCCTGGCAGCTGACCGCAGGAGGTCTGCTGCTGATCCCGCTGACGGTTTGGGCCGTGCCCGAGATGCCCAGCTTCACGGCAGAGAACATCCTCGGCCTCGCCTACATGAGCCTGATCGGCGGAGCGCTCACCTATATCCTGTGGTTCCGGGGGCTGTCTCGGATCGAACCCTCTGCCGTTTCGCTGCTTGGCGTGCTCAGCCCGCTGACGGCAGTGATCCTCGGTTGGCTCTTCCTGCAGGAAACGCTGAGCCTTTACCAGATGATCGGAGCGGGGCTTGCCCTCTTCAGTCTGTGGCTGGGGCAACAGGGGGCCAAAGCACGCGTTGCTGGCAAAGAGCCTCAGTCAATGCGCGCGGTGGCCAAGTAGCACGCGCCGAGGACTGTCACTGCGGCGACAAGGGCGTGCATGCCTTGCCGCGGTGGCAGTCGAGCACCTGTTTGCGTAGGGAATGCCCATTCCCGGCGAAGGCAAATTGCCCGCAAGGATCAAAGCGCACGATCAGATCGCGGCCCCGCTGTTCCGCGAAGATCAGGTACTCCACCCCGGATTTTGCCTTCCCGCACCATGGCCCCATGCATTGCACCTCCACCACCACATCCGCCTTTACCGCCTGATCAAAATCGCGGGCACCAAGGAGCTCACCGTTGAAGGAAGCGCGAAACTGGGTCACCGGCGGCGCTGCATTGGGATTGCTGGCAGGCGCCCGCGGCAAGCGGCGTTCGTCGAAAGTCAGCCGCCCCTGCAGGATCGCATAAACACGGCTGGAGTTGGAAGCCGCAAGGTATGCATCCGGAACGCCCCAGGGGCCGCAGCTGAGCGCAGAAGCTGATGAGCCCGCGCCAAGGAGGGCACAGGACGCCACGAGTACCGCGATGAGGCGACGCAGCTTCTTCAACTCCAGCTTCCTAGAGATAGCGCTCAAATTCTTCGACCACCCTTGCGTAGACCTCGCGCTTGAATGGCACGATCTTTTCCACCAGATGCTCCACCGGTTGCCAGCACCAGGCCGAAAACTCCGGATGTTCGGTGTCGATTCGCACCTGATCATCGGTGCCGATAAAACGCATCAGATACCATTTCTGTTCCTGCCCGCGATAACGCCCGCCCCAAAAGCTCGGCACCACATCGTGCGGCAGATCATAGGGAAGCCAGCCTTCGGACTCGGCGATGATCTCCACAAGGGATGGCAAGACGCCGGTCTCTTCCTCCAGCTCCCGCAAGGCCGCCGTGCGCGGGTCTTCGCCCTCGTCGATGCCCCCTTGCGGCATTTGCCAGGCATTCTTGTAACGGTCCGCACGCTGGCCGACAAAGACCGCGCCTTCGGCGTTGATCATCATCACGCCCACATTGCGGCGATAGGGCAGTTTGGCGATGTCATCCGGTGTCATGGGTCTTCCTTGGATCTATCCTTGTTAGGATTAGACCCGCTGCCGCCGGGGCACGCAAGGGGGTGACGCCGCGTTGACAGGTGACAAACCGCGCGTCAGGCGCGATCCTGCGGCGCAAAGAACAGGGAGAGTGTCGATGACTGCGTACCCAAAACTGCTGGCGCCGCTGGATCTGGGTTTTACCACGCTGAAAAACCGCGTGCTGATGGGCTCCATGCATACCGGTCTGGAGGAGACCCGCGACTGGAACCGGGTAGCCGAATTCTATGCCGAGCGCGCGCGGGGCGGTGTGGCCCTGATGGTGACGGGCGGTATTGGTCCCAACCTCGAAGGCTCGGTTCTGCCCGGCGCGGCCATGATGACCACCGAAGAGGACGTGAAGAATCACAGCGTCGTCACGGACCGTGTTCATGAGGCAGGCGGAAAGATCGCCATGCAGATCCTGCACGCGGGCCGGTATGCCTATGGCCCCAAATGCGTGGCGCCCAGCGCCATCAAATCGCCGATTTCCCCCTTCCCGCCGAACGAACTGGACGAGGAAGGCATCGAAAAGCAGATTTCCGACATCGTAAATGCGGCTCGGCTGGCGCAACAGGCCGACTACGACGGGGTCGAGATCATGGGCTCCGAAGGATACTTCCTCAACCAGTTCCTGGTCACCCACACCAACAAGCGCACCGATCGCTGGGGCGGATCTTATGAGAACCGCATGCGTCTGCCGATCGAGGTGGTGCGCCGCACCCGCGAGGCGGTCGGCACAGATTTCATCATCATCTACCGCCTGTCGATGATCGATCTTGTGCCCAATGGCTCGACCCACGAAGAGGTGGTGCAGCTGGCGCAAGAGATCGAAAAGGCAGGCGCCACCATCATCAACACCGGCATCGGCTGGCACGAGGCACGCATTCCGACCATCGCCACCTCGGTGCCACGGGCGGCCTTTGCCTGGGTCACGCAGAAACTGATGGGCAAGGTCTCGATCCCGGTCATCACCTCGAACCGGATCAACACACCCGAAGTGGCAGAGGAAGTGCTGAACACGGGCTGTGCCGACATGGTGTCGATGGCGCGACCCTTGCTGGCGGATGCGCATTTCGTGGCCAAGGCCGAGGCGGGCAAGGCGAGCCAGATCGCGCCGTGTATCGCCTGCAACCAGGCCTGCCTTGATCACACCTTTGGCGGCAAGCTGACCTCCTGCTTGGTGAACCCCATGGCCTGCCACGAGACCGAACTGGTCATCGAACCGGCCGCAACGGCAAAGACGGTCGCCATCGTCGGAGCCGGCCCTGCTGGTCTGTCTACGGCCCTCACCGCCGCCCAGCGCGGCCACAAGGTCACGCTCTTTGACAGGGCCGATGAGATCGGCGGCCAGCTCAATATGGCGAAACAAGTGCCCGGCAAGGAAGAGTTCTGGGGGCTGGTCGACTGGTACCGTGCCATGGTGGCCGACGCGGGCATCACGCTGGAGCTGGGACGCGAGGTCAGCGCCGAGGATCTGACAGGCTTTGATGAGGTGGTGATCGCAACCGGCGTCATACCGCGTGATCCCGCCATCCCCGGCCAGGATCGCGCCAATGTGCTGAGCTATATCGATGTGCTGCGCGGCAAGGCACAGGTCGGAAAACGCGTCGCCGTCATCGGCGCCGGTGGCATCGGGTTCGATGTATCGGAATACCTGCTGCACGAGGGCACCAGTCCGACCGAAGACCTGCCGCTCTGGATGAAGGAATGGGGCGTTGCGGACCCGGCCGAGTACCGCTCGGGCCTGGCCCCGGAAGGACCGCAGCCCGAAGCCCCCGCCCGCCAGGTCACTCTGCTCCAGCGCAAGGCACAGGCTCATGGCAAGGGGCTGGGCAAGACCACGGGCTGGATCCACAGGGCTGCATTGAAAATGAAGAACGTCAATTTCGTCGGCGGCGTGAACTACGAGAAAATCGACGATGAGGGCCTGCACGTTTCCTTTGGCGAAGCGCGTGAGAACCCCTCCGTGATTGCCGCTGACACGATCGTACTTTGCGCGGGTCAGCTCTCCGAGCGTTCCCTAGCGGATGCGCTGGAGGCAAAAGGCATCACTCCCCATGTGATCGGCGGGGCGGATGTGGCCGCCGAACTGGATGCGAAACGGGCAATCAATCAGGGCACACGCCTGGCGGCCGCGCTCTGACGATCCCACGAGAAGGGCAAGGACGGGGGCAAAGAAAAGAACGGGGTGCTCCCGCGCCCGCAGGCGCCCGGCTGCGTCGAGACCCCAAGGCAGTTTTTGCCCCAAAACCGGACACTGGTTCCCGGCCCGACAACAGGGTAGGCTATGATCACATTTACCGTGAGTGAGCTCCCGAATGCCGATCTGCGCCTACGACCTTTGGCCCGATGGGAACTGCCGCAAGGCCCCCGATCTGAACCCGACAGGACGCGGCAGCCTGCGTTGGCTGCATTTCGATCTCGGTGATCCGAAGCTGGCCGACTGGATCGCAGAGCACCTCCCCCCCATCCCTGGCCGCGCGCTGACAGAACAGGAGACCCGCCCGCGCTGCGACGCTCTGGGCAAAGGGCTGATCCTCAATCTTCGTGGCGTCAACCTGAACGCGGGCGCCGCAGCTGCGGAAATGGTCTCCCTGCGCATGTGGGTCACCCCCGAAACGATCGTCACCGTGCGCAAGCGCAAGGTCTTTGCCCTGGATGACATCCGGCAGACGTGTGCCGATGGAAAGGGACCTGGCACTGTCGGCCGCTTCCTCGACCGGCTCATTCATGGGCTGGCCATTCGCGCGCGGGACGTGGTGCTGGACCTGACCACAGCCACCGAAACACTGGAAGAACAGATCGACGAGGGGCGCCTGCCGCCCGATGACGCCCTGAAAACACCACGGCGCGATGTCTTGAAACTGCACAGGTACATGGAGCCGCAGCGGATCGCCCTTACGCGGTTGCAACAGTTGGGCAATCAGCTCATGACCACCGAGGAGCAAACGGATTTGCGAGAGGCCGTCAACCTCGTCACCCTTACCGAAGAGGCGCTGACCTCCCTGAACCAACCGCTGGCAGTGATTCAGGACCACACGGATGCAGAACTGGCTCGCAAGATGAGCCGCAACAGCTACATCCTGTCGATCGTCGCCGCAGTATTTCTGCCCCTTGGCTTCATCACCGGTTTGTTTGGAGTGAACGTGGCCGGCATGCCGGGCGTGGACACACCGCTGGCCTTTGGCATCTTATGCCTTGCCCTCGTGGTGCTCAGCGCCGCGATGATCGCGCTGTTGCGCTGGTCCCGGCTGCTCTGATCACCCTCCACCGCCCCCAAAGGCCGCAACCTCAGCCATGGATTTCACGGCTGTCGCCCGGCGCCTGATCGCGGTCCTCCATCCCGTAATCGCGCAGCACCCCTGCCACGCGCAGCCGGTAGTCTGCAAAGAAATCCTCTCGACCCTGTTTCTGTGCAGCCCTGTGCGCCGATAGCCTGCGCCAGCGCAGGACGGCCTCCTCGTCCTCCCAGAACGACAGCGAAAGCAGTTTTTCCGGGTTGGTGAGGCTTTGAAATCGCTCGACCGAGATGAAGCCCTCCATGTCCTGCAAGAGATCCCGCATCCGGCCCGCGACCTCAAGATAGGCTTCCTTTTTTCCCGGCTTCGGCGTGACTTCGAATATGATCGCAATCATGTGCTGTCTCCATGTGGTTCGGACACCAGTTTGAGCCACGTACGATCCTCGCGGACAAGGAATTTTTCCCGTTGCGCGAATTCATAATTGCTGCGCCCTATCGGGTCTTCGGCAAGGCGGGCGCGATAGGCCTCGTAGGCAGCAAGACTTTCGACATTGTAGATTCCATAGGCCAGCGTCGAGGAGCCTTCCTGCGGAGCGAAATACCCGATCAGCTCAGCACCGCAGCGCGGGATCGCCAGGCCCCAACCCTGAGCATATTCAACAAACTGATCCCGTTTGGTCGGGTCGATATGATAGCGGATCACACATGTCAGCATGGAAGGTCCTTGGTTGAGTGAAAAGTCGTCCCTTCCTAACAAGACCGAACCGCCTGATGCTTCGGCGCCGAGCGAAGCTTCCAGAACCTGCCAAAGTGCATCACCATCCCCTTGGCGGCCCGCCGCACAACTGCTGCTTGCGTTTCGCAAACGTAAACGATGCAACAAAAACCCCGCAATTATCCCAAGCTTGCCCCGTTGTTGCCCGAATTGGGCGGCATCCAATGATGTCAGACGAATAGACCGAGGATGGACGTTATGGATCGACTGACCGAGATGGAGGCCTTTGCCAATGTAGTGGATCAGGGTGGTTTCACGGATGCGGCGCGCAAGATGGGGATCTCCAAATCGGCCGTTTCCAAACATGTGTCCAGCCTCGAGGCGCGCCTAGGCGCGCGCCTTCTGAACCGGACAACACGGCGCGTTTCCCCAACAGAAATCGGTCTTGCCTACTATGACCGCGCCCGCCGCGTGCTGAACGATGCAGGCGAAGCCGATGCTCTTGTGACTTCGATGCAATCCGCGCCCTCGGGGCTTTTGCGGATCTCGGTTGCCACGGATTTTGGCGTCAACCACCTGTCCCCGGTGCTGTCGGACTTTCTGCGCGATTTCCCGGACATCACCGTCAACATGGTGCTCAACAACCGCTATGTGGAGCTGATCTCGGAAGGCTTCGATATGGCCCTGCGCATTGGTGAACTGGAAGACAGCTCTTTGCGCGCCCGCAAGCTGACGGAAACCACCAAGCGGATGATCGCATCCCCCGCCTATCTGGAACAATACGGGCGACCGCAAAAGATCGACGATCTGAACGAACACAAGCTCTTGCACTACTCCAGCCAGTCCAGCGGCAATGTCTGGAAGATCACGGCGCCATCCGGCGAGAAACGCCAGGTCCGCACCTCTGGCTGGCTGTCGGTGAATGATGGGCAATCCCTGCTGAATGCCGCGATTTCCGGCCTCGGCATCGCCTATCTGCCCAGCTACCTTTACTCCGAGGCCATGTCCGAAGGTCTGGTCGAGGATGTGATGCCGAACCTGCCGGTCGAGACTCAAGGCATCTATGCGGTCTACCCGCCGGGCAAGTTCACTCAGCCGAAAGTGCGCGCCTTCATCGATTTCCTCGTCCATTCCTTTGCCGATCGCGATCCGCTCAAGTGGTGACGCCAAGGCGCAACTGACGAACCTCCCGTGAAGACTGGCCCCCGCATCGCTGCGGGGGCGTTTTTCTTTTCGGAGTCAGAGATCGATCTGAAGATGAGGCACCCCGTCCGACGTCTTTTCAGGCGATTGGCCAAGGGGGCCGACGGTGCCCCGGATCCGCTTGCGCCAGTTGGAAAAGCTGTCGAAGGTGACAACATCAACCGCCTCATCCAGATCCAGCTCAAGCCGGAACCAGCCCGGTCGCAGCATCTCGACCGCGCGAACTGTGGCCGAAAACGGCTGCGACAGGTAGCGCCCCGTGATGCGCCCGCCGGGAACAAACCCCTCGGGCGGACGATTTCCCATCGCCGCATGAAAGGTGTTCCAATCGCGATAGCCATGCTGACGAGCCACAAGTTCGAGGCTGTGTCCATGGCTGATCTCACGCCCATCGGCTTGCAGATCGGACCGAAGCTGGCGCGCTTGTGCCTTGGCCTGCGCCGGGGTCGGAAGGGACGCGCTCATTGTTCCGCCCTCCCCTTTGCCGAAACCAGCCCCTGTATCAGGCCGCTATACCTTTCTTGGCGCCACAACAGCACAACAGCCACACAAAGCAGCAGCGCCTCGGCGCTGGGGCCTGCGAGCCAGACACCTGCCTCGCCCAGCCACATTGGGAGGGCAAAGGTCAGCGGCATGGCAAAGAAGAAGGGCTTGGACAGGCTCAGAACGGCGGCCCGGGTGGCATCGCCAATGGCCTGGAAATGCGCCGCAAGCATCATCAGCGGCCCCGATAACAGGAACAAGGCCACAATCACCGGCATGATGGCCGCAACCTTCGCCACGACCGCCGCATCCGCAACAAAGGCAACGGCAATCTGCGGCGCAAAGGCACTGAAGCCGACCTGAACGGCCCCGCAGAACCCAAGCGCAATCAAAAGCGCCAGACGCAGGCTGGCGGTGCTGCGCCCATAAAGCCCGGCACCATAGTTGTTGCCGGTGATGGTCTGCATAGCCTGTGACAACCCAAGGAGCGGCAGAAAGGCAAAGGTCATCACCCGCGTCACGATCCCGTAGGCCGTCACGCTGACGGCATAGTCCTCGTTGCCGACCATTTGCAGCGCAGCCAGGATCGACGTCGCCCCGAGCGACAGCCCCACAAAGCCAAGGCTTTGCGGCGCCCCAAGCGCCAGAATGCGGCGGCCGGGGGCAAGCCCCACGTGAGAGAACACGACCCTTGGATGAAGATGCGTATGGCGAGCCTGCCGGTAGACTACGATCGCGCCCAGTGCCAGTGCTTGCGCCAGAACCGTGCCATAAGCGGATCCCGCAACTCCGAGATCAAGAACCGCGATGAGCAGGTAGTTGAAGCCGAGATTGCTCAGAGACACCGACAGGCTCATGGCCGCCATCATCCCGACATGACCTTCATTGCGCAGGGCATCAGAGTTGATCGACAACACGAACAGCAGCGGCGATGCAAAGGCAAGAATGCCGATGTACTGGCTGGCCAGAGACGCAAGACCGCTATCCCCGTCTGCGGCGCGCAAGATCACCGTCTCTCCAAGAAGCGCATAGGCAAGGATAAGGCAGACCGCGATGATCAGCGCAAGCCAATGGGCTGCGGCATAGGTCTGCCGGGCTTCCTGCAAACGGTGTCCGCCAAGGTGCCGGGCCAGAAGGCTCGACATACCTGTGGACACGAGGGTCGAACAGGCAACGAGGAGCATGAAGAACGGGAACATCAGCGTCACGGCCGCCAGTGCCTCGGGGCCGACATAGGCACCAAGGAATATGGCATCGGCCACGGTCAGGAGGCCGTTCATGCTCATGACGAATATGATAGGTATCGCCGTTCTGGCGAAGAGGACCGGCAATCGGCCGGTCAAATACGGATTGGAAGTCGGATCGTGCATCGCTTTTCAGCCCTCATGCGTCGATCTCGCCAGTTGGATGGGACCCGCGTTACCACCCGCGCGAGACGCAGGGAGGTGAAAAGAGATGTTCCTATGCGCAGAACTTCACCACGGCGATTACGCCTGCGGGAGGCTGGTGTCTGCTACCACAGCCCTGCCTAGGACATGTGCCCGCAACCGTCAAGACAAGGGCTGCGCTCCTCATTTCATAATACTTCGGGGTTGCTCCTCCCATCATCGCACCTACTTTGGCTGTTCAAACCGCACAACGGACAGGCCATGACATGACCGGAGAAGAAGAAGCAGAGGTCCTTGTCATTGGTGCCGGTCTTGCGGGGCTGACCGCCGCCTACGGTCTACAACAGGCGGGGCTCCACGTGCGACTTCTGGAGGGCGCCGAGCGCATTGGCGGACGCATCCACTCGGCCTGCCCCTTGGGCGCTGCCCACGAGCGCGTCGACCTTGGCCCCACATGGGTCTGGCCGAAATGGCAGCCGGTGGTGGCAAAATGGCTAGAAGGCCTCTCAGTCCCGCTGTTCGATCAATACGACCAAGGAGACGGAGTCCTCGACGGCTATGGCCCGGCACCCTATCGGCAGTTTCTACCCGGTCAGGATGGGATCAGCCGCATCAAGGGCGGCCCCTCGTCCATGGTAGACGCCCTGTTTCAAAGGCTCGCCCCCGGTACCGTCGTTCTGAACACCAAGGTCGCCGCGATAGAAACAACGGCGGCCGGCCTGCAAGCAACCACAGCAGAGGGCAGAACCTACACGGCAGGCAGGATCATCCTCGCCGCGCCGCTGCGCGCGATCGCCGAACAGATCGACATTCCCGACTTGCCCGAGGATCTGTTGCACTGCATGCAGACAACACCTACCTGGATGGCCCAGCAGGCCAAGGTCGTGGCCTCATTCAAAGCCCCCTTCTGGCGCGATGCGGGACTGTCAGGCCGCGTGGCAAGCAGGGCCGGTCCCCTTGTCGAAATCCATGATCATACGCCAGCCGATGAAACCTGCGCAGCGCTCTTTGGCTTCGTCGGCTGGCCCCCTGCAGCCCGCGTGAGTGACCCCGAGGGGCTGAAAACCGCGATTCTGGCCCAGCTTGCCCGCTGCTTTGGGAAGGGCGCAGAGCGACCAGAGGACCTGCTGGTGCAGGATTGGAGCACGGAACGCCTGATCTGCAGCAGGGCAGACCTGATGGGGCCGCCAGCGCATCCCGATGTCGGCCCGAACCTGTTGCGGCGCGGCCACCTCGGAGGGCGGCTGTGGCTCGCGGTTTCGGAAACGTCAGACGTAAGTCCGGGCTTGATCGAAGGCGCATTGAACGCTGGGGAAACGGCAGCAGAACGCCTGCGCAGCACCCTCAGCGCATGACCCGGAACGCTCAGGGGCGTTCACGCGGCACCAGGACCGCTTCAACCCGCCGGTTGGCTACGCGACCTTCGCTGGTCAGGTTCGTCCCGATGGGGGCAAGGTAGCCAACGCCCTCTACCCCGATCCGGCCTTCGGAAATGCCCTTCGTTTCAACCAGATGCGCCTTGACGGCCTCTGCCCGCCGCCGGGACAGAGCGATATTGTCCTCAAGTTGCCCCACGGTGTCCGTGTGCCCGACAACCACCACCGAGTATTGCGGGTTGTCAGTCAGGAAATCGGCAAGCGCTTCCAGGCTTTCATAAGTTTCTCTTTGCAGGTCAGCTGTGCCGGTCGCAAAATCCAGCCCTCCTAGGATCGCATGACCGTTTCCGAGCAACTGCGTCCCAAGATCTGCTTCAGCGGTGGCATCAGCCGGTATGTCTGCCGTATCCTCAACAGACGCGGGAGAATATACGGTCAGGCTTGGCTCTTGTGGCGGCAGAACCTCAATGACCTGAAGATATGCATCTGTTCCACTACGAGATACCAGCAAGGATATCGCGCGCGGCCCCTTCACGGCCGACAGGAAATGGTAGTTCCCAATGCTAACCGCCATATCGGGCGCCGGAACCACCTCGATTCCAAAACGAAAGTCAAAACCGCCGCATTGGCGCGCCTCGCATTGAAACAGGATGTCATACCCGCCCTGCTGCAGCTGTTCGCGCAGGGGGGCAAGGATCTGCAGGACCGTGGAATCGCCCTGAATACGCCATGTCTGGCGCAGGATACGTCCCTCCAGAAGACGCTGCGGCACACCCTCCTTGGTCGCAAGACCAACAGGCAGCCCATATGTGCCAAGCGGCGTTTCGCGTGTCGCAAGCGCTTGCACGCCGGCAGGCAGCATCAACTCTGCCCTGGCGCTGCCCGCAGCGCACAAGAGCGCGGCCCCCAAAAGGGCCGCAGCAAAGGATATGCTCCCCCGCGCGATCACCGGAACTGAGCGTGGTATTCGTCGTTCGGAACCATGGCCGTGGCGCTGGCAACCCGGTTGGTCATGTTGAAGAAGGCTGCCACATTGGCGATGTCCCAGATGTCACGATCACTGAAGCCCACATCCCGCAGGGCCTGGCGGTCTGCCTCTTCGACCTCGGCGCTGGCGCGGGTCAGTTGCAAGGCAAAATCGAGCATCGCGCGCTGGCGCGCATCCAGCGGCGCAACGCGGTAGTTCATCACCAACATTTCGCCCAGTTTTGGATCTCCGGACAATTGGCGCACCGCCGCGCCATGGGCGGCAAGGCAATAGAAACAGCGGTTGTACGAAGAAACCACAACCGCGATCATTTCCCGCTCCAGCTTGCTGAGGTTGCTGTCGCCCAGCATCAGATCGTTATAAAGCGCGGTAAAGGTGTTCAGCTTGTCGATATCAAAGGCATGGGCGCGCAAGACGTTGGGCACCATGCCCAGCTTTTCCTGGCAGATGTCAAAATACTTTTGCGTGGCAGGCGGCAGCGGATCCACCTGCGGCAAATCGAGCGCGGTGGGGTTTTGCTGGTCGGTCATGGTCGGGTCTCTCCTCCCTCAGGGTTTGTGCCTGTAGTGGTACTGCCCCACGTGATGCATTCCAAGTGAGGCATAAAGACCGTTCGCGCCCGCATTGGCCTGGGTGCAGACCAGAGCCAGCTCCCGAGCGCCCTGCTCAAGCGCCCAGAAGGCCGCCTGCCGCACCATCCAGGCGCCCATGCCCTTGCGGCGCTGATGGGGCAGGATCTCAAGCGCGTGGATCATCGCAGTACCATCGTGAATGGCGACAAAGCCCGTCCCGGCAGGCTTGTCATTATAGCGTCCCAAGAGGGCTGTCTTTGGCCCCTTTGCCCGCTCCATCACGGCCATCCGCGCCGGACCGATGCCGCCTGCAATCCAGATCTCGCGCTGAATTTCCAAGGATTCCCAGACGCAAAAGGTCGTAACACGCGGGATAGGCACATCGGTCAGCACCTCAGGCGCACAGCTCCAGACATTCACCGGATCCTTGATCACATAGCCACGCGCCTCAAGCTGGGCATCCAGCGCATCGTCGCCGTCGCGGATCATGAACAGCCGATCTTGCCCCATATCCTGCATCGCCGCTTCGGCGGCGGCAATGTCGTCGGAGCCGACAGGCCCGTTTGCCGTGGCAGCAGAGACCCGGCTGCCAGCCCCCTGACCTTCGCGCAGGGTGATGGGGCCGAGGTCACGCTTGGACGCAGGCGGCCAGGTACCCTCTACCACGGCATAATATCGGGGGTCAGTTTTCACTCGCCCCACGCTCAAATGCCCAGCTCCCGCGCCAGCCGCGTCACGGCCGCATCCACCTGCGCCCCGTCAGCGCCGCGCACGACCACATTCGCGCCAAAGGCTCCGTTTTTCTGGAACGGGTAGCAGCCGATCGACAGATCCGCAAAGTCAGCAGCCAGCGCAGAAAGGATCCCGGCAATCTCACCCTCGCCGCGCATGATGCGCAGGGTCTGCGACAACAGAGGGCTGCCCCCCGTCAGGGTCGGCAGGACGCTCGCTACCATCGCCTCAAACACAGACGGCACGCCGGCCATCACATGCACCTTCTTGAGGGTGAATCCGGGGGCGGCAGAGACCGGGTTTTCGATCAATGTGGCCCCATCCGGAATGCGGGCCATGCGCAGGCGCGCCGCGTTCAACTCGGTTCCCGATTTGTCATAGTGCTCCTGCAGGATCGCGCGGGCATCCTCCCGCACATCCAGATGCGCACTGAATGCCTTGGCGATACAATCGGCGGTGATGTCATCATGCGTTGGGCCAATCCCTCCGCTGGTGAAGACATGGTCGTGGGCCTCGGACAGGGCCGTGACAGCCGATATGATCGCTGCTTCATCATCGCTGACCACGCGCACTTCCTTCAGATCGATGCCATGTTTGGTCAGTTCTCCGGCCAGATGATACATGTTGGAATCGCGCGTGCGCCCCGACAGGATTTCATCCCCAATGACCAGCATTGCAGCGGTTGGATTGCCCATGGCGCCTCTCCTCTTGATCCGGTGTTACGGCAGGTATAGGCCCAAGAACATGCGCTTTGGAACCCCTCTGATCCCCGCCCGCCTGATCCGCCGCTACAAACGCTTTCTGGCCGACTGCCAGCTGGAAGACGGGCGTGAGGTCACCGCCCATTGCGCCAACCCCGGATCGATGATGGGGCTGGCTGAGCCGGGCATGAAAATCTGGCTTGAACCCAACGATGACCCCAAGAAAAAGCTGAAATACGGCTGGCGGCTGGTGGATCATGAGAACGGTCATTTCACCGGGGTCGACACTTCGGTGCCGAACCGAGCCCTTCGCGCCGCCCTTGAAGCCCGCAAGATCACTGAGCTGGCGGAGTACGAAACCGTGCGTGCCGAAGTGAAATACGGCGAGAAAAGCCGCATCGATTTCCTGCTGAGCCAGAAGGGCTTGCCCGATGCCTATGTGGAAGTCAAAAGCGTGACCCTGTCTCGGGCACCCGGCCTTGCCGAATTCCCAGACAGCGTGACAGCACGCGGCACCAAGCACCTGGGCGAGCTGACCAATATGGTCGCACTAGGCCACCGGGCCGTGATGCTGTACCTCGTGCAGCGCAGTGATTGTGCAGGCTTTGACCTCGCCTCTGATATCGACCCCGCCTATGCCGCTGCTTTTGCCGCTGCACGAAATGCGGGCGTTGAGTGCTTGATCTATGGAACCCGCCTGTCGCCTGAGGGGGTAGAAATCGCCGGAGCGCTTGAAAACAGGATTTCAGGATAAGGGCTTCGATTTGGTCAGCCCCTCTGGCCCTTTTCGTAGTTTCCCCCTAAATAGAGCGGTGAACCCCCAGCGATGGAGCCCCCGCCCATGAGATCGAAAGACGGTCGCA
The DNA here is from genome assembly GCF_038148855.1 of Phycobacter sedimenti. NCBI lineage: Bacteria > Pseudomonadati > Pseudomonadota > Alphaproteobacteria > Rhodobacterales > Roseobacteraceae > Phycobacter > Phycobacter sedimenti. The sequence goes on along the minus strand of NZ_JBBVGR010000013.1, from coordinate 19,906 downwards.
CCACCAAAGACGGTATCCGCATCCACGAACAGGCCGATTTCGCCGGCATGCATGTGGCGGGTGCGCTTGCGGCCAAGATCCTGGACGACATCGCGCAATACGTCTTTCCGGGGCAGACAACCGGCGAAATCGACCGTTTGATTACCCAGATGGTCGAGGATGCGGGCGCCAAGTCGGCCACCATCGGCTACAAGGGCTACCAGCATGCCAGCTGTATCTCGGTGAACCACGTGGTCTGCCACGGGATCCCCGGCGACAAGAAGCTGAAGGATGGCGATATCCTCAACATCGACGTGACCGTGATCGTCGATGGCTGGTTTGGCGACACCAGCCGCATGTTTGTTGCGGGCAAACTGTCGCGCAAGGCAGAGCGGCTGATACAGGTCACCCATGATGCCCTGATGAAGGGGATCGAGGCCGTGAAACCCGGCAACACCTTTGGCGACATCGGCCATACCATTCAGGCCTATGTGGAAAGCCAGCGCATGAGCGTGGTACGTGACTTCTGTGGTCACGGGCTGGGTCAGGTCTTTCATGCGCCGCCCAACGTGCTGCATTATGGCCGCCCGGGCACCGGTCCGGTCCTTGAGGAAGGCATGTTCTTCACCATCGAACCCATGGTGAACCTTGGTCGCCCGGAAACCAAGATCCTGGCCGATGAATGGACCGCCGTCACCCGCGACAAATCCCTGTCGGCACAGTTCGAGCACTCAATTGGCGTGACCGCCCACGGGTATGACATCTTCACCCTGTCGCCCGGCGGAAAATTCCACCCGACCTACGGCTGAACGCAGATCTTCACGCCCCTTGGCCCGGGCGTCGGCTACCACGTCAGAGCGAATACCACCGGGCGGTGGTCAGGTCCGTCCATGACCTGAAAATCCGGGGCAAAGAAATTCGGGCCATCCACAGGCTGCACCTGCACGCTTCTGCCAGCGGCGCACCAGTCCAGAATGTTGCCACTCCTCTGTGTCATGTCCTGCCAGCAGGTTGAGGGATGGGAGCCCGCAGGCATGTTCAGCCGCCCGGCATTGTTGAAATCCCAGTTCATGTCACCGGTAATGGCCCACTTGCCGGAGTTATTCGTGAACCCTTCCATGAACTCCCCGGCATTTTCGAGCTGGCTGCGCGTCAGGCCGGTCTGGCCGGATTTGAAATGGGCGAAGCCAATCGCGATTTCATTGTCGACATGGCAAAGGAACATGTTCCGGTTCAATCCTTTGAGCCCGTCATAGGACAGGTGTGCGTCCACCTCGCGATTGACCATGAACACATAGGCATTGCTGTAGCCACCATCGAGATATTCGACCCTGTAGGTCCCCCCGTAAACGGCCCTGAGCTGTTCGATATAATCCTCAATGCGCGCCGAATGCACCTCGCACAAGTAGATCACCCCCATGTTGAACGTGACGCAACTGTCAATGAAATCGGAAACCTTGGTCTGCTTTAGCAGCTCGGAAGACTGGCCGTTCTTTTCAATGTTGAAACTGGCGATCGTGATCGAACCCATTTCTTGAATCTCCTGTCTGATGTGACGCGGCTAGCGGGGCGAAAACGCCTGCGGTGCTGACGGGCAAAACACCGGTGCCGGGCCGTACGATCTGTTGCGGCCCGGAAATTCCGGAAACCTCAGCTGCCGGTTTCGCCGTAAAGGATCTGGTTGCGGTACTTGTCGAGATCGGCGATGCGCTGGCCCGCGGCGGCCTCGCGGTCGGCGGAAATCTCGGCCAGCTTTACGGCTGCCGCCGCAAGATAGGCGTCAAGCTCGTCGCCGTTGATATACTTACCGGACAGCTTGTTGAGCTTGGACCAGCCATCGGCAAAATTCTGCACGAACTTGTCCGAGACATTGGCGGCAGCATGCCACTGGGCGGTCTGACGGATGAAGAATTCGTCGGTCGATTTCAACAGCCGGGCCAATGCGCGTTTCTTGATCGTATCGCGGTCGGCCACGCGGTCGACGCTGTTAATCTGCTCGGTCGCCTGAGTGGAAACCTGCCCCATGAAATCGCTGAATGATTTGAAGAAGAAGGAAATTTCAACAATGATTTCCTTAGTCTTTTTCAGAGCGCTGATACTCAGGTTGAGCGATTTGATGGCAAGCGTGTAGGTCTCCTCCTGGGTGCGTTTGCCCCTGAGAAGTGCGTTGATCTTGACCAGTTCCGCCGCCTGTTTGCGGCGTTCTTTTTCATAGGCCTCGACCTTGTCGAGCATCTTCATCTGCATCTCACGTAGGTTTGCCGCCTGCGATTGCTGCTCGTCGGTCATCTCGGCAAGGCTCTGATCAAGCTGCTGGAGAGACGCATTGAGCCCAGCCAGCATTGCCCCGATCTTGTAACCCTTGTCTTCTTCATCCGCGAGCTCAGCTTCCGCGTCGGCGATCCGCTGGTTGAGCGCTTCAATTTCTGGGTTTTCGCTTGCCTTGGGCTCTTCTGTCGCCCTGTCGGCAGCATCGACATCGGGAGTATCCGCGTCGGGGTCTTCCCCGTCTTCCTCCGGCGCACCCGCCTCATCTGGCTTCGCGGCTCCGTCTGCCGCAATCAGCTTGTCGCGCTCGACCTTGAGATCTTTGATTTTTTGCTTGAGTTCGTTCCGTTTTTCTTCGGATTTTCTAAGCTTGGCTTCCTCCTCGGAAATCTTGTTCTTGGTTTCGATGGTCTTCTCGGTGTTTTCACCATCATCGCTGCCGGAATTGCCGCTGTTGCCGTTGCTCATGGCATTCATCGATGATGCCGCAAGGAATGACCCCGGTCCGCTCGCGGCCATGGCGATTGGCGGGATTGCCGCCGCAATCGTCTGCGCCGCAACCCGAACGATCGACATGACAAAGGCGCGCTCTTCCGCAGTTTCGGCCCGGCTTTCGAAATCACGCGCCATCTTGTCAAACTTGTCGACCTGATCCTGAAGGTCGCTCACCAGAGATTCCAGGCGCTCGCGCTCGGCATTTGCCTCGGCGATTTCCTGTTCCAGCTGTTCCTTGGCCTTGATCTCTTTGCCCAGGGCAGTTTCACTCAGCGCCGTCGCATCGACGGTGTCGGCGATGATCTCGTCATAAGTTGCGGCGATCACGTCGAGTTCCTCACGGATTTCATCTGCCTTTTCCTGAATTTCCTTGGCCAGGTCTCGGAAACCACCAGTGACGAATTCCTTGATGTCGTCGACGATCTCGCCATCCTTTGCGTCCAGCCAGTCAGGGCAGAAATCATCCAGAGCACCGACGATGCTGCTGGTAGACATGAGTGCGCGGCGCATGGTGCGTTCGCTGTCCTGTTGCGCCGTGATCAGCCGGTCCATGATGCTGCTTATCTTGACCCTGATCTCGTCCACTTTCTGAGGGGTGGCATTGTAGGCGATGTAGAGAAGATCCACCGCATTGTCGGTGTCTTTCTTGGCGCGCGTCACGTCGTAGGTGCCTTCGATCTTGCGGATATAATCCCCGACGATCGGGTCGTCTGATTTCGGCAGTTCGAATTCGCCGTCGCCGCGGATGTCTTCCACCTTCTGATCGATTGCCTTGTTCAGCAGTTGCTCGCGGCTGGCAAATGATTCGACGTTTGTCATGGTTTTCTTCCTCTGCCCCTGTTGTGTTGATGTGATCTGGTTGGGTGTCTACGCGGAGCAGCTCAAATTGTTGGACGAAGCGAACGACCGCGCGTTTGTCAGGATGTCCGCGGATTGGGTGATCAGCGTGTCGAGGTTGCCCGACAGCCGCTCCATTTTCCGCAATATGCGCCGTTTGGCGTCTTCGGTATCAACCGAGTTCGCCTCATCGATGGCGTAGTTCAGCGCGTCGATCTCAGTTTTGAAACTCTGTTCTTCCACGCGCATGTCGGCCAGTGATGCCTTGATCTGCGTGATTTCCGCTTCGGCTGCGGCGATCTCCTGCCGGATCACGGTTATTCTTGACCGCACATCATTGAGCTTGGTGCTGCTGTCGTTCAGCCGGTACCGCGCGGAATCGAGCGCCTGTTCCGCCAATGTCAACCGGGCCTTTACGGTGATCAGTTTTCCATCAACCGTTTCGAACTCTCCGATCGCGCGCAGGAAATCCGCCGCGAGGTCGCACAATGCATTGATGGTCCACCACTGATCCTTGCAGTGCTGCACATCGCGTTCCTGCCGGTGTTTTTCAGCCTTCAGACGCTGCCACTCTCGGTAAGTATTGTTGTAGTTTATCTTTGCGGTTGTCAGGTTTTTCTGGAATGCGTTGACTTGCTCAGTGAGGTTGTTGACTGCCGGTTCGAGCTTATCTTCGAGCGCGCGGTTCTGGCCAAGATCGGTCTCAAGCTGCGAAGATCGGCTCATCAGCCTTGTATGCTCATCCTCGAAGCATTGCAGATGGGTCTGCAAATCCTTCTGAACAGCGCTGGCCTGGCTGATTTTCTGCGAATATGTCTGTATAAGTTCCGGTGTCAGCTCAGCGTCAGTGTCGGCCTGAACGACCGATGTCTGCGTGGCCATAATCGCTGCAATCAGCGTGAACACACCGAGGCAGGTTCTCAAAAACCGCATGGGCACCCCCCAATTGTTAAATCGCAGCCTTCGGCGGCCAGAAAAAACAATGCCGGGATACAAGGTGTTATCGATGAATTAGAACACGGACGATTCGCAACCAAATTGAATTCCGGCCTCAATACCTATATCAAAATTCTACCAAAAGGCGATATTTTGTTTCCAAGGTTGTATATTGACAGAAGGCTCAAATTCTTTTGCGCGAATCGTCCGGTTTTTTATGCGGTGTCGTGCGGACGACGCTGTCCTTGGGTCTGGTCCCATGGATCTCCAACAGGCGGCGTCAGGCACGGTTCGAAAACCGAGCGGTGACCATGTCTGATCCTTTCTGGCTGATCAATGCGCAGATGGTGCGTCTTGAACCCTTCTTCCAAAAGTCCCACGGCAAGCGACGCGTCGATGACCCCCGTGTGTTAAGTGGTGTTATCTTCATGAACCCCAATGGCCTGAAGTAGCGCGACGCGCCTGACGGATGTGGCGTTCACAAAACGCCCTACAACCGTTGGAAGCGGTCGAGTGACAAAAGGGCATCTTTCCCCGGATGATGGTCGGTCTGGCCGCGAAAAAGGGGGGCGTGGACGCCCGATTGATCGCACCAAGGACGGCATGAATACCAAACTGCATGCCTCCTACGACAGCCAGGGCCGTCCGCTCAGCCTGTTCTTGATCGCCGGACAAGTCATCGGTCACATCGACGCATCGGCGCTCGTGGGTGACTTGCCCAAGGTTGACTGGCCCCTCGGAGACCGTGGATATTATGCCGACAGGTCCACTTATCCTCGTTTGACCGATCGAAGCCGCAGCGCTAAGCACTTGGCTGTAAACTGTTGGAGATGTCATGTCGTGCATGTCGAGGAACTGCAAAGTCATAGAGAATACGTGACACTGCGGTCACGGCCCGATCTCTATGGGATTGAGACCCTCTCGGCACGATATCTGAGGCAGACCTTCAAGCCGCACGCCCATGATGAATATCTGTTCGGAGTGATCGACGGCGGTGTCCACGCTGTTTGGTGTCGCGGCGAGACGCACCAAGTGCCGCGCGGGTCGGTGGTCACGATGCGGCCTGGGGATATCCATCATGGCGGGGCCGGAAGCGAGACGGGATGGCGGCAGCGGATGCTTTACATCCCCGAAGCCGGTATGCGGGCACTGGTGGAAGACATCACGGGGCGCGCACCGAGCGGGACGCTTGATTTCGGCACGGCGTTCCATGCCCGGCCCGATCTGGCGCATCGGTTTTCCGATTTGCACGAGGCGCTGCATGTGTCTGATCAGCGGCTCTGCCGTGACGTGGCGCTCGATGCGCTCCTTGGCGCGCTTCTGCGGGAACTGGCGCCGCAAATCGCCCCGCTTGAGCGACAGGGGAACGGGCGCATCGCGGATGCGGTGGACTATCTGGATGCCCATGTCGACGAGGATATCTCGCTCGACGACCTGTGCCGGATCACCGGCCTTCGGCGCAGGCAGACGATCACGGCTTTCCGGCGCGCCACGGGCCTGCCACCCCACGCATGGCACCTCCAGAGAAAGATTTTGCGGGTCAAGCACCTGCTCCGGGAGGGACAGTCTCCGGCTGAGGCTGCGGCGCAGACGGGTTTTGCGGATCAGAGCCACATGGGACGGCACTTCCGCGCCATCGTCGGCATCACGCCAGCCGCTTTTGCCAGAGGCTGACACTGCGTTTTCGTTCTATATTACGATCCGCGTGATGGCCTATCTCGCTGCGCAGGCAGACGAGACAGGAGGCCAGGATGGCAGTATCAGAGAGTTTCAAAACACGGCGGACGTCCCTCTGGGCAGATCTCGCCGTGCTCGCCGTGGCACTGGTCTGGGGGGCGAGCTACCCTGTCGCGAAGGGCGCGCTGGCGCACATGCCGGTACTCCTGCTGATCTTCTACCGCTTTCTGCTGACCGCGATCGTGATGACCTCCGTGGCTCACCGCGACCTTCTGAGTGCACCAAGGCGGGACCTTTGGGCCGGAGCACTGCTCGGGGCTATTCTTTGTGCGATTTTCCTTGCCGAAACATGGGGTGTGTCGATGACGACAGCGACCAATACGGCGCTGATCATTTCGCTCTGCACGATCTTCACGCCCTTTCTGGAGTACGGCCTTCAGCGCCGCTTCCCGCCTGTCGGCGTGGTAGCGGGAGCAGCGGTCGCGGTGGTCGGCGTTGTTGTGCTGTCGGGCGGTATGGGAGCTCTCGGGGCGGGAGACCTGTTGGTGCTATGCGCGGCTGGCTTTCGGGCGGTCATGGTAGTTTCGACCAAGCGCCTGATGGAGGGCAGCCGCCTGTCCTCTGCCGCCCTGACAGCGGTGCAAGCCGCGACGGTCGCGGGACTGACCGGGGCATTGCTTTTGAGCCAGTCAGGTATGTCCGGTCTGTTTGTCCGTGCGGACGTTGCGGCTTGGGGCGCAGTGGCCTTCCTCTCTCTCTTCTGTACCATTGGAGCCTTCTATGTACAGAACGCAGCGGTCCGCCGAACCAGCCCCACGCGCGTGAGCTTCCTCATGGGAACTGAACCGCTGTTCGGCTTTGCCCTCGCATGGGCGCTTCTCTCCGAACCCGCCACGCCGACCGCACTCCTTGGCGCGGGGCTCATCGTGTCCGGCACCTTCCTCGGTCTCTGGGTCGAGAGAGCGCGCTGATTCTGGAGGAAATGACCGCAGAAACCAATCGGGGAGCGTCATCGTTCGAGCGGCTGAACTCAATCCGTAGGTTCGCGGCGCCACGTTGTTCGAAAGAGCGGTTCCCGAAAGACGCACTGCAGCATTGAGCAGCCTGGCCAAGGTCGGCAAAGGGCCGGTCGCGCCCTGTCACCATGCACCGCGAACCGCACTTTGAAAATGTCGCTCTCTGCGCCTAGCGGACCATGCATAGTGCCAGCCAACGGCCAAATGACGGCTGCCAAAATTGAGCAAAGATTACTTCCTAAGAACGATGTTCGTTCGGTGAAGACCAAATCCCGCCCCCGCAACCAAATCGTACCAAACAAAATTAGATACTTAACGACTTTCTCGGCAGATTCTTTCAATTTGCGCCATCCCGTCGATGCTACAGCAGTGCTACGTCCGGCAGCAAACAACGGCACCATATTGCAGGCTGTGAAAACACTGAATTCCGCAGGTTGCGCTCTCTTCGAGTACGTCTCATTCAAAGAACAATGTCTGTTCATCGTCAGTGCTGACAGCACTGTCGGCCACCCCACCAGAAACAGAAAACGCCCGGCCTGGGGGCCGAGCGTCAAAGCGGTCTTCAAATATGGCGTTGCTAGCCGCTGGTCAGTTCCATCACGCGCATTCAGGCTTTTCCTTCGCGGCTAACCGCCTGCGCAATGTTGCGGATTCGGTGCTTCGGGCCAGCTTTTCTACAGCTATAGGCGGGTCTTGGTGACGGCAAAAAGCAAATCAATATGCTTTGGCAGCAAGACCGCGAGTGTGGGGGAAGGAAGGAAGGGGGGGGGCGGCCCATCTCCGTTGCGCCTGATTTACACGCGCTGCTTTTCCTCGCACAAGACCTTGAAAAGCGGTGGCCACGGTGCGCTCGTCTGCCGCCGTCGTCTTCTGGCTTTAAAACTCAATGACACTCGAGCCTAGCTCGCTTGCAATGCAAGCAATATGAATTTTTTTTCGGAACTTTCGGCTGCATGGCGACGTTTCCCTGGCATATCGACGGCCGCGAAGCGGTCGGAACACGACGACAGGAGAACGAAGATGAATACCCGTATTGCATCCATGGTGAGCGCAACTGCATTGATCCTCGGGTCGGGCGCGGCCCTGGCCGATACTTCGGCCAAGGCGATGACCGATCTCAACCTGCGCACAGGCCCTGGGCCGATGTTCAAGATCGTCGATGTGATCAAAGCAGACGAAAGCGTCATGGTGACCGGATGTGTCGAGACCGCCGACTGGTGCAAGGTTGTACTTGAAGGCCGCGAGGGCTGGTCCTACGCCCCGTACCTTGTGCTTGAGGTCTCTGAGAGCGCTCTTGACGAGGCCGTCGAGGCAGAAAGCGTTGCCGTGGTTGAGTTCTCGGACAAGAGTGACGAGGCAGCCCTGGTCTCTGGTGGCCTTGGCGCCGTCGCGGGCGCGCTGATCGCCGGTCCGGCTGGCGCTGTTGCCGGGGGCGTTCTTGGCGGAATTGCCGGGGATCTGGCCGTCAAGCCGGAGGTAAAGGTCTACGCCACAGAGCACCCGGTCGAGCCGGTGATCCTTAATGGCGAAGCTGTTGTCGGTGCCAAGGTGCCCAGCGATGTGACCGTCTACGAGATGCCGGAATTTGCCGAATACGCCTACCTCAACGTCAACGGGGATACGGTGATCATCGACAGCGATACGCGGAAAATCGTGGATATCTTGCGCTGATCTCAATTGCCGTAATTTGGACCTGGCTGGCCTGCCCCTTTGGGCGGGCCTTTTCTTTTTAAATCAGTTGTTTGGTTGCGTCATTTTTTGGCTTTTGGGGAACCGAATCCGGTGCTGCGCGTTGGTATTACAAGGCGCACGGACGCGCCATCGCAACCTGGAGAAAGAAAATGTCTGCTACACGTGCAATCTTTTTGGGTGCCGCTCTTGGCTTCACCGCTGGTGCCGCCGCCCTTGCCGAAGATGTCTTTGGTTCGAACAGTGGCACCCTTGGTGTCGATGTCGGCACGGAAATGGGCACCCAGTTTTCCGGCGAGGCCATGACGGATTCCGAGACACACAATGAGGCAATACCCCATGGTGGCGGTACAATGGGCTCGGCCATGGCAATGGGTGAAGCCTCGGTCACCCTGTCTGCCGACGAACTGATCGGCGCGCGGGTTTACGATGCAAACGAGCAATGGATTGGCGAGGTCAGCGAAGTTCTGCCTGCAAGTGGCCTGTCCCAGGAACGCGTTGTGATCGACTTTGGCGGCTTCCTGGGGATTGGGGAAACGCCGATCACGGTCGATGCCGAAGACATCAGCATCTCGTGGAGCGAGTCCGGCGAAGTTGACCACGCCGTTGTGGCAAAGACCGAAGCCCAGCTTGAGCTGATGGCCAAGTCTCAAAGCTAAAATCCTGCCGGATGACCGCGGGGGGCACAGTGCCCCCCGCATTTCTTTTCTTGGAATTCCTTTCATGACTGTCACACTCAGAAACAACCTGCCTCTCTGGATCCTCTGCATTCTGGCGATCGTCACTGCGCTGCACTTTGCTGAAAGCCTGGCTGCACCTCTGGTCCTTGCCTTTGTGACGGCGCTGATGCTTGGCCCGGTCAACACGCATGTGCGACGCCTTGGGGCCGGGAAAACGTCTGCCGCGTTGATGACACTTGTATTCGCACTGGCTGTTCTGATCGTCGCCGTTTTGCTGTTTCGACCCTGGATCGCCGATGTCGTCGATGCCGGGCCGAGAATACGCTTTGAGATGCGCCGTACGCTTGTGGAGTTGCGCCAGCAACTCAACGGGTTGTTCGATATCCAACGCGAGGTGATTTCCGCCATCGATCCGGATGGCGGCGCCCCCGAGCAGGGGGGTGCCGACGGCGTTCCCACACTCAGCGATGCTGCCTTGATGGCCCCTCAGGCAATTGGACAGATCCTGCTTTTCATCGGTGGGCTGTTCTTTTTCCTTCTGGGCAAGGAGGATCTCTACGCCGCGTTGAGTGGCAGAGCAGAGGGCGGCACAGCCGGTGCCTTCGAGGCGGCCGAAAGCCGTGTGGCCCGCTATTTTGGAACGGTCGCAGTCATCAATCTTGCTTTCGGGGCCCTTGTGGCCGTCGTGCTGTCTCTTGCCGGCCTGCCGGCGGCACCGCTGTGGGGCGTCATAGCAGCGCTGGCCAATTTCGTTGTTTATCTGGGCCCAGCCATTGTCGCGGCGGCGCTTCTGTTGGCCGGGACGGTGCATTTTGACGGTGCTATGGCCTTTGCGCCTTCTGCGCTTTTCATCGGGCTGAATACGATCGAGGGTCAGTTCGTGACGCCCACCCTGCTGGGGCGGCAAATGCGGCTCAGCCCGCTTCTGGTATTCGTTGCGCTGGCTTTCTGGCTGTGGCTCTGGGGGCCTATCGGCGGCATCGTCGCGATTCCCTTGCTGGTCTGGGGCGCCGCTCTGTTGGATGCCGCCGGAACTGTTCAGCCTTCGGTATCGGATGACGGTGCTTCAATATCGGACACCGACACGTCACGCTCTTCCGGATCGAAGGAGGCGGGCGTGAAGGCAAGTTGAAAGCGGTAACTGTCCTCGGTTTCCTCAACGGTCACCTTGCCCTCGACCTGCGCGGCAAACCCCGCGATCAGCGAGCGTCCGAGGCCCGAGCCCTTGACCTGATCTGGGGGTAGGAACGGTGTCCCGCAGGTGTTCCAAACGTGCAAGTTGGCCTCATCGTCCGAAACCGCCTCGAGTGAAATTTCCAGCCAGGCCGAACCATCCTCCAGCCGTCCCATGTATTTCAAGGCGTTGGTCACGGCCTCCGATGCCATCAGCAGGAAGGGAATGGCCTGATCCGGGTAGAGCTGCACCGGATCATAGCTCCGCCTCACCTCGACCCGCCTGTCCTTTACCACGCCTGCCTCGATGATCCCGTCGATCACGTTCCCGAGGAGTTCGTCGGCGCGCACACGGCCGCCCTCTGGGCTGGCGTAAAGCGCCTGGTGAACCGATGCGATCGAGCGCACGCGCATCTGCACCTCGCGCAGCGACCGGCGGGCCTCTTCCGAGGTTGCCCGGCGGATCTTGAGGCTCACGATCGAGGCGATCAGCTGGAGATTGTTCTTCACCCGGTGATGAACTTCCTTCAGCAGGACGTTCTTTTCGTGGACCATGTTCTGAAGCTCGGCTTCATCGCGCAGAAGATGCGCGGCCAGGTCTGTCCAGGCGACGTCGATCTCGCGGATTTCCTGGCTGAGAAGGGAACGTCCAGGCAAGGGAGAAATACGCCATGTCTTGGAAAAATCGGCCATATTGCGGATCAGCCCGCGGATATGGCGGATCACGAGTCGGTGCACAGCCTGAAAGGCGACCAGCAAACCTGCGATCAGCATCAGGGCGGGGAAAACGACCGTCCACACCGGCGTCCAGGCCACTGCCGGGCGCGGCTGGCTTCCCAAGGCGTAAAGTACGCCAGGAATGATGGGAACGGCGGCAAAAATCCGGGTTTCACCCGTGTGAGACTTCGAAACGAAGGTATGCTGGCGCTCCGTGGCAATCGTTCCAAGTTCCAGATCCGCGGGCAGAATGGTGTTGATATCGTCGAACCCGGCCGAGGAGGACAGCGGTTTGCCGTCGGAGTTGAACGTCACGATCGCGGTATCCTGCTCATAGGATCCAACGCTGTGCAGCACCTCGGAAATCCGCCTGTGGGGAACAGAAACCGACACGTAGCCAATATAGCTCTCATCGTCGAACACGGGTGTCGCGACCAGGATGACAGACGTGCCGCTGATGGGGCCGTCCAGATTGGCAGAAACGATCTGCGTCTGCTCCAGCGACATCTTCGGGTAGATGGCGCCTTGGCTCAGGTCAAAGCCGACATTGCTGGAGCCGCAGCGGACGATGCCTTTTGAATCTATGAAACCGGCAAAGGAATACTGGCGCTTAATCTCTACCACGCTGGTGAAAATCTGCGAGCATCCCTCATGCGCACCGCCAAGACCCGACATATGGGCGGCCAGGGTTCCGGAGGTGCCGGATGCGCTGGCCACCGCCAGCGCCTCGCCGGCCGCAGCCTCGGCGGTCGCGTTCAGGATCGCGTTCACGGTCCCGCGTTCTCCCTCACGGCTGATGACAAACGCCTGGAAAACCGCGATGGCACCGATCGGCAGCAGGGCAAGAGCGAGCGTTCCGGCCACGCGCGCCGCGAGGCCTTCGAACACTCTGAAAAAGCCGAGCTTCAAGCGGTAAGCCTTCCCTGAAGCCCCGCGTTCACCACTGCGGTGGTGGCTCGGTCAGTCATATCTCCATAGCCGCTGTCTTCGGGATGCAGCAATTCCATCAAACGGGCGCGGCCACGGTTGGCACGGCTCTTGATGGTCCCGATCTTGACACCGCACATCTCCGCAGCTTCCTCGTAGGAAAATCCCGAGGCTCCAACCAAGGCCAGCGCTTCACGCTGTTCATCCGGCAGCGTGGCAAAGGCATCCAGGAACTCGTTCATCTGCAAACGGCCGTCATGTGCCGGTTTCTCGGCCAAGCGTTCTGCCGCAATTCCGTCCGGATCGCTCACTTCGCGCTTGGTCTTGCGGCGGTGCGAGTAGAATGTATTCCGCAGGATCGTGAACAGCCAGGCCTGCATGTTGGTGCCTGCCTGAAATGAAGAGATGTTCTTCCATGCTTTCACCAAAGCTTCCTGCACCAGGTCGTCTGCCTCGGCGTTATTGCGGGCAAGGGATAGGGCAAAGGCGCGCATGGCCCCGATATGATTGACGATCTCGTCTTGCGGGTCGGGTCGGGTTTCATCCATCGGCATCGCGTGTTTCTCCTCCCTGCTCCTGTTCTTTCAGCATGCGCAGCAGGTCGAGAAACCGGTCGGGGACCTCTTCCTCTTGCCGTTGGCGATAGACGCGCCGTAGGTTTTCAGCGATCTGGTCTTCCAGTGGAGATGTGGCGTTCTTTTTCGTCATGGACCTGGTCTCGAGCTTCCGAAGGACATTTTTTTCACTTTCTATGGAACCAAACGCAGAAGGGCGCGTTAGGTTCCAGAAAAAGTTGCTGAAGGAGCAAAAAATGCCGAACTCCGAAAACGGACAAGCCCTGTCCGTGATTGTCGCGGATCTCCTGCCTTTTCTGAGGCGCTATGCGCGCGCCCTGTCCGGGAGCCAGGAAACCGGGGACAAATATGCCGCGGCGACGCTAGAAGCCCTGCTGCATGACCGTTCGGTCTTTGAAGAAGGCTTGTCGCACAAGGTGGCCCTGTTCAAGGCGTTCCATGCGATCTGGGTGTCCACCGGCGCACCCTCCGGGTCTGCGGACAGCGGCATTGCAGCGCGGGCGCAGGCACATCTTGCTGAACTGACGCCAAACACACGCGAAGTCCTTCTGCTGCGCACGATCGAAGAGTTCAACCTGTCGGACATCGCTGCGATTACCGGCCTTGGCGAGAAAGAGGTCGAGCACCTTTTCCAGGTCGCGATCCGCGACATGGAGGATCGGCTGTCCGGCAAGGTGATGATCATCGAGGATGAAGCGATCATTGCGCTCGATCTTGAGGGGATTGTCGCCGAAATGGGGCATAAGGTAACGGGTGTTGCGCCGACGCAGAAACACGCGCTGCGGCTCTTTGGCGAGGAACGGCCCGACCTGATCCTCTCTGATATCCAGCTGGCCGACGGCTCATCGGGGATCGACGCCGTGAACGACATTCTTGCAAATGCTTCAGACGTGCCGGTCATCTTTATCACCGCCTTCCCCGAACGGTTGCTGACCGGAGAACGACCGGAGCCTGCCTTCGTGATCAACAAGCCCTACACGGAAGAGCAGGTAAAATCGGCCGTAAGCCAAGCCCTGTTTTTCAGCTCGACAGAAACGTTGCACGCCTGAACGAAATATATGGCTGGTGTTTTCTCCCATCCGGTTTTCCGGGCGGGATTTTTCTTGACTGAGCCCTGCACACGGCAGCTCAATGTTCCTTGCAGTATAAGACCGATCAAGAAAAACGGGAGCGCCTTTCAGCGCTCCCGTTTTTCTTTCTGCCAGGCATTGCCGGATCGTTTTAGACCGGCGGGCGTCCCTGCACTGCGCGCGCGATGGCGGCAATGACGAACAGGACCAGGAACACGAAGAACAGGATCTGCGCGATCCCAGCAGAAGCAGAGGCGATACCGCCGAACCCAAAGATACCGGCAATGATCGCGATAACGAGGAAGGTAATGGCCCATCCGAGCATGACATTTCTCCTTTACTGACGATGGCGCGCAGGATGCGTCGCCTTTGAAAGAGAAACGCCCGACACCGGATCGGGTTCCCAAAAAGTTTTTTCGGAACCATTTGGCCTGGCCGGTGTTGGTCTATTGGAAAGCGAAAACAAACACCGCTGAAAGGAGAACAAGATGGCACAAGCCAAGCAAGCCGCCCGCGAAACAGAAGACCTGATGAAGGAAGTTGCTGCCCTGCGCGAAGATTTCGGTGCACTGGCCCAGGAGCTCAAGGCGCTGTCCCGCGCAGAAAGCGAAACCCTGTCCTCCAAGGCTGCGGACCGGGTGGTCGCTCTCAAAGCCTCTGGCGAACGCCGTCTGGAGGAAGCCAGTGATATCGCCACCAAGGTGGCCAAGGAAGCAGGCGGCTTCGTGAAGGACAACCCGGCGGCCTCGATTGCGGCGACGGCGGCCTTGGGCTTTGTCGTCGGTGCGCTGACCTCGCGCCGCTGACAGGTGCCTGTTATGCTTATGAAAGCAACGTCCCGGCTCGTCCTCGCCATTGCGGGGACGGGCCTTGCCTTGGCCGGTTTCGTGTTTCTGGTTCAGGCCAGCTGGGGCGCGATTGCCATTGCCTTTGGTCCTCTGTGGGCTTCGGCTCTAATCGGTGCGACGCTGGGCTCGGCCGGATTGCTATTGATCGCAAAGACGCGCAGACCAAAGCCTGCCACCCCGTCACCGCAGGCCGCCCTTGTCGGGGCGTTCCTGGAGGGAATGAAGGCGGGCCGGGCCACGGCGTCACGTGATGCGCGATAGGCTCGCATGGCCAAGAACGTGGAAAGCACCTCGTCGGAGTGGCGCGCCAGCGCGATCAGGTGCGCATCGCTCGGACCGTAAGTGCCCGAGAACCATTTCTTCACCGTTTTCTCGTTGGCCCCTGTCTAGGCCGCCATGGTCTTAACGCCACCCGACTATCTCCAAACGGCCGTTTCAAAGCAGCCGCGATTTGGCCTTCCCCCACTGAAGTGGTCCGCCCCTATAGTTAGGAAACGGAGGATCCAAGATGGGAATCAAACGCCTCAAGCCGGAAGAGATTGTCACGAAGTTGCGGCAGGTTGAGGTGCTTTGCTGACAGGGAATGCCACGCGTGGATGCCATCCGCCAGGTGCAGATTACAGAGCAGACATTCAATCGCTGGCGAAAGCCATATGGTGGCATGGGAACCGACCAACTGAAGGAGCTAAAGCGGCTTCAAAAGGAGAATGAACGGCTTAGACGGGCCATTTCGGACCTGACGTTGGACAAGCTCATCCTGTCAGAGGCCGCAAAGGGAAACTTCTGAGCCCCTCGCGTCGTCGAGCCTGTAATGACCATGTGCGAAGCCGGTTCCGCGTCTCAGAACGTCGGGCTTGCCGCGTCTTGGGGCAGCACCGATCAACACAGAGGCGGGTGCCAGTTGGGTGTGCTGTCGAGGATCGTCTCGTGGCCGATATGATCGAACTGGTCCGCCAGTATGGTCGCTATGGTTATCGTCGGATTGCAGCTCTGTTGAGAAATGCTGGCTGGCAGATCAACGACAAGCGGGTTGAACGTCTGTGGCGACGTGAGGGGCTGAAGGTGCCCATAAAACAGCCTAAGAAAAGCAGGTTCTGGCTGAACGATGGTTCGTGCGTCCGACTACGGCCAGAGTATCGCAACCATGTCTGGTCATATGACTTCGTTCATCACCGCACCGATGATGGTAAAGCGTTCCGAACGCTCAACATCTTGGATGAACACAGCCGGGAATGTTTCGCGATCCGGATTAAACGGAAGCTGAATTCAGCCGAGGTGATCGACGCACTAACCGACCTGTTCATCCTCCGAGGGGTTCCGGCCTACATCAGGTCAGACAACGGCCCAGAGTTCATAGTTCAGGCAGTTCGGAACTGGAGAGCGGCGGTAGGAGCCAAGACCGCCTACATCGAACCGGGATCACTCTGGGAGAACGGAGACTGCGAAAGCTTCAATGCACGGCTCCGGGATGAGTTGCTGAATGGTGAAATCTTCTACTCGCTGAGGGAGGCGCAAATCTTGATCGAACAATGGAGGACTGAGGTGCCCATGGTTTCCTAGACACCTGCCTGTTTCAGTTTGAGTTGTCTTTCTTCGAAGTCAACGGGTGACAGCATTCCGTTGTTCGTGTGCTTGCGTTTCGGGTTGTAGACCATCTCGATGTATTCGAACACGTCGCGCCTGGCGTCGTCGCGTGTCGGATATGTCCGTCGCCTGATCCGCTCTCGTTTCAGAAGTTGGAAGCAGCTCTCGGCGACAGCGTTGTCGTGGCAGTTGCCGCGTCGGCTCATGCTGGGTTCGAGGTTATGCTGGCGCAGAAACGTCTGGCACTCCCGGCTGGTGAACTGGGAGCCCTGATCGGAATGCACTGTGAACTGTCCAGCGGGCTTGCGTCGCCAAACGGCCATCAGCAACGCTTGCAGAGCGAGGTCCGTGGTCATTCGGGATTGCGCAGACCAGACGACCACGCGGCGCGAGAACAGGTCGATGACGACACACAGATACAGCCAACCCTCGTGGGTCTTGATGTAGGTGATGTCAGTTACCCAGACCTGATCGGGGGCAGAAGCTTGGAACTGCTGCTCCAATCTATTCTCGGCCACGATGGCTGGCTTGCCGCCATACCGGCCCAGACGGCGCTTGTAACCGATCTGCGCGGCGATCCCGGCCAAGGATGCCAAGCGGGCCACTCGGTTCTCGGAAATTTGCTCGCCCTGATCGCGCAGATCATCCGTCAGCTTGCCCCTTTCGGGCCATTGCTGCGAAATGCCCTGCCGGACAGTGGATAGCCGTAGACCTTAACGCTGTCCGCCCAGGCCTGTCGGATCAGCTCGGTCTGGCGCGCGTCCTCCTGCGCACGGTGGTTTAACGGTTCCTCAATCCATGCATAGAAGCCGCTGAAATGAACCCACAGCACCCGGCACATGGCCCGAACACGAAACTGCTCGCGATGCGCGCTGATGAACGCGTACTTCACTTTGCATTCTGCGCGAAGTACGCGGCCGCCTTTTTTAGGATGTCGCGCTCCTCGGTCACCCGGGCCAGCTCGCGCTTGAGCCGACGGTTCTCGGCCTCGTGGTCGATGCTGTTCGCTTTGGGCAACGGTTCCCCCAACAGCTTCATCCATTTGCACAGAGAATGCGTACTGCCGCCCAAACGCCGGGAAACCTCACGAACCGGATAGCCCCGCACTGCGCTCTGATGAACAGCATCCCGCTTGAACTCGTCGCTGTAATTACTTGTCCCCATGTCAGCCTCCTTGCCTCAAATCTAGGGGGCAAAGCGTCTACAATTCTAGGGGCACCTCATGGACCACTTTCAGGGGGCTTCTCCAATACCAGAATTCAAGCATCTGGATTTCGCATTGACAGCGAATGTCGGGAAAGGGGACTGCAACCGCAGCATTCGTACTACGAGCTGAGGAGCAGCTTGGGGCCGTCTGTGAAGACGGCCCAGTTTGTTAGATCTCAATCGCCTCTGCCATCGCAAGCGCATCCTCAAGTTCAACGCCCAGATACCTGACGGTACTGTCCATTTTGGTGTGTCCCAACAGCAGCTGGACGGCACGCAGATTGCCGGTCTTTTTGTAGATCTGTGTCACCTTGGTGCGACGCATCGAGTGCGTGCCGTAGGCGCTTGCTTCCAACCCTATCGATGTGATCCAAGCGCGGACGATCCGAGTGTACTGGCGGGTCGAGATGTGAAGGCGCTCGTGAAATCGGCCTGGCCAAAGATATTCAGAGCCAACCATCAGCGGCTCTTGCATCCATCTGCCCAGAGAGGCCCTCGTGCCTTCTGAGATTTCGAAGCGGACAGGCTTCCGCGTCTTGCTTTGCAAAACCGACGCGCGTTCCTTGATTTCGCCGGATGCCATAACGTCAACGACCTTCATTCTGACCAGATCGCAACCGCGCAGCTTGCTGTCGATGGCCAGATTGAAGAGCGCCAGATCGCGATGGTTCTCGGCCAATTCCAGCCAGACTCTGATCGCCCAGACATGTTTTGGTTTTAGCGGTCGCTTCTGCCCAACAATACGGCCTTTGTTCCAGGCTGGGCGAAGGGCACGAATGGCAGGTAAGTTTGGTGTTTCCATGACTGATCCTCCGATCCGCCATGCCCTCCCACCACGACAACTCAACGTTGACGCGGGCAGAATTCCATACAAGGCTGCAACGCCTGTGGGGTACCGATGGCAGCAATGCGCAGGATAGCGACATTTGCAAAGTCTTGGGATCTGCCAGTCGCGCGGCGATCCCATGCTGCACGAGCAAAGGAAGGAGCAGACCTTCGCCGCAGGCGCAGCTACCAATGATCATCGAGCGGCGGGGATGCGGACGAAGCGCCATTTCGCCGCGGCTGCACCAATGTCCGCTCCTCGATTTTCTGATCAAGCCTTTGACACTTTCAAGTCACTCGCAACTAATCCATCTTGTCGAATATGAACCTAGAAACCACTGTCGCCCATTTGAACGAACTGAAACCACGCCGTCATGGTATTCAACGTACATACTCCACGTTTAGGGATCGAACAGAGAAAGAGTTTGGTAGTGCTGTCGCGGAGAGTGTCGAACGCGCTGTCTCTAGTATTTTCACCTGTATTGGCAGAAGGATTGCGGGGAAGTTGCGTCAAGAAGATTTGGTCGGACTTCTAGAGCAAAGCGGATGGCGAATTTCTGAAAATTCTAGTCTGACAGGTGAGCTTTTGTCCTGCCACGACTTGGCAAGCGCTGAACAGCGAGGACAACTCTCCGGACATTCTCAATTTGAGGGCGCATTCTTGCTTAAGAGTCTGAATGCAAAGTACTTCAATTTACATGGTGACCGCACAGTAGTTCTTTCAAATGACGAGCTACCTGGGTCTGTAATCGGTCTCTCCAATCTTGGGGACCCGCCCGATCCAGACTACGCGTTTGGACTCAAAGCGGTCCTACCCCATCAAGCCGACTATTTGCTATGGTGGGCAACCAAGCATTCAAATGTGTGGAAGCACTTCGCAGAACCAACCGACCTTGGCGAGAAAAGCTGGGCGGTATTTCAGCCATCGTTTGACGTTGATAGGACGAGATCATTTGCCAAGTGTGCACTAGGAAAGATGGATTTCCAGCTAGGCCCGTCAAGGAGCGAGGAGCGGTTTTATCTTGCGGCGTTCGGAGTAGCTAAACCGGAGCAAAAGTGTGCGCCTAGCCAAGGCTCGTATCTTGCGTACCATGTCATGTGAATTGAACATGTCCCTAGAACGTACATCCTTCGAAGGCAAAGCAGTCTTTCGTGGAACCTGCAGCATTCGGCAAAATGGGCTCAAACCGGACCAACATGACATGCCGACACTCTCTTGAAACGAAATCCGGCTCTCCCGCGCGGATTAGCCCTCCCTTCGGAGGTCTGCATCCCCTTGGGCCCCGGGGGGGGGGGGGGGGGGGGGCGGGGGGGCGGGGGGGGGGGGGGCGGGGGGGGGGGCGGGGGGGGGGGGCGCGGGGGGCGGGGGGCGGGGCGGGGGGGGCGGCAGGACGGGCCGGCGCC
>NZ_JBBVGR010000012.1:0-35352 GCF_038148855.1 Phycobacter sedimenti | reverse complement strand
GGGATGGAGCAGCCAGGTAGCTCGTCAGGCTCATAACCTGAAGGTCGTAGGTTCAAATCCTACTCCCGCAACCAAAAATACCTGAACGAAATAAGACACTTAACGCCACCCTCGGGTGGCTTCTTGCGTTTGTAATATTTGAGTGGTGCTACAGCTGCGCTACGCCTCGCAGCAAAGAACAGCATCATAAAGCAGGCTGTCAAAACACCGAATCCCGCAAACCGTGCTCCCTTCGGCTACGCCTCACTACAGGAACAACGCCTGTTCAACGTTAGTGCTGTCAGCACTGTCAGCCATCCCGATCAGAAACCAAAAAGCGCCCGGCCTGGAAAAAGGTCGAGCGCTTGTGCAGTCGTTGCGTTGAAAGGGCGGGCTAACCGTTGGTCAGCTCAATCACCCTCATTCCCGCCTTACCTTCGCGGCTGAAAGTTATGTTCACCCCTTGGCGGCGCAACACCGGCTGAACCCGGCGCAGGGCCGCGCCAAAGCGCGCTTCTGACCGGGGGAAGCTCTGGCTGTCTTCGGTGAGGCTGGGAAAACGGTCTCGCAGGGTCTGCTTCAGTTCCGTAGCCGTGCCGCTCCAATGCTGGCGGCCCTCCATCAGCGATAGGATCGCCAGGGCAACCGGGTTTGCTTCAATGGCAGCTTGGTCGCTTTTGGCGCGATTGGCCGCGTAGGAGTCCAGGAACGCCCCTTGAGGCCACCCCAAAGCATACTCGGAGGCCACCCCCATTTGGCGAAGTCGGCCATTCGTCGATCTGCCCCAGCGCGCAGGACACAGCGCCAAGAGAGCGGCCAGGATGAACGGCTTGGCCTTTGCAAACTCCCGATGAAAACTGCCCAGCGTCCTGCGTTTGCTGGCGGGGATGGTGGGCAGGTGAACGCCTATGGCGCGATCTGCCAGGTCCGGACGGGAAGCCAGATCCGGAATGCCGTTCAGCAGGCAAGGCCGGGTGGCGTTGAACAGCACCGGGCGAATGTTGGACAGGTTGTCGAAGCTCAGAACGTGATTGTGCATCGCGGCAATCACCAGGTCTTGCTCCGAATTGGGCGTGCTGCGGGTGCTGGGCTGCCCGGGGTCGATCAGCTCGCGCAGGGTTGGCGCGGTGGTGCTTTTGGCGCTGCCCTGTTCGCCGGACAGGATCAAAATGGGGTAGGGGCCTTTGGGGTGAAAGCAGCCCAAGAGTCAGGCTACCAGCATCCGGAAATCGTCTTCGCTGCCGACGTTCAGGAACGCCCTCAAAAGAGTGATCCCGTCCGGGTGGCGTTCGGGCAGGGGCAGCGCCGGCATGGCGGAGGAGCGCCGGAACCGCGCAGGCGAATGATCGACCACCTGCCAGCCTTCGGATGTGATCGCGACGGCCTGCCAGTCTGCATTGCCCAGGTCGAGGTAGAGCGTGCGCCCGAGAGAGGCGATCCGGCTGAACACCGGGTGGGTGTCGCCTTCAAAGCGGGCGACACCTTCCAGCATCCGGCGCTTGTCATCCAGCGTGGCGTTGGAGGGTGTTTTGCCTTCGGCCTTGTAGTGAGCATAGGACAGGTAGGTCCGGAAGGTCGGGGAGCTGACCGGCCAATGTTCAAAGTGCCCCTTGCTCCGAAACGTCACGTAGGGCTCACCCTGGGGCGTGGTCCACAATTCCAACCCATCGACGTTGGCACCGTGTTGGTCCGTATCGTTACCTATACGTAGGGGCGTCAGCGCTGTGTGCGGCGGTTCCGGCATCCAACGTAAGGTAGGGCGCTGTCGCATCGGGCAGGTCGCATAACGTATCGTTCACCAAGGCATCAGCCTCTCGCCGCCGCCAGCCTGCGGCAATGGCATCCCTCACGTCCCAGCCTTTGGGCAGGGGCATGGGAAGCTCTCCGGCCCGATCATGGGTTTGCGCCAGGTCTTCTGTGATTGGCAGGATGAGCGGCGTTGCCTTGTGAATGGTTACGAGGTCTGGCGCTAAGTGGCTGGCATAGTGCTGGCCCGGTTCATCAAGGTCGGACCAGATGATCACGGTACGCTCCGCCAGCGGGCTGAGCTCAGTCTTGGCCAGTGCTTTGCTGCCGCCAAAGCTGGTCGAGGCCAGGCAGCCCAAGCGGGTGAGCGCATCGGCGCACTTCTCGCCTTCGACCCAGTGAAATTCTGCTCATGCTACAAGGAGGAAAACGTAGCGATGAGTGGACCATTGGAAGACGGTATCAAGAGATGGACGGCGAAGCGGAAATCCGCGCTCGTCATTGAGATCATTCAAGGCAAGACGACCGTGGCTGAGGCCAGCCGGTCGTATGATTTGGCGCCTTCTGAGATCGAGAACTGGGTGGATGATGCGCGCAAGGGCATGGAGAACGCCCTGAAGGCCAACCCGCTGGATGTTCGCCAGCAATACGAGAAGCAACTCCGCGATCTGCAAGAAGCCTATGGTGAAGCCATGTTGGAGCTGCGTGCTAGAAAAAAGCTCCAGGCCTTGTTGGACGCGGAGGACGGCAAATGATCCGCAGCGTTCAACAAGGCCTTTTCGACGACGGGATCGTGGTGCCCGTGACGAAGCTGTGCGCCTGGTTCGATGTGCCGCGCCGCACGGTCTACTACAAGCCGACGAAGGCCGCTCCCTAGCTGGATGATAAGTTCGTGGTCCCGATCAGGGCGCTGATCGAAGAAGAGCCGTCGTTCGGTTATAGAACGGTGGCTTGGCTTCTGGGGTTCAACAAAAACACCGTGCAGCGCATCTTTCAGATCAAAGGTTCGCAGGTGCGCAAACGATCTATTGGGGCTCGGCCTCGCGTGGAAGCGCTGCCATCCGTTGCAAAACGGCCCAACGAACGATGGTCAAACGACCTGTGCCGCGTTTGGGGCGGCAAAGATGGCTGGTGTACGTTGGCTTTGATGATGGACTGCCACACGCGCGAGCTGCTGGGCTGGCATCTGTCCCGATCCGGCAAGGCGACGACGGCAGTGTCCGCGTTGGAACACGCGCTGATTACGAGGTTCGGCACGCTCGGGAAAGTCGATGAACCATTCCTTCTGCGCAGCGACAATGGATTAGTGTTCACTTCTCGGGCCTACACCAAACTGGTTCGCAGCTATGGCCTCAAACAGGAGTTCATCACGCCACATTGCCCGCAGCAGAACGGCATGATGGAGCGCCTCATTCGATCGTTGAAGGAACAATGCGTCCATCGCCATCGCTTCGAAAGCCTGGCACATACAAGCCGTGCCATTGGCGATTGGATCCAGTTCTATAACCAAAAGCGCCCGCATCAGGCCCTTGCCATGCGCACGCCAAACGAGGCATTCCAATTAGTAGCTAAACCTGAGCAGATTCCGCTGGGTCGATACAGTGGATTGCTGGGAGCGGTGCCCAAGTGATTTGCCGATGATGTAGCCGTTCGGCCCTGTGGCAGCCTGATAGCTGCCCAGGGTGTGGCGAAAATCGTGGATGCGCAGGTATTCGATGCCTGCCTCTGCCAAGATGCGGGACCACGTTTCTTTCGGGTCTGCCAGATGATCGCTTTATGCCTGATCCTTCGAACACGCAGGGCTATCGGATTTCAGCTTCCGTTCTATCAAAAGCTCAACGGCCTGCTGAGGCGGGTAGACTGGCAGAGGGCCCGCGTTCTTGGGGTCCTCAATCCGCCATGTGCCGTGGTCTGACAATCGGTGGCGGCGGTGCGAAAACCTAAGCTGCTGACACCCCTTGTACTTCTGCACGAAGTCGCGTGAGTGCGGCCTGGGCCTCGTTGAGGAGCGTATCGATTTCGGCTTCCGGAAGCTCATTCGTCTGTGTCTCGATTTCGGCCATGCAACTCGCCAATTCCTGTGCGCCAAGCTGACCTAACGTCGACTTTCGGCTATGTGCCGTTCGGGAAGCGGTTTGGAAGTCTCCCAGGCTCCAGGCATTTTCGATGTCATCAAGGCCGCTCGCAGCGGCATCGAGGGTCTTGGCGATCATGTTGTCCGCCAGACCGCCCATGACAGACTTAAAGGTGCCAAAGGTTTCACGGTCAAGTACCGGCAAACGGGTGTCGTCGTGCTGGACTTCCGGATCAGTGTCTTCCGGGTCATGAGCGATCCACCGAAGGAGTGCATTCTCGACGCTCTTTTTCTTGACTGGTTTCGTCAAGAAGTCGTCCATTCCCGCTTCGACGCAAAGGGTTTTGTCTTGCGCTGTTGCATTTGCGGTCAGGGCAACGATTGGGGTTCGCTTGCCCTGTTCCATTTCGAAGCGGCGGATCAGTTTGGTGGCCTCAAGCCCATCCATGAAAGGCATCTGCATGTCCATGAGGATCAGATCGAACTCGCCTTTCTTGACCGCCTCGATCGCCAGTTTTCCATTTTCGGCGATGGTCAGTTCAATGTTGAAACCTTTCAGAAGCTCGGTCATGAAAGCCCGATTGATTTCGTTGTCCTCCACCAACAGCAACCGAGCGCCGACCAGCTTCCCGAGCGGAGAAGCGGGTGATTTAGCGAATACATCTGGCACCCACTTGCGGAGCAGTTCCAACAGCTTTTGCCGTCGGAGCGGTAGAACCAGCTTGTCGCTTACCCGCAGAGGATCTTCGGCCTCTGACGAGGACATCTCGATATCCTCTGTTTCCAATAGGATGATCGGAGTCGCCCCGAACCCACCGTTGGTTAAAACTTCCAACGGCTTTTCACGATCTCCGTTTTTCGCCTGAAGCTGGAGGAACAGGATGTCGAAACCCGCGCCGGACTGCGTCATGCGCTGCTCTGCCGTCTCAGCATCCTGGACCAGTTCAATCTCGCAGCCAAGTTCGACAAGTTGATCGCCAAGCAGTTCACGATCAGTGTCCGACTGGGCAATGACAAGCGCGCGTGGTGGGCGAATAAGTTCGAGCCCATCTTCATCCTGGACTGCAAGATCATCACTGCATAGGAAGTAGCCAGATTTACCATACAGGCGTTCGTTCTGCACAGCAGCCAAGAACTGCAAGGTTCTGTCCAGACGAAGCGGTTTTGTCATGGCTCCCTGGAAGCCGCGCGCTTGCATCGCCACGGACTCTTCGGTGTCAAAGCTGGCTGTCAGCAACAAGACTGCGGCGTCTTTGGCAAGACCTTTCCCGGCCAGCTGTTCCAGCGTTTTCTTCATGCTTTTGTCATGCAGTGCACTGTCGAGCAAAACGATATCCACTGGCCTATCCGATACCGACTCTTCTGCCAGTTCCCGCAGCATGTCCTCGGCTTTTTTTACGGCAACCACGTCCGCGACGGCGAGAGAGGCATAGTCTCTTAGTTCCTCGCGAAGCATATCGTTATGGACTGCAGCAAGAAGCCTGAGCTGGGAAAGATTCTGCGGTATGTGGCGGGCGGTGCCAGGCTCTATGCAATTTCCAAGACGGATCGTGACCCAGAAGGTCGAACCGAGGCCAAGTGTACTTTCAAGCCCAATCGTGCCACCCATGAGTTCGGCCAGTTGTTTGGCGATCGAAAGGCCGAGGCCAGTTCCGCCGAAGTCCCGGGTGGTCGAGGCATCGGCTTGGGTGAACTTTTCGAAAATTTTCCTTTGAGCCTCTTCGGAGATGCCAATGCCGGTATCCTTCACGGCAATTTTCAACTCGCTTTGCCCATCCTCGGGGATTTCATTTCTTGAGATTTTTATCTGGATTGATCCGGAACTGGTGAATTTTGCTGCATTTCCCAGCAGGTTAAGGACAATTTGCCGGATCCGCCCCTCGTCGCCGACAAATTGTTCACTCTCCGAGGCCGGGTAATTGAGAACCAGCTCCACTCCGTTCTCCCGGCATCTCAGGTACAGCAGATCGATCAGATCCTCGAGCGTGCCACGCAGATTGAACGGAGCGGGATTGAGTTCCATGCGACCGGCTTCGATCTTCGAGACATCGAGAATGTCGTTGATAATCTGTAACAGGTTTTCCGCCGACATCCTTACTGCCCGTGCGAACCGCGTTTGCGTGGCGTCAAGATGAGTACCGAGCAGGAGTTCGTTCATGCCCAGAATGCCATTCATTGGTGTGCGAATTTCGTGGCTCATAGTGGCCAGAAACTCGGATTTCAGCCGACTGGCCTGTTCGGCCTCTTCCTTGGCCTTCAAAAGCTCGTCGTTGGAGGCCTCAATTGCTTCCATTTGTTCGGAAGCCAGGGCTTCAGCGCGCTTTCGGTCACTGATATCGCGCACGAACCCGGCGTAAATCACCTCGCTGCCGATATCGACACGGCTGATGCCAAGAGAAATCGGAAACAGGCTTCCGTCTTTGTGCTGCCCCTGCAAGTCACGCCGTTTGCCAATGATCTTGGCCACTCCGGTTTTGTGGTAGTTCGAAAGGTATGTGTCGTGCTCACTGGAATATGGGTCAGGCATCAGCATCGAAACGTTCCGTCCGATGACTTCTTCGGCGGTATAACCGAATTCTTCCTCGGCAGCGGCGTTGAAACTCCGGACAATGCCTTTTTGATTGATTGTGATGATGCCTTCCGTTGCGGTGCGGACGACAGTTTCAATGAACCGCTTTGCGCTTTCCGCTTCGGTCGCAAGCTCGGAGAGTTCTTTTGTTTGTTCCGCCAGGCGGGCGTGTGGCTTGAGCAGAGAGGAGCGGCCAAGCAACATGAATATCGCGAATGCCACCACCAGCACGAAGGCGATTGCGCCGACGGACCTGAATATCAGATTCCGACCCGCTTGCGCGACAACTTGTCGGTCCGGCACCAGAGCCACTGCCAGATCGTAGCCTTCGACCATTGCGACGGCAGCGTCCGGGAGCGGGCTTTGGATCGACAAGGCAGAGTCTGTGTTGGCTGGAAAAACGGCGGTGGCTTGCGTGATTCCACCTTCCGGCAACGCAACGCTCAAATCGATAAACACGTGGCCGAGGATGACGCCCTCGACAAGCCCCCGCTGGGCGACCGGCACGCCGATCACGAAATGCGCAATCGAACCTTTTTGGGTGTAGAGCGTGGATTGCTTTCGCGTTTCCGTGGCGCCGTCAAGGACGGTTTCCACCAGTCCAATAATTTCGGCTTGTCCGAAAGCTGGCTCATCATGGTCGACAAATGCGTGGTCCGCGATGTTCTGCTTTAGGATGTCGTACATCGTGACTGTGTGCAGGCCCGGACTCGGAGATAGCGCTGCCAGGTAGTCTTCGACAACGTCTGCATTGTCGGTGTAGCCAAGAGCGACGGATACGATATCCGGCTGCGCGGCGATAAACGAAAGCATTTGCCGGTGTTCTTCCAGCTTGGCGGAAAGAGTGTGCGAGGCCTTGTTCGCCAGGCTCTGGACTGCCTTGTCCTGATTGGCCGCGAGATAGGGCCGGGCTGTGAACCACAATGCCGCGCCGGAACTCGTAACCGCCAGCACAAGGATTAACGTGACCAGACAAAAGAATTTCCGCGCGACCGAATTCGATTCTCTACACTTAGCGATCAGAGGCATGGGCCAGCCCTCCGTCCGCAAGATACTCGGACAAGCACAGGTGTTCGGCTCCCAATGCCTCGTGCGCGTCTGGATTGGAGTGACTGTAAGGCGCAAACGGTGACGAATAGGTGTCAAGGATTCCCGGCACCGGGCTCTGCAAGTTCTCCAATGCCTGACGAAGCGCCCTTCGTTTGTCTGCGATCCCGTTGTGCCACATGGGCGATTTGCTGGCCTGTTCGGCCGCCGCGATCAGGACTAGCGTCAAATCATATCCGTGCACGAAACCGGGGGGGGCTGCAAAATCCGATAGCCTGCTTATTGCAGAACCTTTTCCGGGAATGCGCTGCAAAGCCTGCTGCAGGATCTCCGGGTTTTGCAACTCACGCTTCAACCCGCAGGTTTGAAGCACCCGGAGGCGCAAATCCGTGCGGATGTCGTGAGGTACAAGCTCTGCAAACTGGCGGCCTAGGATGGCCCAATGGCTGAACAGTTTCAGTCCTGGAACAGTTTCATGCAGGGCGCGCACAATATGCGCCGCCTCGAGCGTCTCTGCCAGCATGATGGCGCAATCGGACTGCGAGCGTGCGACTTGTTTCGCGATGGTCGCGGCCGAGGCTTTACCAATCGATTGGTCAAAGAAGATCACCGTCGGTGCCGAAGCTCCGAGATCTTCCATGGCCTTGGTCATGGATGTTTGGTTGGCGCGGCCCCATCCAGTGTTCACCAGTATCAGCGTCAGGCGCTGGCATCCGCTGTCTTCAACGGCGCTTTGCACCAGGAACCTGCCGGCCTTTGAGTCGTCGATCGACAGTCGGAACATCCAGTTCTCAGTTCCCTCGCTGCTGCGGGTGATTGGTCCCGCAGCCGACCAGGGCAACAGCATCAGCAATTCATTGCTGTTGATGTAATCCTTGTGGGTCAGGTAGGGCGGTGAATGCAGGCCACCGAACATCAGCAGCGCGCGGTCGTTCGACAGGAACTGTTGCATGGTCCGGTAAGACCGCTTGCTGTTTCCATGATGATCCCGCGCGACGACTTCGACTTCGAAGCCGCCAAGACGGTCGTTCACCTGCGAAAGCGCGGATCTGATCCCCATCTCGATCGCGTCGGCAGCCTCATGGGAGATCGAGTAATCCGCATCAATGTAAATCTGCAGAGGCTCAGCTTGTCCTTGGCGCGGATGCATTAACAACAGCACTGCGAACACGACGACAAACCATGATCGTTTCATGCAGCCATATCCCTCGTTACTAAACGAGAGTCACCTTAGGTTAGGAAATGTTAACAAGAGCTAACCGGCTCTGGGATTGCCTTCCCGGCACGCATTTGGGTTTCGAAGTCCTCAGAGCAAAACGCGTTTCCGACGTCTGGGTGGCTGGCGGGCGGAAGCATCCCTTCCGCGTGACTTGACCAAATGCCGGATGCCGAAAGGACTGCGCATTCAAATTGCAGACTTCCGTGTTCGCGCGCATGCTGCGGCGCTTCCCGCATGTCATCCAGTCTATCAATCGCTCGCGAAACGAACTCCAATTGCTTGATTTAACGCGCTGTTAAGGGCGGGGCGGTAGTCTGACATATTAGTGTATGTTGTTGAGTGGTGAGGGGGAAGCCCACAATGTCCGGCGAACTAAGACGGGTCATGCTGGTCGATGATGATGAGCTCATTTCTGAGTTTGCCGTCATGATTCTGGAAAGCACTGGTCTTGAAATCCTTTACTGCAATTCGGGTCGTAAAGCGCTCGACCGGGTCAACGAATTCAGGCCGCAGCTAGTTCTGCTGGATTTCATCATGCCCGAGATGAATGGCCTGGACACCCTGCGGGAACTGCGTACCTTGCCTGAGGTGAACAGCACGCCGATTGTGTTTTTGACCGGAAAAACGGACCGTGAAGGTAGCGACGCGGCCATGATGGAAGCGGGTGCGGCGGGTATTATCCGCAAGCCATTCGCACCTGACATGCTCCTCTCGGACATAGAAACAATCTGGCAGCAGCATGTCGCTTGATCAGGGTCTTGAACTGATCCGGCAGAAATTCTTGGTCAAGCTTCAGGGGCTAGTTCCCGAATTCGAGGCGTTCGCCAAACGGCTGGATGACCAGGCCTCCGACCTGGACGACATGACGGAGCAGCGGGTTTTCGTACACCAGATCGCCGGTTCGGCCCGCACGTTCGGCTTCTCTGAAACCAGCGAGCTGGCGTCACGCGCAGAAGAATTCATAGATATCCTTCTTGGCGAGGCCCCGGCGCAGGCCCAGCAGAAGGACGAGGCCGCGGCCGAGGCTTCTCGCGCTCTGAACCGACTGTCGCTGCATGCAAAGGAATTGATTGCAACGCAGCTGACTGCGGTGCCGACTGCAGAAGCCCCGCCCCGACAGGAAAAGACGTCAAAGACAAAGGCGCGGCCGGACGCGCAGCAACAGAACCCGCCTGATCAAGGCCTTGAACTGATCCGTCAGAAATTCTTGGTCAAGCTGCAGGGGCTGGTTCCCGAATTCGAGGCGTTCGCCAAACGGCTGGATGACCAGGCCTCTGACCTGGACGACATGACGGAGCAGCGGGTTTTCGTACACCAGATCGCCGGTTCGGCCCGCACGTTCGGCTTCTCTGAAACCAGCGAGCTGGCGTCACGCGCAGAGGAATTCATAGATATCCTTCTGGGTGAAAGCCCGGCGCAGGATCGGCAGAAGGACGAGGTCGCAGCCGGGGCTTCTCGCGCGCTGAACCGGCTGTCGCTGCATGCAAAGGAATTGATCGCAACGCAGCTCACTGCGGTGCCGACTGCAGAAGCCCCCCCCCGACAGGAAAACACGCCGGAGAAGCAGAGTCTGAACAAGAAGTATCGGATCCTGATTTGCGATGACGACGCGCTCATGGGGGATCTGATGCGCCAAGCCTTCGAAGGCGAGGACTGCAAGGTTGTTGAGGTGAGCGACGGCACCGAGGTTGTGGCAACGGCCCGGAGCGAGCAGCCAGATCTGATCATTCAGGATGTGAACATGCCGGGCTTCAGCGGCTTTGACGTCCTGAAATCGCTCAAGGCAGAAAACGACACACGGGATATTCCCGTTGTTATGCTGACCCGACGTACAGAGGACAGCTCGATCCTCCAAGGTATTACGGGCGGTGCAGTGGACTACATCTTCAAGCCTTTTGTGATTGGCGAACTCGTCGCCAAGATCATGAATATTCTGCGCCGGAAGAAGACGACGGTCCTGTTGATCGATGATGATTCCCTGGTGCGCGAACTGGTTGCGCAAAGGCTCAGGAAACTGGGCTGGGGCGTGGCCGAAGCCGGAAACGGGCACAATGGGCTCGAACGATTTGCCGACATCAAACCCAGCCTTGTGCTTCTGGATTTGATGATGCCAGGGATGGACGGAATTTCTGTTCTGAAACAGCTCAAATCCGGACCTGGCAAAACCATCCCGGTCGTAATCATTTCGGCCAAGGGGCAAACTCAAAATGTCATTGCTGCAATTGATGCGGGTGCCCACGACTATCTGATCAAACCTTTTGATCTCGACGAACTTATTGCGCGGGTTGGCGGGATTTTGAGACGCCGAGAGCAAGAGCATGCCTAGACTCACTGTTTTGATTGTCGCGGCACTCCTGCACGTTTCTGCGCTGGCTTCTCCGCTCCCGGTTGCGGCGGCCGGTTCGGCGCAAGCGCTTTACGAACAAGGTCTGGCTTTGGCCTATGACAAGGAATACAGCCGCGCGATTGTATTGCTGAGCCGCGCGCTTGCGCTTGAGCCGCGCAATCAGGATATCCGCTTGGCGGTTGCGCGCGTTCACAGCTGGTCGGGCGACAATGCACAGGCGCAAGCATTTGTATCCGAGGTGCTGGCCGTGGCGCCAGACAACCCCGAAGTCCAGATACTTCAGGCACGGCTTTTCTTCCAGGAAGGAGAATACAAGCAGGCCGAAACCGTTCTTGCGGGGGTCGCGAGCACCGAGGAAGTCATAACTTTGCGCGACCAGATTGCTCAGGCGCGCAAGGGTGCGGTTTCACAACGTTTCTATGCCGCAATGTCCTATGAACGCAGTGATATTTCCCGGAGTGCCGCGCCGGATTGGAAACAGCTTGGGTTTGTTTTGGGCTACCGTGTGAGTGACAAGGTGACACTGCAGCTGAGCTATGAGCGGGCATATCGTTTTAACCGCCACAACGAGTTTTGGGAACTGGGAGTTGAGACCAGGTTCTCCGAACGACTTCTTGGGAGGTTTGCACTTGGTGTCTCTGCCGATGGGGATTTCCTGGCGGAGAGACGAGCCAGAGCAGGGCTGGAGTGGCGGATCGGCTCCCCGGGTGCAGCGGGCGGCGACACATGGGTCACGTTCGACTTGCAGCATACGACCTATGCCAGCGGAGTCAAAACGACCTCGTTTTCTCCGGGTATTCGCTTTCGGCTGAATGATACATTCGCACTGCATGGCAAGCTGATCCGAAGCCACGAAAACACAGGCGCCCGACACAAAGGCTGGTCTCTGCGCGCCGATTGGCAGACCCAATGGAACGGGCTTGCGCTCAACTTCGGGTATTCGATTGCTCCTGAAACGGAAGGCGGCCCAACGGTGGATGTAAGAACCTGGTCGCTGGGCTTG
Source organism: Phycobacter sedimenti (assembly GCF_038148855.1). NCBI lineage: Bacteria > Pseudomonadati > Pseudomonadota > Alphaproteobacteria > Rhodobacterales > Roseobacteraceae > Phycobacter > Phycobacter sedimenti. Next base: position 23,368 of record NZ_JBBVGR010000012.1, on the reverse strand, counting down.
TCCTACCCGATCCTGGATCAGGCAACCCTGTTCGTTTCCTTTGCCGATGAAGACCGCCGTGGATCTTATCGCCGCCAGGCGCTGTCGACGGCTGTCGTTCTGCGGTTCTGAGATGCTCATGGATATTATGTCAGTCAGAATGTTGTGGCAGGGAACGCTGGTTCTCGCTCTGGCTGCAATGGCAGTATTTGCCAGTTTGATCCTGGTCCGCAGCCTGCGGAGCGCAGGCAGCGCCTTGCGTCAGCGCCGCCAAGAGCAATTGCGAAAGACGCTGCTGATTCATCTGGAAACGCCTCTTTCAAAACTAGACGAAACCTTTGCGCTCCGAGCTTCGGATCTTGAGTTTCTCGCCGAAATCACCCAAGGCATCCTGCGCGCGTTCTCGGGCGATATGCCCATGAAACTTCTGTCATTCTTCGAAAAACTGGAAATCGAGCCCTGGTTGCGCCGCCGTGCCACGGTCGGGTCTGTCCGAAGTCGTGGCGCAGCAATCCAGCTTTTGGGGTTCCTGCCGCCGGACCGCGCACGGCTGGAAACCCTGGTCTCCATCCTTGAACAACGAAATCCGCCGCTGATTGACTATCTCGCCTGCGAGAGCCTGTCGCGGTTTTCCCGATCAGAAGATTTCACGCGAGTTCTAGACGTTCTGGAACGTATTGAGGATCTCTCGGCACCCAAGATTGCCGCGATATTCAAGCGGTTCTCCAATTCCGCCGAGGTGCATTTTCAGGCATTTGCGATGTCGCACCGGCGCGGTATGCATATCCGGCTGGCTGCAATAGAAGCGCTTGCCGCCAGCCGAGGGCATGGTGGTCTCTCTGTCCTCGAAGCGTTGTGCTGGTCGGATGAGGACGCGGTGGCCGCAGCCGCTTTCGCGGCGCTGGCGCGCAGTGGTCATTCCCCGGGGCCGCAGGTTATCGAACATGGCGCCCGGCATCCGTTCTGGCTGGTGCGCGAACAGGCTGCGGGCTGCGCTGAGTATTCCAAGGTGATGCCCGCCGAGGCGCTGCAGAACCTGCTGGGCGACCCGCATTGGCTGGTCTGCATTCGCGCTGCTCAGTCACTGCAGAGCTTCGGTGCAGTCGGCCAGCGCATCGTGGCCACATTGGCCAGTGGAAGTGATCGCGCCGCGCGCCGCGCCGCGCAGTTCCTGGCGGAAGGCGGCCAAGAAGAGGCAGGCGCGTTGGCTGTCCGGGAGATTGGCGCGAATGTCTGAGCTGTTTTCGCAGATCCTGTCTTGGGTTGAAGGCCATCGTTCGATTTGGGTCGGATTTTCGTATTTCGTTCTGGCGGTCGGTCTGGCGCAGAACCTGGTTTATACGCTGCAACTGCCTTTTGCTGCGCTTGCCCTGCGCGATATGCGGCGTCAGGACCGCGTTGCGCGGGCCTGGTGGCTGTCCCGATCAGAAGTGGCTTTGCCAGTCTCAATCCTGATCCCTGCCTACAACGAAGAGCTGACGATCTGCGCGAGCGTGCGTACGACTCTTGCATTGGAATACCCGGTTTTCGAGGCGATCGTAATCAATGATGGATCAACTGACGCGACGCTCGAAAAACTGATTGAAGAATTCGATCTCAAAGCGGTGCAGGTCCCCTATGAGTACCAGGTCCCGTGCCATGAAATTCGCAAGACATACAAATCCGAGCATTATCCAAATCTGACGGTTATCGACAAATGCAATGGTGGAGCCAAGTCGGATGCGCTGAATGCCGGACTGAACATTGCGCGTTACCCGACTTTTTGTACGCTTGACGCGGACTCGATCCTTGAACCCTCAGCGTTGTTGGGGGCGGTGCAACCCTTTGTCGACGATCCCGAGCGCATGATTGCCGCTGGCGGCGTCGTACGGATCATTAACGGATGCACAGTTGAGAATGGCGTGGTCAGCAAGGTGGCCATGCCCTCGAAGTTGCTGGTGCGATTTCAAATTGCCGAATACATCCGTGCTTTTCTGATGGGGCGGCTGGCCTACAGTCAACTCGGGATACTCACGATCATCTCTGGCGCCTTTGCCTTAATCCAGCGCGAAAACGCGATTGCAGTCGGCGGGTTCTGCACCACGAACATGGGGGAGGATTACGATCTCATCCTGCGGATGCATCGGCGCCTGCGCAGCGAGGGCCGCGACTACCGCATGGAATTCATTCCCGAGCCGGTCTGTTGGACCGAAGCTCCCGAGACCTTGAAGGTGTTGAAAAACCAACGGGTGCGCTGGCAACAGGGGGCACTTGAAGGCTTCTTCTCCAACCTTTCGATGTTTGCAAACCCGCGCTACGGGCGCATTGGAATGCTGGCGTTTCCGCTGTCCTTCCTGTTCGACGTTCTGGGCCCCCTTGCAGAGATGTCGGGTTGGGTGCTCATCCCGCTGCTCTATGCCGTGGGAATTGTTGAACTCGACGTCCTGCTGGCCTTTGCTGCCATGTTCATGGTGTTTGGGGTGTTCATCAGCATGATCTCACTGCTGCTTGAAGAGTTCTCGCTTCGCCGTTTTGAACGCGTCGGCGATCTGTGTTCCCTTGCGATGGTGGCAGTGCTCGAAAATTTCGGATACCGTCAGCTCAACAGCTTCTGGCGTGTGGTCGGTTGGTGGCGCTTTCTCAGGGGAGGGAAGAGCTGGGGCAACATGGCCCGCATCGGGGCAAATATGGGGACCCAGGAGACCGCGCCGCGAAACCTCTCAGAATGACGGCGGCTCTGACCGCTAGAGCGATAAGAGCCGACACCAGTGAATGGAATCTGGATGGGAGCGGGGCTGTCCGGCCAAGGCCATCTTTGGAAACCACTGGATGGCCGCAGTGTTTGATCAAGCGTCCCGCTCGAGACTGCCTCTGTACGTCTCCAACACGACGTTGAATGGCTGATTGAATGGTGCCGAGGCCTTACTGAGTTCCCCGTTGCGCAACACCTTGCCGCGTGTGTTCTTCGCCAGCGCGGCAAGGCGATGTTTCGTTTTGCGCGGGTTTACAGGGCTGCGCGGAAGAGTTCGGTGAGGTTGGCTTCGGTCAGCTCCACCGGGTTGCCGCCGCAAGAGGGATCGATGATCGCGCCCTTGACCAGTTCCGGAATCGATTCTTCGGTGACGCCCATGTCCGAGAGCTTGCGCGGGATACCAAGGCTGTCGTTCAGATCCTGCACGTAGGAACGGAAGCCGTCAAAGCCGCCTTCGATGCCCAGGTAAGCTGCCGCCTGGTTGAACCGGTCGGCAATCACCGGCGCGTTGAAGTCCAGAACCGCAGGCATGCAAACCGCGTTGGTGGTGCCGTGGTGCGTGTTGAAGACAGCCCCGATCGGGTGGCTCATGGCGTGGATGGCGCCAAGGCCCTTCTGGAAGGCAGTCGCCCCCATGGCCGCGGCGGACATCATCTGCGCGCGCGCCTCGATATCGGTGCCGTCCGCATAGGCGCGGGGCAGGTAGTCCTTGACCAGACGCATGCCTTCCAGCGCGATGCCTTGGGACATCGGGTGATAGTGCGGGGAGGAAAACGCCTCGACGCAATGTGCAAAGGCATCAAGGCCGGTGCCTGCGGTGATGAACTTGGGCATGCCGACGGTCAGTTCGGGATCGCAGATCACCACGGTGGGCAGCACCTTGGGATGGAAGATGATCTTTTTCTGATGGGTGACGCTGTCGGTGATGACCGAGGCGCGGCCCACTTCCGATCCGGTGCCGGCGGTGGTGGGCACGGCGATGATCGGTGCGATGGCGTCCGCGTCGGCGCGGGTCCACCAGTCGCCGATGTCTTCAAAATCCCAGATCGGACGGGTTTGCCCTGCCATGAAGGCAACCATCTTGCCCAGATCAAGGCCCGAGCCGCCGCCAAAGGCGATGACGCCGTCATGGCCACCCGCCTTGTAGGCCTCAACGCCCGCCTCAAGGTTCTTTTCATTGGGGTTGGGGTCGACCTCAAAGAACATGCCACGGCCAAGGCCCGCGGCCTCCATGATGTCGAGCGTGCCTTGGGTCACGGGCAGGTTTGCCAGGCCCTTGTCAGTGACCAGCAGCGGTTTCTTGATGCCGGCCTGCGCGCAGGCTGCGGCGAGTTCCTTGATCCGGCCAGCGCCGAACTTGATTGCGGTCGGATAGGACCAGTTTCCAACGAGAGACATGGATATTGCCTTTCAAGAGGGGCCATTTGGCCGGAGGGATATTCAGTATGATGCGACGGCCGAGTCGGCGTGGTCCGGGCCGCAGGGCGCCCCGGACGCAATTGGTTCAGCCGGTCACCTTTTTCAGGTGATAGGATTTCGGGCGGGTAAGGTTCTGATAGCCGATGACCGACAGACCGCCGCCGCGCCCGGTGTTCTTGCAGCCGGTCCAGCACAGACCCGGATCCAGATAGTCGGCGCGGTTCATGAAGACGGTGCCGGTCTCGATCTGATCGCCGACGGCCTGCGCGCGCTCCACATCCTTGGTCCAGAGTGAGACGGTCAGGCCGAACTCGCTGTCGTTCATCAACTGGATGGCTTCGGCGTCCGAGGAGACCTTCATGATGCCGACGACCGGGCCAAAGCTTTCGTCGCGCATCACGCGCATCTCGTGGGTGACATTGGTCAGGATCTGCGGGGTGAGGTAGGCACCGCCGTCATCCTCGGCGAAGGTGTCGATATGGGCCACGGCGCCCATCTCAACCGCTTCGGCGATCTGGTCGCGCACTTCCTTGGCGAAGCGCACGTTGGCCATCGGGCCGATGGTGGTCTCGGCGTCCAGCGGATTGCCCAGCTTATAACCCTTCACGATCTCGATCGCCTTGGCGAGGAAGGCGTCATAGACGCTTTCGTGCACGTAGATCCGCTCGATCCCGCAGCAGCACTGGCCCGAATTGAACATGGCGCCGTCGATCAGCGTATCGACTGCCGCATCGACGTCTGCGTCTTCCATGACATAGCCCGGATCCTTGCCGCCCAGCTCGGTGCCGACGCCGGTAAAGGTGCCCGCCGCTGCACGTTCCATCGCCTGGCCGCCCCCGACCGAGCCGGTGAAGTTGACGAAGTTGAACGCCTTGGCCGCGATCAGTTCGGATGTGGTGTCGTGATCGAGGAAGACGTTCTGGAACACATCTTCGGGCACGCCCGCCGCATGGAAGGCGGCCGCCATGCGTTCGCCGACCAGCAGGGTCTGGGTCGCATGTTTCAGCACCACGGTATTGCCCGCGATCAGGGCCGGGGCCACGGTGTTGATCGCGGTCATGTACGGATAGTTCCAGGGCGCGACGACAAAGACGACACCATGGGGCACGCGCTTGATGTAGCGCTTGAAGGTCGCATCCTCGCCCACTTCGATATCGGCAAGCGAATCCCTTGCGATCTCGGCCATGTAGGAGGCGCGCTCATTAAAGCCGCCGAATTCGCCGCCATAGCGCACCGGGCGGCCCATCATGTGGGCCAGTTCCGGGACGATCTCGTCGTTCATCTCGCCAACTTTAGCGACGCCGGCCATCACAAGGTCGATCCGCTCCTGCAAGGGGCGGGCGGCCCAGGCAGCTTGCGCGCTGCGGGCCCGGGCTGCTGCTGCAAAGGCGTCATCGCGGGGCAAGGTGTCTCGCGTGGCAAAGACCGATCCGTCGATCGGAGAGATACATTTCAGTGTCTGGCTCATGCCATCCTCTTGTGGTTGGGGGCAGGGCGTTCCCCTGTCCCTATTCAGGTGTTCAGGTGTCGGGCCGGATCAGGCCCGTTCAAATCCGCGTGCGATCTCGTAATCGGTGACGACACGTTCGAAGTCTTCGATCTCCACCTCGGCGGCACGCACGTAGTGGTCCACCACCTCGTCGCCAAAGGCCGCGCGTAGCATCTTGGAGGTTTTCAGCGTCTCGCGCGACTCGCGCAGGCTGCCAGGCAGCATGCCGGTTTCGCCTTGGTAGACATCGCCCTTGGCGGCAGGGGCCAGCTCCAGCTGCTCTTCGATGCCGGCAATGCCTGCCGCAAGTTGCGCGGCCATGGCCAGATAGGGGTTGATGTCAGAGCCACCCACGCGGCATTCGACGCGCACCGCCTTGGTGCCCTCGCCGCACAGGCGGAAGCCCGCGGTGCGGTTGTCCACCGACCAGATGATCCGGGTCGGGGCAAAGGTGCCCTTCATGAAGCGCTTGTAGCTGTTGATGTAGGGGGCCAGGAAATACATGTAGTCGGGGGCGTATTTCAGCATGCCGGCCATGTAGTGTTTCATCAGCTGGCTCATCCCCAGCGGATCGTTTTCGTCATGGAAGGCGGGCTTGCCGCCCTTCCACAGCGATTGGTGTACGTGCGAGGAGGAGCCGACCTTGTCCTGGTGCCATTTCGGCAGGAAGGTCGCCGCATGGCCCTGCTGCCAGGCGATCTCCTTCACCGCGTGTTTGGCGATGGTGTGATGATCGGCGGTGTTGAGCGCTTCATCGTATTTGATGTTCAGCTCTTCCTGACCGGTCTCGGCCTCGCCCTTGGTGTTTTCGACCGGAATGCCGGCGTCCCACAGGTGATTGCGCAAGGGGCGCATCACGTGCTCTTCCTTGGTGGTCTGCAGGATGTTGTAGTCTTCGTTATAGGCAGAGATCGGCGTCAGGTCGCGGAAGCCCGATTTGGCGATCTCGCCAAAACTTTTCTCGAACAGGAAGAATTCCAGCTCGGTGGCCATCATCGCGTCATAGCCCATTTCCGCAAGGCGTTTGACCTGTTTCTTGAGGATTGCGCGCGGGGAGTGCGGGACTTCCTTGTGGGTGTGGTGGTCCAGCACATCACAGAGCACCATCACGGTGCCCTCAAGCCAGGGCATCGGGCGCAGCGTGGACAGGTCGGGCTTCATCACGTAGTCGCCATAGCCGTTTTCCCAGCTGGTGGAGGCATAGCCATCGGGTGTTGCCATCTCCAGATCGGTGGCCAGCAGGTAGTTGCAGCAATGGGTTTCTTCCCAGGCGCTGTTGATGAAATGCTTGGCGTGGAAACGTTTGCCCATCAGGCGTCCCTGCATGTCCACCAGGCACACAAGGACGGTGTCCACGGTGCCATCGGCAACCTGGGATTTGAGCGTGTCGAAGGAGAGCATGAGGTAGGCCCTTTCAGGTTGCGGCCCGCAAGGCCAGGCCGGTGTCGGAGTGGCGCCTGCGGGCAAAGTCTCGGTTCTGGTCTCCGGCCCGCAAAGATGATTCGCGGGCCGGAGAGTGTGTTACAATGGGCGCCGATCAGCCGTAACGATAGGGGCGGCCTGCCTTGGTCATATCGGCGTTATATTTCTTGAAGATCTCGACGACGCGGGCCTTGGTCGGGCTTTCGGCTGCGATCTCGTCCCAGAATTTGACCGCGGCGTCTTCGACCTGCTGCCATTCGGCATCGGGGATCGAGGTCAGCTGCATCTTATCGCCGTTGACGCGCAAGGAGGCTTCGCCGCCCCAGTACCACCACTGACGATAGTAGTGCGACTGGTCACAGCAGACGCGGAACAGGGTCTGCAGGTCTTCCGGCAGCTCGTTCCAGCGGCCCTGGTTGGCAAAGAAGCTGCCCGCCCATGCGCCCGAGATGTTGTTGGTCAGGAAGTAGTTGGTCACATCGGCCCAGCCAACGGTGTAGTCTTCGGTGATGCCGGACCATGCGATCCCGTCCAGTTCGCCGGTCTGTACGGCAACTTCGATGTCTTCCCAGGGCAGGGTGACTGGCACAACGCCGAACTGCGCCAGGAAACGGCCCGCTGTCGGGAAGGTGAAGACGCGCTTGCCCTTGAGGTCCGCCAGGGAACGGATCGGGTCCTTGGTGGCAAAGTGGCAGGGATCCCAGGCACCGGCCGAGATATGCTTGACGCCGACCTTGGAATACTCCTCGTCCCAGATCTCGTTCAACCCGTACTGGTTGAACAGCACCGGCACATCGAGGCTATAGCGCGAAGCAAACGGGAAGTAGCCGCCAAAGACAGTGACTTCGGTTGGCGATGCCATGGAGTCGTCATCGGACTGCACCGCGTCGATGGTGCCGCGCTGCATGGCGCGGAACAATTCGCCGGTGGGCACCAGCTGGTCGGCATAGAACAGTTCGATCTGCATGCGGTCGCCTGCGATCTTGTTGAACATGTCGATGGCGGGCTTCACCACATGTTCGGCCAGCGCCGCACCGGCATAGGTCTGCATGCGCCACTTGATGGTGGACTGGGCCAAGGCCGGTGTTGCCAGCGGCGCGGCCATCGCGCCAGCGCCGGCGGTGGTCAGAAACTTACGTCTTGTTGTCATCTTACTTCTCCTTGTTGAAATAGGGCCCCCGCACGGGGCTCTTGTTAATTATTTTCCGTAGACCAGTTCCGGCAGCCACAGGGCGATTTGCGGGAACAGCATCACAAGCGTCAGCGCCACCACCATCACCGCGACGAAGGGAATGATGGAGACATAGATGTCCTTGAGCCCGATCTCGGGCGGGGCCATGGCGCGCATCAGGAAGAGGTTGTAGCCAAAGGGTGGCGTCATATAGGCGATCTGGGTGGTGATCGTGTAGAGCACCCCGTACCAGATCAGATCGAACCCGAGCGCGCCCACCAGCGGCACATAAAGCGGCGCGACGATCACCAGCATGGCGGTGTCATCGAGGAAGGTGCCCATCACGATGAAGCTGAGCTGCATCAGGATCAGGATCATCCAGGGGGAAAGGCCCAGTTGCGTGGTGAACAGGTCTTCGATCGCCTTCACCGCGCCAAGGCCGTCAAAGATCGCGCCGAACCCGAGTGCGGCTAGAATGATCCACATGAACATGCAGGAGATCCCAAGGGTGGAGCGCACCGAGGTTTCGAACACCTCCTTGTTCATGCGCCCCTTGAGGACGGCAGCGATAAAGGCGGTCATGGCGCCAATGGCCGAGCTTTCCACCAGAGAGGTCCAGCCGTTGACGAAGGGGATCATCATCGCGGCAAAGATCGCCAGCGGCAGAACACCCGAGAACAAGAGGCGGTATTTCTCTTTCAGGAACAGGTCCGTGTAGAACATCGGGATCTTGCGGGTGACAAAGGACAGTGCAGCCGCGCCAAAGGCCAGACCGATGGCGGATTTTGGCGCCACGATGCCCAATTTGACCACCAGCGGGATCACCACCAGCGCCGCCAGAATAATGTGATTGAGGCGCAGGGGATGGTCGCTGACGCGGTCGTATTCGGCCAGATCCTCGGGCGTCATTGCAGGGCCAAGGTTCGGCTGCATCCGGGCGCGGATATAGATGTAGACTATGAACATGGTGGCCATCAGCAGGCCGGGGATCACGCCTGCGAGCCACAGCTGCCCGACCGGCTGGCGCGCGATCATCGCATAAAGCACCAGAACGACCGAGGGTGGCACCAGAATGCCAAGCGAGGAGCCCGCCTGAATTGTCCCTGTGACCAGGATCTTGTCATACCCCCGCCGCAATAGCTCGGGCAGCGCAATCGTTGCGCCAATGGCCATGCCGGCGACGGAAAGGCCGTTCATGGCGGACACCAGCACCATCAAACCGATTGTGCCGATGGCAAGCCCGCCTTTCACCGGTCCCATCCAGACGTGGAACATGCGGTACAGGTCGTCGGCAATCTTGGATTCCGACAGCACGTAGCCCATGAAGATGAACATCGGCAGCGTCAGCAGCGGATACCACTTCATCAGCTTCATCGCCGCCGAGAACGGGATTTCGACCCCGCCGGTGCCCCACAGGAGAAGGCCCGCAACCGCGCCGACGAACCCGATGGCGCCGAAGACGCGCTGGCCGGTCATCAGCATCAGCATCATGCCGGCAAACATCACAAGAGCGATCATTTCATAGGGCATCAGAGGTCCACTCCGCGCAGGCGTCCGATATCCCGGAACAATTCGGCAAGGCATTGCAGCAGCATCAATAGGACACCGAAGCAGAGGATGAATTTGACCGGCCACAGGAAAGGCCGCCAGGCGGTGGAGCTGCGCTCAAGATATCCGATTTTCTCAGCGGCGGCGGTTGGCCCCTCGGTGATCAGCGTCCAGACCAGATCTCCGAAAAAGGAGAAAGGCTCCATGCCGAAATAGCCAAGGCTGTAGGCGGTGGAGCTGACGGCGCCGTAAAAGAGGATGCCCAGATAGACCATCAGGAACAGCACGGTGAACCCATCGACCCAGGCTTTTGTGCGGGTGGACCAGCCGCCATAAAAAAGATCCATCCGCACGTTCGATCCCATCTGGATCGAATAGGGGCCGCCGAGGATGTAATAGGCGACCATGACGAACTGCGCCGTTTCCAGCGTCCAGAGCGAGGGGGTGAAGAAGGTTTTCGAGACCGAAGACCACAGAAGCACCCCGATCAGGGCAAAGATCAGGTACATGGCAAAGCGGCCGATGAACCAGTTCATTGCATCGATGATGCGGATATAGCGGAGAATGAAACTAGGCATCTGGCTGCCTTTCGGTCTTGAGCGCGGCCAGCGCCGGACGCAGCAGGGTGAGCAGTTCCTCGGCCATCTGCGCCTCGTCCTCGGCATTGCGCAGCAGATCGTTGCGCACTTCGATCATCACATTGGCCAGCCCGTTTTCGATCCCATGAAGCTGCAGGGAATGGGTGACGCCATCCTCGGGGCCATAGGGGTCATTGCGGGCGATCTTGCGATGGGACAGCCGCTGGGCCTCGGCCAGCATTGCATCCGCAAGGCGGCTGTCGCGGTCGTGCAGGATGCCGATTTCGACTGCGCGCTGGGCACCGAAGTAGACCGGGGTAAAGCTGTGCATTGTCACCAGAACGGTATCGCGTTCGGCCGCCTTGCGCGCAGACAAGACATCGTGCACGGCGGTGCAGAACGGCATGTATACCGTTCGAACGCGCTCCGCACGCTCTTCGTCGGTGAGGCCGACATTGCCGGGAACCTCGATCACTTCGGATTTCACCGGCATGGCCGATCGGGCCTCGGGCGGACGATTGCAGTCATAGACCAGTCGCGAAATCCGGCTGGCCACCATGGGCGCATCCAGCGCTTTTGCCAGCGCCAGCGAGACCGCCCGTGCGCCGGGATCCCAGGCCGCATGACTGGTCCGGTCCTCTTCGGCCAGACCAAGCCCTTTGTAGCGCTCGGGAATATCGTGGCTGGCGTGTTCGCACAGGATCAGCACCTCCCCCGCGCCATTGGCGTTGAAGATCTCCACGGCTTCTTTTTGAGCGTTGGAATCGCCCGATGACATGCGGCACTCCCCAGAATTTGGAAAAATGTTTTCACGCGCTGGTATTTCTGTCAATATCCTTTCAGTCAAGATTTTTGCGTGCGCTGATGCTCTGTGGCGCCCCCAGATGCGACTGCCTGTTTTTTGATCGATCAGTTGTGGAGGTGATCGCCCGTGTCAAAACCCACCCCCAGCGTGCGCGAGTTGATCCGCGAACACTATTCCGCTCTGACCCAGTCCGAGCGCAAATTCGCGAACTCCCTGCTTGAGAACTATCCGGCGGCTGGGCTGGCCTCGATCACCATCGTTGCGGCCAATGCGGATGTCTCGACGCCGACGGTGGCACGCATGGTGCAGAAGCTGGGGTTCAAGGGCTATCCGCAGTTCCACCAGGCCCTGCTCAAAGAACTGGAGGCACAGGTTTCAGGCCCGACGCAGCGGCGGGCGAACTGGGCCTCCGAGGCACCTGAAGGGCACCTTCTGAACAGATTTGCCCAGGCGGTGACGGACAACCTGGGCCAGACCTTTTCCAACCTCGATTACGAGCAGTTCGATCTGGCCGTGCGGCAACTGGCCGATACCGAGGGGCGGCTGTACGTGGTCGGAGGGCGGATCACACGCGCCCTGGCCGACTATGCCTTTACCCATTTTCAGGCGATCCGGCAGCGCGTGACGCATATGACGTCGTCCTCGGCGACCTGGCCGCATTACGTCCTGGATATGGAAGCGGGTGATACCCTGCTGATGTTCGATGTGCGCCGCTACGAGACCAACCTGCAAAGGCTGGCAGAGCTGGCCGCCGAGCGGGGCGTGAAGATCATCCTGATCACAGATCAATGGGCCAGTCCCATCACCTCGGTCGCGCAGCATACCTTCAACTGCTGGGTGGAAATCCCCTCGGCCTGGGATTCGAACATCTCGACCATGATGCTTTTGGAGGCGATGATTGCCGCCACCCAAGAGGAAGGCTGGGATGAGACCCGCGAACGCTATGAACGGCTGGATGAGCTGTTCGACATGACGCGGCTGTTTCGCAAGTTTTCCTGAGCGGTGACAGTTTCGCACCGGCGGTCAGCCGGTGGACAAAGGATCGCCGTTGCAGCACATTGGCCGTAGGACCAGATTTCAGACCGAGGCCACAGCATTATGACCCCCTTTGCCAAACTTCTTGCCGCCCTGAGCGTTGCCATGCTGGCCGCCGCGCCCGTCGTCGGCAAGCCGCTGAGCCGTATCCTGGCGCAATCGGGCTTCACCCCGGTGGATCTTGAGATGATGATTCAGGCAGAAGCGGTGCTGTACAGTGTGGCGCAGCCAAAGAAAGGCACGTCAGAGGCCTGGAGCAATCCCGACTCTGCGGCCTATGGGAAGGTCACGATTGTCGATCAGCAGGGCAATTGCATTTTCCTGCAGCATAAGGCCCACCCCGAGGGCGGCGAAAAAGCCAGCCTCATCAATCGCAAGTTCTGCAAGGATGTGAACGGAGCCTGGCGCCTGTCCATCTGAGGCCGTCAGCGATAGGTGCGATCCTCGATCGGGGTGGCTTCGATGGCGTCGAGCAGCCCGCCGATCAGCAGCTCTTCGGCGCGGTTCTTGGCCGCGTGGCGGCTCCAGACCACATGCACGTCGATGCCGGGCAGATCGTCATAGGGCGGCACCTGCCACAATAGCCCGTCCCGCACATCCCGCGCTGCCACATGGACGGGGAGGGGGCCGATGCCGATCCCGGCCACGATCATCCGGTGCACCTCTTCCAGGTGACTGGAAAGACCTGTCACCTTGTCGCCGAGTTCCGCCTGCGCCCGCATGACAGTCACGGGTTTCAGCACATCATGCAGACGGTCGGTTTCGAAACTGACCGAACTTTGACCTGCCAGATCGGCAACGGTCAGATCCCTGCGCCCGAACAGCGGGTGCCGCGGCCCGCAGAACAGCCCGAAAAACTCGCGGTAGAGGCGCCGGTATTCCAGTTTGGGATTGTGATCCCGCACCAGGCAAAGCGCGAATGAGGCGCGTTTGGCGGCCACCTCCGCAATGGCATCGGCGCTGGAGCGCACATCGATCGACAGGGTCGCCTTGGGGTGCTTGCTGTGAAACTCGGCCAGCACCTCGTCGAACAGCGGGCAAACCACATGGCTGGCGACCGCGATCTTGATATGGCCCTGCACCTCATCCGTGAGTTCGCGCATCAGAGTTGAAAGGCGCAGGATCGATCCATTGATATCAAGCGCTTCGCGGTACAAAAGCCGCCCCGCATCGGTCAGTTGATAGTGACCCGGCGAACGGTCGATCAGCTTGCGCCCGATCCGGTCCTCCAGCTTCTTCAGCGCGGCCGAGACCGAGGGTTGTTTCAACCTCAGCTGCTGCGCCGCATCGGTGATCGAATGGCTCTCGGCCAGAACAACAAAGGTGCGCAAGAGGTTCCAGTCCAGCTCGCGGGCGATACGGTCGGGGGCAAAGCGGGCCTCACTGGTCATAGGTTTCATCTATATTCACAATTTTGATTATCTATTTGATCTATACTGGGCAGGTTTTGCATGGTCACGTCAAGCCCGGGCATCACGGGCATCAACAGGGAAAGACCATGTCCGTCGAAAAACGAGAGGCGCGTCAGCCTTGGATTCTGCTGTCCCCCGCACTGACTGCGGTGACGCTGCTGTTGTTCGTCCCGCTGCTGTTCATTCTGGTCTACAGCTTCTGGCTCCGCACCGCCACCGGCGCCGATGTGGCGGGGTTTTACCTTGATAACTGGGAAGAGGCGCTCACCGATCCCTTTTACCGGGACATCCTGATCAGCACCCTGCGTATTGCTGCGATCACCACCGTGGCCTGCGCGCTGATGGGCTATCCGTCGGCCTATTTCATCGCCCGTTCGCAAGGCAACAAGGCGGTTCTGCTTCTCTTGCTGATGCTTCCCTTCTGGATCAGCTACATCATCCGCACGATGAGCTGGATCAACATCCTTGGCGTCTCGGGGGCGCTCAATTCGGTCTTGATGGCACTGGGCATCATCAGTGAACCGATCCAGATGCTTTATAACGAGGTGACGGTGATCCTGGGTCTGGTGCATTTCCTTCTGCCCTTCATGATCCTGAACATCTTTGTCAGCCTCGATGGCATCGACACCAATCTTGAAAATGCCGCCAACTCGCTGGGTGCGACCAAGTGGCAGGCCTTTCTGCAAGTGACGCTTCCGCTGTCACTGCCGGGGCTGGCTGCCGGGGGACTCTTGTGTTTCGTCCTTGGTGCCGGAACTTACATCACCCCGCTGGTTCTGGGCGGGCCGCGCGATGCGATGTTCGCCAATCTGGTCTTTGAAGCCATCATCACCCAGCTCAATTGGCCCCTTGGATCGGCCCTGTCGCTGATGCTGCTCGCAGTGCTGGGCGCTCTGGTGATGATCTACAACCGCTACCTGGGCATGGCCCAGCTGATGAAGGGGCTGGGCTGATGGAAACTCGTTTCAACATGGGCTGGACCCTGATCCGTGGCTGGGCCGTTCTCGTCTATATCTTCATGTTCCTGCCGGTGGCCGTCGTTGTGCTGCTGAGCTTCAATGCCAGCCAGTTCGGCAATTTCCCCATGACCGGTTTTTCCTTCCGCTGGTTCGTTGAATTGGCTGGCAATGAGGCGATCCTGCGCGCCTTTCGCACCTCGATCATTCTGGGTCTGCTGACCGCGCTGATCTCGACCACGCTGGGAGTGCTGGCGAGCCTTGCGCTGGTGCGCTACCGGGTGCCGGGGGCCAATGCGATCTCGGCGCTGCTGATCGCGCCCATTCTGGTGCCCGAGGTGGTGCTGGCCGTCGCGCTCCTCTTGTTTCTGAACTTCCTAGGCGTGAACAAAAGCTTTGGCCTCTTGCTGGCGGGGCATGTGATCTTTACGCTGCCTTTTGTGATCCTGGTGGTGCAGGCGCGCCTCGTGTCGATCAAGCGCGACGTCGAAGAGGCCGCGATGAGCCTTGGCGCCTCCCCGGTACAGACCTTTTTCCAGATCACTCTGCCCCTGATGATGCCGGCCGTTCTGGCAGGCGCGCTTTTTGCCTTCACCATCAGCTTTGACGACATCACCGGCACTCTGTTCTGGAAGCCCGGTGGGGTCGAAACCGTGCCGACGCAGATTTTTGCCATGCTGAGAAACTCGATCAGCCCCGAGATCAACGCGCTGGGCACGGTGATGATCGTGATGACCGTTGGCCTCCCGCTCCTCGGTTTGGCCATCGCCCGGGCCATGGCCCGCAAAAGCGGCACTTAGAACCGCATTCAATTCACAAAAAGACAGACCAACACGGAGACTGAAATGACCAAAAAAATGGACAATACTACCCGCTATGAGCGCGCCCGCGAGCGCTACATGAATGGTGATCTCGATCGCCGCAGCTTTCTGGGGCTGATCGGCGCTGCGGGCCTTGCCTATGGCGTGTCCACGCCGTTTGCCAAATACGCCCACGCGGCCACCACCGACCAGGTGCGGTTCGACGGTTGGGGCGGCGTTGTCAGCGAAGCCTTCCGCAAGCACGCCTTTGACCCCTACACCGCCAAGACCGGCATCAAGGTGGTCGACGGCACCTTTGGTGGCGGCGATGAGTACCTGTCGCGCGTCAAGGCCAGCCAGCCGGGTGAGTACAACATTGCGCATCTGTCGGGCGTCTTTGACTATGCCCGCTATCACGCGCTTGGCCTCAGCTCGGAGCTGAACGAGGCGAACATCCCCAACCTCGAATATGTGATCCCGAAACTGGTCGATGTCTTCCGCGGCGTCTCGGGCGGCAAGCTGTCCTGTGTGCCTTATGACTATGGCACAACCGGTCTGGCCTATAACCGCAAGCATATCTCGGATGACGAGATGAAGGAAAAGGGCGCCAAGATCCTGATCGACGAGGCCCACAAGGGCAAGATCGCCGGCTGGAGCGACTGGCGCACCCGCATGTGGTACGCGGCGTTGCAAACCGGTCAGAACCCGAACGAGATTTCGAATGAAGACGCGGCCTGGGATGCGGTGCGCACCCACCGGGATCTGAGCCTGAAATACTGGGGCTCCGGCGCCGAGCTGATGAGCCTGCTGGCCGAGGAAGAGATCTACGTGACCGAAGCCTGGTCCGGCCGCATCTACGCGCTGCAGGAGCAGGGCCACGACATCGGCTACATGGATCCGCCCAACGGCTTTGGCTGGCAGGAATGTCTGTTCGTCATGAAGGGCTCGCTCATGGAGGCTTGCGAGGAGCTGCTGAACTTCATGCTGGCGCCGGAAACCTCGATCGCGGTGGCCGAAGGGCAGAACTACCCGACAGCCCTCGACCCGACCAAGGTGGATCTGGGCGACAAGATCCCGACCCTGCCGGCCTTTGATCCCACCGGCACCCTTGAGGGTCTGACCTTTGCCGACCCGGACTTCTGGAACGGTCACGAGGCCGCCTGGTCCAAGACCTTTGGCCGCGTCCAGAAGGGCTACTGATCCCTCCCGCCCTCTCCCCATTCGGGGAGGGGGCACCTTTGAACATCCATCCGGAGAGCGCCCCCGTGAGTTCCGTTACCCTGAACAATATCGTCAAACGCTTTGGCACCTTCACGGCTGTGCACAAGGCCAACCTTGAGATCCCCGAGGGCGCCTTTGTCACGCTGCTGGGGCCTTCGGGCTGTGGCAAGACCACCAACCTGCGCATGATCGCGGGCCTGCTGGACCCAAGCGAGGGCGAGATCCTGATCGGTGGCAAGCGCGTCAACGATGTGCCGATCCACAAGCGCAACCTTGGGATCGTGTTCCAGAACTACGCGCTTTTTCCGCATAAGACCGTGGCCGAGAACATCGCCTTTGGCCTCAAATACCGTGATGTGCCCAAATCCGACGTGGCCCGCCGCGTACAAGACGCACTCGATCTGGTGCAGCTGCCGGACGTGGGGCACCGTTACCCGAAGGAGCTGTCCGGCGGGCAGCAACAGCGGATTGCGCTCGCCCGCGCCATCGTGATCGAGCCTGAGGTGCTGCTGCTCGACGAGCCGCTGTCGGCGCTCGATGCCAACCTGCGCGAGGACATGCGGGTGGAACTCAAGCGCATTCAGGCCAAGATCGGTGTCACCACCGTATTCGTGACCCATGACCAGTCCGAGGCGCTCGCCATGTCGGACAAGATCGTGGTGATGAGCGCTGGCCGGATCGAGCAGGTCGGCACTCCCGAAGAGGTCTACAACACCCCTGCCAGCGAATTCGTTGCGAACTTCCTTGGGGCCTCCAACATCTTGGCGGGCGGCTGCGCGACAAAGGATGCAGAGGCTGCCGTGCTGGATGTGCCACTGTTCGGTAGCGTTCCGGTGCCTGCGGACAAGGCGCCTGCCGTCAATGCAGGGGATGCGGCAAAACTGGTGCTGCGCGCCGAAAAGCTGGTGCTAATGGCACCGGGCAGCGATACCTCGGGCATGATCACGGCAGAAGCCGTGGTCGAGACCGTCGATTACCAGGGCCAGACCGTGCGCTATTTCCTGCGCGTGGGCGACACCCAGCTGCAGGCGATCAACATGATCGATGGCCGCCCCTTTGCCGAAGGGCAGAGTGTCACTGTCGCCTTCCGCCCGCAGGATTGCGCGGCGCTGGCAGCCGCGTGAACACGAACCAACAAAACAAGATCGCGATCGGGATCACAGCATGAGCAATCTCTTCTATCAGGGCCGCGGCCGCAAACCGGTGCTGGAGCAGGCGCGCGGCGTCTACATGTGGGACAAGGACGGCAAGCGCTACCTTGACGGATCGTCCGGCGCGATGGTCTGCAATATCGGCCATTCGAACGAAAACGTGCTGGCGGCGATGCAGCGGCAGATGGAGAAATCCACCTTTGGCTACCGGCTGCATTTCGAAACCGAAGCCTCGGAGCAGCTGGCGGCGCGTCTGGCCGGGCTGATGCCCGACGGCCTCAGCAAGGTTTTCTTTGTCTCCGGCGGATCTGAGGCGGTGGAAAGCGCCATGAAAATGGCGCGCCAATATGCGCTGGCCACGGGGCAGGACAGCCGCTGGAAAGTGATCTCCCGCAGCCCGTCATACCACGGCTGCACTTTGGGCGCGCTTGCGGTCACCGGATATACGACCCTGTCGGCGCCTTTCGCGCCGATGATGCGCGAGATGCCGAAGGTTCCAGCGCCGCGCGCCTATCTGGATGGGCTTGATCCCAATGATCCGGCAAACGGGGAGCATTACGCCAAAATGCTGGAGGCCAAGATCCTCGCCGAAGGGCCAGATAGCGTTCTGGCCTTCATCCTGGAACCCGTTGGAGGGGCCTCCACCGGCGCGCTGGTTCCGCCTGCGGGGTACATGGAACGGATCCGTGAAATCTGCGACCAATACGGTGTCTTGTTGATCATGGATGAGGTGATGACCGGTGCCGGGCGCACGGGCACCTTCCTTGGCTGCGAGCATTGGGGCACCCGCCCCGATATCGTGGTGATGTCCAAGGGCATCGGTTCGGGCTATGTGCCACTGGGGGCGATGATCGCCGACGAACGGCTGGTCGACCCGGTGTTGGACAAGGGTGGTTTTGCCCATGGCTTTACCTATGCCGGGAATCCTCTGGCTTGCGCGGCGGGCCTTGCCGTGGTCGAAGAGATCGAGGCGCAGGCCCTCTGCCAGAACGCGGCTCAGATGGGCGACAAGCTGATCGCGCGCCTGCACGGGTTGATGCAGAAACACGAGATCATCGGCGATGTGCGCGGCAAGGGGCTGCTGACGGCGTTCGAGTTCATGTCGGACCGGACCAGCAAGGCGCCCTTGCCCAAGGGGCTGAACGCCTATCAGCGGTTCGTGGATATTGCCTATGACAAGGGGCTGATCGTCTATTCCCGTCGCACCCGCGACGGGATCGAAGGCGACCATATACTGGTCTGCCCGCCCCTGATCGTCAACGACACCCATCTGGATGAGATCATCGAGGGCCTTGATGCCTCGCTGGTTCAATTCACCGATGAAATACACCCCGAACTGAAAGTCGGCTGAGACATGTCCAAGATCCTGATCACCTGCGCCATCACCGGCTCGATCCATACGCCGTCGATGTCGCCCTATCTGCCGGTGACGGCGGATGAGATCACCGAGCATGCGCTGGGTGCCGCCGAGGCAGGGGCGGCGATCCTGCATCTGCATGCGCGCGATCCGGAAACCGGCCAGCCCTCGGCCCAAAGCGATCACTTCAAGGCCTTCCTGCCGCGCATCAAACAGGCCAGTGATGCGGTGCTGAACATTTCGACCGGGGGCAGCGCGGTGATGACGCTGGAGGATCGGCTGGCGGCGCCCAAAATGGCCGAGCCGGAAATGTGCAGCCTCAACATGGGCACGATGAATTTCGCGCTCTATCCGGCGGCAGAGCGGATCACGGACTGGAAACACGCTTGGGAAAAGCCGTTTCTGGAAAACTCCGACGATCTGGTCTTCAAGAACACCCCGCGCGACATGGCGCGCATTCTGACCGAGATCGGACAGGAGCGCGGCGCGCGGTTTGAGTTCGAATGCTATGATGTCAGCCATCTTTACATGCTGAAGCATTTTGTCGATCGTGACCTGGTAAAAGCGCCCCTGTTCATCCAGTTCGTTTTTGGCGTTCTGGGCGGGATTGGACCAGATCCGGAGAACCTCACCCATATGAAACTGATCGCGGACAAGCTGTTTGGCGACAGCTACATGTTCTCGGTACTGGCGGCGGGACGGCACCAGATGCCGCTGATCACCATGGGCGCGGCCATGGGCGGGCATGTGCGCGTCGGGCTGGAGGACAGCCTGATGATCTCGCGCGGGCAACTGGCCAGGACCAACGCCGAACAGGTGACCAAGATCCGCCGCATCGTCGAGGATCTGGGCCGCGAGGTGGCCAGCCCCGATGAGGCGCGCGCGATGCTGGGCCTCAAGGGTGCGGACCGGACGGCGATCTGATGGAGTTCCGGTTTCGCATTGCAACGGCCGGGGATGTGCCCGCCCTGCAAAGGGCGCTGGAGCAGCTTTCGGCCGACCTTGGCGATACCCACCGGGGAACCGAGGCGGATCTGCTGCGCGCTGGCTTTGGCGCCGATCCGGTCTTTGCCGCGGTTCTGGCCGAGGCCGGGCCGCCTGCGGCGGCGCGCATGGTCGGGGTCAGCGTTTTCATGCCGCTGTTTTCCACCATGCGCGGGGCGGCGGGGCTCTATGTGTCTGACCTTTGGGTCGATCCTGAAATGCGCGGGCAAAAGCTGGGGCAGGGCCTGCTGAAGGCTGTGCTGCAAGAGGGGCAGCGCCGGTGGCAGGCACAGTTCCTGAGGCTCAATGTCTATGACATCAGCGAGGCCTCGCGCAGGTTCTACGAGCGGCTGGGCTTTGCCCCTGTTACATCTGAAACGGAAATGAGACTGGATGAGGCCGGATGCGCGGCCCTGAGAGGAGAGCGATGAAAGCCATATTCGACGAGCGTCAGTGGAACCACGACCCCAAGCATTTCATGGCCAATGGCGCCATGCTGCCCAACCCGGAGCAGCCGAAACGGATCGAGGTGCTGCACGCGGGTGCGGTTGCCGCAGGCTGCAGCTTTGAGGCACCAAAGGATGCAGGCCTTGGCCCTATCGCCGCACTGCATTCGGCGGAATATCTGACCTTCCTTGAGACCATCTATACCCGCTGGCAGCGCATTCCGGGTTCTGGTGAGGAGGTGATCCCCAACATCCATCCCGCGCGTCGCACCGATGGGTATCCGAAATCAGCCGTGGGGCAGGCGGGGTTCCATCAGGCCGATACCGCCTGCCCCATCGCAGAAGGCACCTGGGAGGCAGCCTATTGGTCAGCCCAATCCGCCGTGACCGGCGCCGATCTGATCCGGGACGGGGAGCGCGCGGCCTATGTCCTGTCGCGCCCGCCGGGGCACCATGCCTTTGGCGATCTGGCGGGGGGCTTCTGCTTTCTCAACAACGCGGGGATAGCCGCCGAACGGCTGCGCGCCGCAGGTTTGCGCCCGGCCATTCTGGATGTGGATGTGCACCACGGCAATGGCACGCAAGGCATCTTCTATGACCGCGACGATGTGCTGACCGTCTCGATCCATGCCGATCCCGCGCGGTTCTATCCCTTCTTCTGGGGCCATGCGCAGGAACGGGGCGAGGGGCGCGGGCTTGGCTACAACCTGAACCTGCCCCTGCAACGCGGCACCGGGGATGATGATTACCTCAAGACGCTGGACACCGCCCTGCAGCGCGTCAAGAGCTTTGGCACCGATGTGCTGGTGGTCGCGCTGGGGCTGGATGCCTCGATCGACGATCCTTTCGAAGGGCTGGCCGTCACCAAGGACGGGTTCGCTCGCATCGGAGCGGCCATCGCGGGCACGGGCCTGCCGGTCCTTTTTGTGCAGGAGGGTGGATATCTCTCCGACTCGCTTGGCGAGAACCTGACCCGAACCCTGACCGGGTTTCAGGAGGGTGCGTGAAGACCTTTGATGTTATCGTGATCGGTGGCGGTATCGCCGGAATCTCTGCCGGGGCCGAACTCGCGCGCGACATGTCGGTGCTGGTGCTCGAGGCGGAGCCGCAGATCGGCTATCACGCGACGGGGCGCTCGGCGGCGATTTTCATCCGCAACTACGGCAACGATACACTGAGGGCGCTGAATGCGGCCTCGGCCCCTGTGCTGGAGGCGCCCGAGGGGATCTCGGAGCGCACGCTCCTGTCGCCGCGCGGCGAAATGCTGGTGGCCGATGAACGTGAGCTGGCGGTCTTGGATGCCTATGCCGATGGCGCCACCGGGCTGGAGAGGCTGACCGCTCAGCAGGCAGTGGAACTGGTGCCGATCCTGCGGCCTGAACGCATCGCGAGTGCTGTGATTGAATGGGATGCGCAGGATATCGACGTGGACCGGATGCTGTCGGGTTATGCCACAGCGCTGAAACACCGTGGTGGTCAGATCGTGACGAACGCGCGGATCGATGGGCTGACCCGTAACGGTCCAGTGTGGGATGTCGCGGTTACAGGCACCACCTATTCTGCCCCCATCGTGATCAACGCGGCAGGTGCCTGGGCCTCTGATATTGCCATGTTGGCCGACGCCTCGCCGATTCCCGTCTCTCCCTTGCGCCGTTCTGCTGCGATCCTTCCCGCACCCGATGGGTACGACCCGGCACGCTGGCCTCTGTTCGCCTCGGCCGCTGAAGACTGGTACGCCAAGCCCGAAGCCGGAAAGCTGATGGTCTCGCCAGCTGACGAGGACCCGGTGGACCCTCATGATGCCTGGGCCGACGATATGGTCTTGGCCGAGGGGCTGCATCGTTACGAGCAGGCAGTGACGGTTCCGGTGACGCGGGTCGAGGCCTCATGGGCCGGCCTGCGCAGTTTTGCCCCCGACCGAACCCCCGTAGTCGGTTTCGACCCAAACGCCGATGGCTTCTTCTGGCTGGCAGGGCAGGGCGGCTACGGCGTGCAGACTGCCCCGGCGCTGGCAGCCATGACAGCGGCATTGTGCCAGGGGGTTGCGCCCGTTATCGGTGACGCCATCACCACTGCCGTCGGCCCGCAACGTTTCGCGGCCTGATCGGTCCCGATTCCGCAACTCCAAATCAGATAGGAACAGAAAATCATGAGCGAGATCACCCGTAAACACACCGGCCCCCGCATGAGCCAGATCGTTATCCACGGCGACACCATCTATCTGGCGGGCCAGGTCGGCACCGCCGGCGCCAGTGTCGCCCAGCAGACCAAGGACTGCCTTGAAAAGATCGATGCGCTTCTGGCCGAGGCAGGCAGCGACAAGACCCGGATCCTGCAGACCGTGATCTGGCTCGCTGACATGAAGGACTTTTCCGAGATGAACGAGGTCTGGGACGCCTGGGTGCCCGAGGGCCACACTCCGGCGCGCGCCTGTGGCGAAGCAAAGCTGGCCACTCCGGAATATCTGGTGGAGTTCATCGTCACCGCAGCCAAAGGCTGATTGACGGCTTCGACGCCTTGCAACGAGCATTCAAAGCCCGGCGGTTCGCTGGGCTTTGTCTATTCTTTGGCTTCCCCAAAAGGCCTGAAAACGCGGCAGCGCAGCAGGTGTTCAGAGCGGTTCTTTCCGGTGCCAGTCTCGACCCTGACGTGACTCGCCGAGGTTCCTCCGAGTCGTGTCGTTGAACGGTCCGATTCCCGCATCCTATGATGGCAGCTTACGGTGTCTGGGTGTGAAAGGTGTTATCTAATGACCTGAAAATAAATGATAATATTCGTTTCTCACTATTTCTTTGATTTTAGGGTTGCGGGTATTTTGTGTTGGGACTAGAACCCCCTTCACCGGCGGCGCTGAGGCGCTGGTG
>NZ_JBBVGR010000011.1:5457-161370 GCF_038148855.1 Phycobacter sedimenti | reverse complement strand
TGTCCAACCGTCTCTCCGATCCGTCCCGCTCCGTCTCAGAAGCGACCCACCAGCGCCTCAGCGCCGCCGGTGAAGGGCTATTTATGGCTAGTTCCCGAAAGGCGCAAGGGAAAAAATCCGATTTCTTCAAAAAACTTTCATCTGCCCAATAATTGAGCAATCAAATGCCGAAAGTGCGGCTACTCGCGCGCTCGACCCGCCGGTTGATCCTTTATGATCGGGAGGCGGAGGATGAGAAGCAGCAGGATCATGGCAAGGTAAGCTACGGGTTCGAGCTGAAATCCCTTCACCAGGAGGACGTAGTGGACGGCACCGAACACGGCGACCGGGTAGGTCAGACGGTGCAGCTTGCGCCAGCGCGAGCCGAGGCGGCGTACCGAACCATTGTTGGAGGTCACCGCCAGGGGAACCATCAGCAGGAAAGCTGCCATGCCCACCGTGATGTAGGGGCGCTTCACGATATCTGCGAGGATTTGCGAGGGGATCTGAACGTCCAGTACGAGCCAGACCAGAAAATGCGCAAGGACATAGGCAAAGCACAACACGCCCAGCGCCCTGCGGAACTTCATCAGGTTGAGGCCCGGAAACCGGCGCAGGGGCGTCACTGCAAGAACCAGCACCAGAAGCTTCAGCGCCAGCTCCCCATATTCATGCTCCAGCGCCTTCACGGGTTCCGGCCCCAAGCCGCCCGTAAGGCCGAGGTAGAAGAGCCACGGCAAAGGTAGGAGCCCAAGCAGGTATAGGCTCCAGACCGGGATCCGTCGCAGGGTTTGGTTCACGCGCTCCATCAGAACTGTTTGGTCAGATCCATACCTTCATAAAGTGAGGCGACGTCTTCTTCGTATCCGTTGAACATCAGGGTCGGCTGACGGCGGGCGAACAATCCGCCCCCGATCCGCCGTTCGGTGGCCTGGCTCCAGCGCGGGTGATCCACATTGGGATTCACATTACTATAGAAGCCGTACTCTCGCGCGTTGGCCATCTTCCAGCTGGTCGGCGGCTCTTTATCTGTGAGGGTGATGCGGACAATAGATTTGATGGACTTGAAGCCATATTTCCACGGCACCACCAGCCGCAGCGGTGCACCGTTCTGGTTGGGGAGCGGTTTGCCGAAGATGCCCGTTGCCATCAGGGTCAGGGGATGCATAGCCTCATCCAGACGCAGCCCCTCGCGGTAGGGCCAGTCAAGTACGCGGTAGGCTGTGCCCGGCATTTCCTCGGGCCGGTATAGCGTTTCGAACGCCACGTATTTCGCACCCTCCTGAACGCCCGCCATATTCAGCAGGTCTGCCAGTTCAAATCCGTTCCAGGGCACCACCATCGACCAGGCTTCGACACAGCGGAAACGGTAGATACGTTCCTCGATGGTCATCTCTCCCAGGATCTGCTGGAAATCATAGTCGCCGGGTTTATCCACCAGCCCGTCGATCTTGACGCTCCATGGAGAGGTGGTCATCCGGCCCGCATAGGCCGCCGGGTCGCCCTTGCCGGTTCCGAACTCATAGAAGTTGCAGTAGCTGGTCACGTCTTCCCAGCTGTTGGGCTCCAGATCACCTTCTGCGGCCTGTGCCTGCCCTGCCCCCGAAAGAGACGCAAGCCCCATCCCCGCAATGCCCGCGATGATTTGGCGGCGGTTCCAGAAGGCAGCCTCTGGGGTGACATCCTCAGGTGTCAGGGTGTTGGTCCAGCGACGGGCCATTTGCGCGCTCCTTTTCTGTTCTTGAACCAGAGCTAGCGCAGCAGGCCCAGCCTGCCAAAACATATCCTGTCACGAGTCCGCGATGGCACTGTAACTTGGCATGATCTCGTTCATCGGCCGCGAGGTGCCATCATCCAGAACCATCCGCACATGGCGACGGCGCAGTTTGCGCGGTTCCGTCACCCCGACAGAATGCGCAATGGTTTCAACCTCGTGGATTACCTCTCTGGCATAGCGAGCCACGCGCATGTACTTGTCCTCAACCACCAACCCTTTTTGCAGACGGGCATCATGGGTGGTTATGCCGGTGGGGCAGGTATTCTTGTTGCACTTCAGCGCCTGAATGCAGCCAAGGGAAAACATGAAACCGCGGGCCGAAGTCACGAAATCGGCCCCTGCCGCCAGCGCCCAGGCCACGTCGCCGGGGTTGACGAGCTTGCCGCTGGCAATCAGGCGGATGCGATCCTTCATTCCGTATTCGTCGCGCAGGTTGCAGACCATCGGCAACGCCTCGCGCACCGACATGCCAACCAGATCGATCAGGGGCATGGGCGCGGCGCCCGTGCCGCCCTCACCGCCATCAATGGTGATGAAATCCGGTGCATCATCCGGGCGCGTCGCGATGTTCATGAACATCTCGCGCATTGCGGCCTCCGAGCCGACAACCGTCTTAACCCCCACCGGCTTGCCTGTGATGTCACGCACGCGAGCGATCATGTCCAATAGTTCGTCATAATTCCCGATCTCGGGATGCCGATTCGGAGAGATACTGGCCTTGCCCTCGGGGATGCCGCGAATGGCGGCAATCTCGGCGTTGACCTTGGCTGCGGGCAGAATGCCACCCTTGCCCGGCTTGGCCCCTTGAGAGAGCTTGAGCTCGAACATCCGCACGCAAGGATGCTCGGACATCTTGCGCAGCTTATCGTCGCTCAGGTTGCCGTGTTCGTCGCGCACGCCGTACTTGGCGGTGCCGATCTGGAAAACGATGTCGCAGCCGCCCTCAAGGTGAAACGGGCTGAGACCACCCTCGCCGGTGTTCATCCAGACGCCGGCCTCGCGCGCACCCCGGCTCAGGGCCCGCACGGCAGGCCGCGACAGGGCGCCATAACTCATACCGGAGATATTGAAGAAGGACGGCGCGCGGTAGGGTACCCGCGCCCCTGCGCCGATCACCATGGGCTCGGATTTGGCGTATTGATCGTCCAGCGGCGGAAAGGGCGCGTTCACAAAGATTGCCGTGCCCGGCACCGATGTGTTGCGGGTCGAGCCAAAGGCCACGGTGTTGCCCTGCCCTTCGCTGGCGCGATTCACCCATTCGCGCTGCGCGCGGTTGAAGGGCAGTTCCTCGCGGTCCATGGCAAAGAAATACTGCCGGAAGAACTCGCCTAGGGTGCTGAAGATATGCCGAAAGCGCCCGATCACGGGATAGTTACGCCGGATGGCGTCCCGTGTCTGTAGCCTGTCCACCAGGAACAGGGCCAGCACCAGGAGACCAAAGGCCCCCAAGGCAAGAACGAAAGCCAGCGCCAGGAATTCCATGGCATTCGCCGCAATACCCATTCAAAAACTCCTATATGATATTATATATGCCGAATGAGGCGCGCGACCGATGACACCGCCGCCCCCGCTCTTCTAGACTGGGGAGGAATGCCGGGGCGAGCAAGCGAGCACTGCTCACAAAAGGGAGATTATCCATGAAATCCATTGTTGCCACCCTTGCGGCCACAGTCACAGCCTCGGTCACCGCCCTGTCCATGGCCACCAGCGCCTTGGCAGGGGACATGGTCAGTTATACCACGACCCTGTCCTTTGACGATGTGACCTTTGGCCTTGAAAACGCCATTACCGACCGAGGGCTTCTGGTGGATCACATCAGTCATGTGGGCGATATGCTGGAGCGTACGCGCGCTGACGTGGGTTCCGAAATCGTTCTTTTCGAAAAGGCGGACGTATATTCCTTCTGCTCGGCGCAGCTGTCGCGGCAGGTGATGGAGGCCGATCCGATGAACATCATGTTCTGCCCCTATGACATCTTCGTGGCGCAGTTTCCCGGCAAGGACGAAATCACCGTTGGTTACCGCGCATTTCCCGAAGGTGAGATGCAGGCCATCCAGGACCTGCTGGACGGCATCGTGCGCGACGCCATCGAAGAATAGCAAAGGCTGAGGATCGGACAGACAAGACCGCCAAACCATGCGTCCTCGCAACACCTGCAGGCCGACACCTTTCGGCCTGCGGTCAAAAGTTTCAGCATCTTCAAGCTGATAGCGCGTGAAAATTAGCGCAAATTTAATACCACAAAAATATCACCTCTTCCTGACGCCCATCGGGCACATACTGCGGAAGAAGAGGTCTCATGTTTTTCAAATTCAAGACTGCCGAACGCGCACAAGATCAGGAAGACCTGCTTGGCATACTGGACGTCTTAGAAAAAACGCAGGCCGTGATCGAATTCAGCCCGGATGGGACGATCCTGCGCGCCAATGAGAATTTCCTCACCTCGGTCGGCTATTCCGAGGCCGATCTGATTGGCAAGAAACACTCGATGCTGCTGGCTCCGGACTATGCGGCCAGCGCCGAATACAAGGCTTTGTGGTCCGCCCTGTGCAAGGGGGAGCATTTCACCGATCAGTACCCGATGAAGTGCAAATCCGGTTCCGAGCAGTGGATACAGGCCACCTTTGCGCCGGTGATGAGCGCCGACGGCCAGCTTCGCAAGATCGTCAAGCTCGGCACCAATGTCACCCATCGCCGCAAGGCCATTCAGGACATTTCGCGCGGGTTGGTTGCACTGCGCAACGGGGCGCTGGACCACCGCATCCCCGTGTCCGACATCGAGGATCTTGGCGCTGTTGCACGTGATTTCAACGAGGCCGTGACTCAACTCGAGACAGTGATCTCGACCGTGAAATCCGTCTCCGACACGGTTGAGCAAACGGCCCAGGAGATCAGCCATTCCTCGACCGAACTGTCCACCCGCACCGAAACCCAGGCCGCAACGCTGGAACAGACCGCCGCCGCCATCGAAGAGCTGACCTCCACCGTCAGATCCGCGGCCCAGGGCGCCCGTGACGTGGAGCAGGTCGTCACCGGCGCCAAGGCAACGGCCGAAGGCAGCAGCACGGTGGTTCAGGAGGCGATCGACGCGATGGATCAGATCAAGGCCTCTTCCGAGAAGATTTCGACCATCCTGACCGTGATCGACGATATTTCCTTCCAGACCAGCCTTCTGGCACTGAATGCCGGGGTCGAAGCGGCACGCGCGGGCGATGCGGGGCGCGGTTTTGCCGTGGTCGCATCCGAGGTGCGAGCGCTTGCGAAACGCTCGACCGAGGCGGCAAGCGAGATCAAACAGCTGATCACCGACAGTTCGACTCATGTGGTGCATGGCGTAGACCTTGTGGGTCGCGCCGGCGGGGAATTGAAAACCATTATCGAAAGCGTCAGCACAATTTCCGGCCATGTCAGCGATATCGCGCGAGGTACACAGGAACAATCGGCAACCCTATCCGAGATCAACACCGGCATGGGGCAGCTTGATGAGGTCACCCAAAGCAATGCCGCCATGGTGGAGGAAGCCACCGAGGCCAGCCAGACCATGGCCAACACCGCCAAGGAACTCTCGCAGCAGGTGGCTCAATTCCGCACCAGCGGCACGACCGGGATCCGCGCCGTTGCACCAGTCGCGCATCCCCCAGCCCCTGCAGCCCGCGCAGCAACGTCACCTGCCCGCGCAGCCGTGGTGAACGGCTGGGACGATTTCTAAGGCCACGCGCGGCGCATCTACGCTCAGATTTCATGGAAAAGGCCCGCCAAATCTGGCGGGCCTTGATCTATTTTGCGCAAGGACAGTGCTTAGTGCACGACCGCATCGTCCGGTTTGGGACGATCACTGGTGCCGATCCGGTCGCCGATGATCAACCCTTCGGCCCCAGCAGAGATCGGAACGGTGTCGCCATCACGGATATCTCCGGCCAGCAGGAGTTCAGCCAGCGGGTTCTGCAAGGCACGCTGGATCACGCGCTTCAAGGGGCGCGCACCAAAGACCGGATCATAGCCTTCATCGGCCAGCCAGGTTTTCGCGCCCTCATCCAGCTGCAGGGTGATCTTGCGATCGGCCAGACGCTTCTCAAGCCGCTTGAGCTGAATGGTGACGATCCCGTCCATATCCGCGCGGGCCAGACGGTCGAAGATGATCGTCTCGTCCAGACGGTTCAGGAACTCGGGGCGGAAATGCGCCCGCACCGCATCCATCACGTCGCGCTTGGCGTCTGCCGCATCGGCACCTTCGGGCAGTTGGCTCAACGCCTGCGCGCCCAGGTTCGAGGTCAGGATGATCAGCGTCTGCTTGAAGTCCACGGTACGCCCCTGACCATCGGTCAGCATACCGTCATCGAGCACCTGCAAGAGCACGTTGAACACATCCGGGTGCGCCTTTTCGACCTCGTCGAACAGAACCACCTGATAGGGACGCCGCCGCACGGCCTCGGTCAGAACGCCACCTTCCTCGTAGCCGACATAGCCCGGAGGGGCACCGATCAGACGCGCAACGCTGTGTTTCTCCATGAATTCGGACATGTCGATGCGCACCATCGCGTTGTCGTCATCAAACAGGAAGTTCGCCACCGCCTTGGTCAGTTCGGTCTTGCCGACGCCGGTCGGTCCAAGGAACAGAAAGCTGCCCAGCGGGCGGTTCTCGTCATTGAGTCCGGCACGCGCGCGGCGCACCGCATTTGCCACCGCTGTCACGGCCGAGTTCTGGCCGATCACGCGGGCGTGCAGGTCATCCTCCATCCGGAGCAGTTTGTCGCGCTCGCCCTCGAGCATCTTGGAGGTCGGGATCCCGGTCCAGCGCTCGACCACACCGGCGATCTGCTCGGGGCGGACGGCCTCTTCGACCATCAGACCCTGCTGTTCCTTTTCCTCGGCCTCGGCCAGCTGTTTCTCCAGCCCCGGAATGACACCGTAGGACAGCTCCCCCGCACGGGCGAGATTGCCTTCGCGTTTGGCGATGTCAAGTTCCGCGCGCGCCTTGTCGAGCTGCTCTTTCAGATCGCGGGCGCCGGCCAGCTTGTCGCGTTCAGCCTGCCACTGCGCGGTCATCTCGGCGCTCTGCTCCTGCAGGTCCGACAGCTCTTTTTGCAGCGTTTCCAGGCGATCGCGCGAAGCGGCATCGTCTTCCAGCTTCAGAGCCTCTTCCTCGATCTGCATCTGCAGGATCTGGCGGTCGAGCGCGTCCAGCTCTTCGGGCTTGCTGTCCACCTGCATGCGCAGACGGCTGGCGGCCTCATCCATAAGGTCGATGGCCTTGTCCGGCAGAAAGCGGTCGGTGATGTAGCGATTCGACAGGGTCGCCGCCGCCACCAAAGCCGCATCAGCAATGCGCACACCGTGGTGCAGCTCATACTTCTCCTTGATGCCGCGCAGGATCGAGATCGTATCCTCAACCGTCGGTTCGGTCACCATCACGGGCTGGAACCGGCGGGCCAGGGCCGCATCTTTCTCCACATACTTGCGGTATTCATCCAGCGTGGTCGCCCCGATGCAGTGCAGCTCGCCCCGGGCAAGCGCAGGCTTGATCAAGTTGGCCGCATCCATGGCACCATCGGATTTGCCCGCCCCCACAAGGGTGTGCATCTCGTCGATGAACAGGATGATCTCACCGGCGGCTTCGGTCACCTCGGTCAGGACCGCCTTCAGGCGTTCCTCGAACTCACCGCGGTATTTTGCACCGGCGATCAGCGCGCCCATGTCCAGCGCCAGCAGCTTCTTGTCACGCAGGGATTCGGGCACATCACCGTTGACGATGCGCAGCGCCATGCCTTCGGCGATGGCGGTCTTGCCGACGCCCGGCTCACCGATCAGCACCGGGTTGTTCTTGGTGCGGCGGCTCAGCACCTGCATGGCGCGGCGGATTTCCTCGTCCCGGCCGATGATCGGGTCGATCTTGCCCTCACGGGCGGCCTCGGTCAGGTCACGGGCGTATTTCTTCAGCGCATCATAGCCTTCTTCGGCGGTGGCGCTGTCGGCGGTGCGGCCCTTGCGAATGTCGTTGATCGCCTCGTTCAGCTTCTGCGCGGTGACATTGCCTGCCTCCAACGCCTCCTTGGCCTTGGATTTGACCATGCAAAGCGCCATCAGGATGCGTTCGACCGGCACGAAGCTGTCTCCAGCCTTGTCAGCAATCTTTGCCGCCTCATCCAGCACCTTGGCGGTCTGCTGGTCGAGATACATCTGGCCCGCATCGCCGCTGACCTTGGGCAGTTTGGAAACAGCGGCATCAGCCGATCCCGCAACCTGGGTGGCATCGCCGCCCGCGCGGGTGATCAGGTTGGCCGCAAGCCCCTGCTCGTCATCCATCAAAGCTTTCAAAAGGTGTTCGGGCACCATGCGCTGGTGCTCTTCGCGCAGGGCAATGGTCTGCGCCGCCTGCACGAAACCGCGTGCACGCTCGGTGAACTTGCTCAAGTCCATCTCTCTCTCCTTTTACAAGCGCCCGATCAATATGGCAGCGCCCGCTTGGCGGCACGCCCCGGTCCGGGCCTCACAGATCTACTTGGGAAGTCTTGGCCTCCCTTCAAGGGCATACTGGCCGCAAAGCGGTTCATTTTCTCTGACCTCGATCAAATCCGTTGCATGGAGCGAGACGCCAGATACCTTGCTTTTTAGGGTTTCCGAACCGCGCAGCAGGGATTAGGAAAGCGCAATTTCCTTTTCCCTGCCGCCCAAGAAAACCGGAGTTCCGCCATGTCTGCCACACCGCTCGCCGATGACCGCCTGATCGTTGCCATGGATGTTCCCAACGCCCTTGACGGGCTGAAACTGGCGGAGACCCTGGGCGATGCGGTCTCTTTCTACAAGATCGGCCTTGGCATGCTGACGGGAGGCGGGCTGGCGCTGGCGAATGAGCTGAAGCAGGAACACGGCAAGCGGATCTTCCTCGACATGAAGCTGTTCGACATCGGCGCCACGGTGGAAAACGCCGTGCGCGGGCTGGCGCAGTTCGATCTCGATTTCCTGACGGTACATGGTGACCCCTACGTGGTGCGCGCGGCCAAGGAAGGCGCAGCCGGCAAGGAGATGAAGATCCTCGCCGTGACGATCCTGACCTCGCTGGACCGCGCCGATCTGGACAGCGCGCTGATCAAACCCGGTGAGATCCGCGATCTGGTACAGGAACGTGCAGGCAATGCCTTTGCCGCCGGTGCGGACGGTGTCATCGCCAGCCCGCAGGAGGCCGCCCTCATCCGCGCCCTCCCCGAGGCAGAGGGCAAGCTGATCGTGACCCCCGGCGTGCGCCCCGCAGGTGCGGACCTCGGCGATCAGAAACGCGTCGCCACCCCAGCCAGCGCCATTGCTGACGGCGCCGATCACATCGTTGTTGGCCGCCCGATCTGGCGAGCCGCAGACCCGCTCAAAGCGGCAGAAGCGATCCTGGAAGAACTGCGCAGCCTTTAGGAAGATCAACCCCATCGCGGGTGCGCCAAGTAAAAAACCATGCAGCCACGTGCATCCGAAACGGCAATCTTGTGACGCCGTTTCGGATAACAACGGCACCGACCGACCATATTTGCACATTTTTTGTGCAAAACGAGGCGTTCGGGACGCAGGCGTGCGTATGACTCTTTTCCGCAGCCAACACCAAGTGACTGAGCGTCAACCTCATAATAATTAACAAGAATACCAAACGGATCTGTATGCAACAGTCCACAACGCTGTGTCCCGAAAGGCACAGCGCACGGTGACGCGAACAGTTTTTATGGGCGCAAAATTTGCGTCACTCGGCTGGATCGGCGAGTCTGGAGACAACACTCCCCAGACGAACTGGTCTTCCTGAGGTTCGTCACCTGCCCCCGCCATCACGTGCGGGGGATTTTCTTAGCCCCCCATCACGAAGCGCTTTCGCAGCCCCTTCAGAGCGGCTGATCGAGGTAATCTCGAAGCTGCGTGACGAAATGCGGCACCGCCAGGGCATGCGCACAGTAGTCCTGTGGTGCCATCAAACTCCACCTCTGACCTTCCGAGCCAAGCCGGATCCGCAACGCCAGCTCGGCAGGCTGGTGCGAAACGAAGAACCAGACCCGGCCGCGCGGGCGCTGATAGTGCCGCGTCCAAGAAAGGTCGGCAGGCTTCAGTCGCAGACCGATTTCCTCTTCGGTTTCGCGCAGGGCGCAAACCTCGGGTGTCTCATCGCCTTCGCGCCCACCACCAGGCAGATCCCAGTGACCGGGGTAGGGAATGTCCGGCTTGTCGTCGCGCTGAATCACAACGAGTTTAGACCCCAGAAACAAGGCAAGTTTGGCACCAGAAAACGTCATGATCTGCAGCTGCTCATACAATGGCCTAAAGACAAGGCTGTGAGCGCACAGTACACTGATCCCCTGCCACAGCAACGACCAAGCCTCGCGTTCATCATGTCTCCCTCACCCTCAGCCCTGTGCCGAGATTGCCTGCATCAGGTGATGGTGCCGCAGCGCCGCCCGCTGCGTTGTCCGATCTGTGGCAGCCCCCGCGTGAAGGTGCATGACGAGCTGTTCTCGCTCAGCATCGCCCATATGGATTGCGATGCCTTCTATGCCAGTGTTGAAAAACGCGATGACCCTGCCCTTGCCGAAAAACCCGTGATCATCGGCGGCGGTCGGCGCGGCGTGGTTTCGACCGCCTGCTATGTGGCGCGCATTCGCGGCGTGAAATCCGCGATGCCGATGTTTCAGGCGCTCAAGCTCTGCCCCGATGCGGTGGTGATCAAGCCCAGAATGCATGTCTACGCCGAGGTCAGCCGCGCGATCCGCGACATGATGTATGAGCTGACGCCGGATGTGGAGCCGCTGTCGCTGGACGAGGCCTTTTTGGATCTGTCGGGCACCGAAAAACTACATGGCGCGCCTCCTGCGGTGATGCTGGCGCGACTCGTCAAACGCATGAAAGAGGAACTTGGAATCACCGGCTCGATCGGCCTCAGCCACAACAAGTTCCTCGCCAAGGTCGCCTCGGATCTTGATAAACCGCGCGGATTCTCGGTGATCGGCAAGGCGGAAACGGCGGAGTTCCTGCACGACAAACCGGTGCGTTTGATCTGGGGCATTGGCCCTGCGGCGCAGGCCTCGCTGGAGCGGGCAGGCATTCGCAGCTTTGC
The DNA here is from genome assembly GCF_038148855.1 of Phycobacter sedimenti. Classification (NCBI taxonomy): domain Bacteria; kingdom Pseudomonadati; phylum Pseudomonadota; class Alphaproteobacteria; order Rhodobacterales; family Roseobacteraceae; genus Phycobacter; species Phycobacter sedimenti. Next base: position 150,535 of record NZ_JBBVGR010000011.1, on the reverse strand, counting down.
TGACCTTCTGCGCTGGGAACGGCAGGATCTTCACGCCCGGTTCGGCTCGATGGGCGACCGGCTGTGGCACCTGGCGCGCGGAGAGGACCGGCGACGCGTATCCGCAAATGCCCCTGTCAAATCGATCTCGAAGGAAACGACTTTTTTTGAAGACACCGCCAGCACCGAGGTTCTGGACAGTCACCTTTGGCGTCTGGCCGAGCAGGTATCGGATCGCGCCAAGGCCAAGGATAAGGCGGGGCGCGTGGTCACGCTGAAACTGAAACGCGCCAACCACACCGCGCTGACCCGTCGCATCGCCTTGCGCAGCCCCACGCAAATGGCTGATACGATCTATCGTACCGCACGTGCACTGTTGGATCAGGTGGGCAATGAGGGCCCTTATCGTCTGCTTGGCTGCGGGATTTCCGAATTGGTCCCTGCGGATCAGGCCGATGATACCGGCGACCTGCTGGACCCGCAGGCGGGAAAAAGGGCCGAAGCCGAGCGCGCCAGCGATGCCATCCGCAAGCGATTCGGCAAAGGTGCCATTCTCAAGGGGCGCGCGTTGCGTTGAACAGGGGCAACCCTGGCCAGTTTACTCTGCCGCCATGGGGCGCGCCACGGAAGCCGTACCCCCAACACCCCGATCCACCACTTTTTCCCCGGTGATTTCGGCAATCACCTCACGCAGAACCTCTTGCAGCGCGGCAAAGTTCCTGTTCGGGCGGATAGCATCCTCGTCCATGTAGAGAGAGCGATCAATTTCCACCTGAACCGCATGCTGATTGCGCGAGGGGCGTCCGTAGGCCTGGGTAATGTAGGCGCCGGCAAAAGGCGCATTGCGGGCCACCCGCAAGCCACCGCGGACAAAGGCCGCTTCGATCCTGTCGACGATCTCACCCGAGGCGGCCGCACCGAACCGATCCCCAAGCACCACATCCGGCAGATGGCCTGCCCGCCTTGGCATGGTTTCAAGCGCCTCATGCGGCATGGAGTGGCAATCTACCAGGATCGCGTGGCCGAACTGCTCATGCGCCCGGTCCAGCAGACCCTGCAAAGCGCGATGGTACGGTTTCCAATACTCTTCTATGCGCCTGTGCGCCTCTGCGATGGGGAGTTTCCCCCGATAAATCGCGCGACCACCCGCGACCACCCGCGGGATCACCCCGAGCCCCGAGGCCACACGCGGATTCTGCCCGCGCCGCGCGACCCCCTCGAGCAGCGCCGGGTCCAGCTCTTCGGGGGAGCGGTTGAGGTCCAGATAGGCCCGCGGTTTCCTTGCAATCAGCAAGGGAGCGCCGTATTCGGGCGCCGCCGAGAACAGCTGATCCACAAAGGCGTCTTCGGAACTACGGATACGCTGTCCATCGAGAATCGATTCCCGCAAGAAATGGACCGGGTAGTCGCTGCCGCTGTGCGGAGAGGCAAAAACAGCCGCAGAGCAAAGGTTCCGCGGTGGAAATACAGAAAATGCAGCGTCTGACATCGCGGCTCCGGCCCCATGAAACTCAGAAACAGCATAGAGCGGAAATTTCTGGGGTCAAAAGCTCTTGCACCCTCTCGCGACTCTTATTATAGACCCCTTCACCGGCGCGGCACCCCGCGCCCCGTTTGTTTCTGGGGCCAGGTGCTGCAAGGGTTTCATGGGCGATTAGCTCAGCGGTAGAGCACTTCGTTGACATCGAAGGGGTCACAAGTTCGAACCTTGTATCGCCCACCATGAATTCATTGTTTTGGCCCAAGGGTCGAAACACCCGCTAACCCAGGCGCTGGTTCGCGCCGCAGAACAGGAGAAGGACCATGAAGGTCAAGAACTCGCTCCGCTCGCTCAAGAACCGGCACCGTGACTGCCGCGTTGTGCGTCGCAAGGGCCGCGTCTACGTGATCAACAAGACCCAGCGCCGCTTCAAAGCGCGCCAGGGCTAACTGATCAGGGCTGAAAACAGCCACGTTTAGTTTTCGAAAACCGCATCCTCGGATGCGGTTTTTTGTTTTCGTGGCAACGGCATCCAAAATCAGACAAAATCCCGCAGCGCAAGGCAGGAACGGTTTTCCAAGTAAAATTGTCAGTTTTTGTTTTCATTCATCTCAGAATCATTTAATTGACTAAATCAGTCAGAAACGATCAAACCTGTTTGATGGGAGAAAACATGTCCAAAGCAACCACGATCCTGGCCGGTGCCCTGGCAGCCACGATGGCGACCTCTGCTGCTGCAGAAGGCGAAGTGAACCTCTATTCTTCGCGCCACTACGACACCGACGAGCGTCTCTATTCCGATTTCGAAGAGGCCACTGGCATCCGTATCAACCGCATCGAAGGCAAGGCGGACGAGCTGATTGCCCGCATGCAGGCCGAAGGTGAAAACTCTCCGGCGGATATCCTGCTGACCGTGGACACATCGCGCCTTGCCCGTGCAAAGGATGCCGGTGTTCTGCAAGCGATCGACAGTGCAACGCTGGAAGCCCGCGTTCCGGGCTACCTGCAGGACGAAGACAACCAATGGTTCGGCTTCTCCCAGCGCGCGCGCATCATTTTCTACGATAAGGCAGACGTGGCAAACCCGCCGCAGACCTATCTGGATCTGGCCGATCCCGCCTACAAGGGCCAGGTCTGCATCCGGTCGTCCACAAACACCTATAACCAGACCCTTCTGGCCTCGATCATCACCCATCACGGCAGCGATGTGGCGAAATCCTGGGCCGAAGGCGTGGTCGCCAACATGGCGCGCGAACCGCAGGGCGGTGACACCGATCAGCTGCGCGGCATCGTGTCGGGAGAGTGCGAAATCTCTGTGGCCAACAGCTATTACTTCGCACGTTCGATCCGCAAGGACGTCAAAGGTCTCTCGGATTCCCGCGACATGATCGGCTGGGTCTTCCCGTCGCAGAATACGGAAGGCGCCCATATGAACCTTTCTGGCGGTGGTGTTGCAGCCCATGCGCCCAACCGCGAGAACGCCATCAAGTTCCTGGAATACCTGGCATCGGATCAGGCCCAACAGTATTTTTCGGCCGGCAACGATGAATTCCCTGCCGTTCCGGGTGTGGGCCTTGCCCCCAGCATCGCGGCCCTTGGTCACTTCAAACCAGACGATGTGAACCTGTCGGACGTCGCCAAGAACATCCCCGAGGCTCAGAAGATCTTCAACGCGGTCGGCTGGAAGTAATCCCCGAACACGCGAATCGTATCGAGGGAAGGCGCTGGAAACCCTGCGCCTTCTTTCAAATCTCCCCCAATACGCATTCGTAAAATGTACGCAAATGACGGCGCCGCCCGCGTCCCTGCGGAAAATGATCTGGATTTTCCAGATTCTTCCGATTTCAGTTGGTAAACAGGCTAAGTTTCCCCCCGAACTTCTGGACCTACACGCGCCCGCCCCCTATAGATCGCGAAGTTTTTTCAGAGGGGGATTGATACACATGCAGGCTTGCCCGAACACCGGATCATTGACCGGAACACATGGAGCCCTGCTGTGAGACGGCTCCCGGTTACCATCATCAGCGGATACCTTGGCGCAGGAAAGACCAGCCTTATCAACCGCCTTCTGGCCGAAGATCACGGGCTGAACCTGGCGGTCATCGTCAACGACTTTGGTACAATCAATATCGATGCAGAGCTGATCGGCGACTCCGATGCGGACACCATCGCTCTTTCCAACGGTTGCGTGTGTTGCACCATGGGTGCAGATCTTGCGATGACGCTACGCCAGATCGCCCAGCGAGAGACCCAGCCTTGCCATCTTATCATCGAGGCAAGCGGCATTTCAGATCCCGTTGCCATTACCAACACGGTCATGACTGAAAGCGGCTTCAGCTATGCTGGTATCATCACCCTTGTGGATGGTGAGAATGCCCTTACGCTTTTTGAGGATGAAGACATTGCACCGCAGTTCACTCAGCAAATTCGGGCGGCTGACCTGACCTTGATTTCGAAATGCGAAGCGCTGAGTGCCGACCTCGCAGACAAACTGACAGAGATAGGCGCCCGCACGCCCACGGTCCTGAACGGGGCGCCTGTGTCAGATCTTTTGCTGGACGTTGTCCCTCTTCCCAAGGGGCGAACCGTGACCACGCATCCCGCCTATGCGACCTGGCACTATCAAAGCAAGGATCCTCTGGACAGACGGGCATTGGGTGAAAAGCTGGCAAACAGGCCAGCGGGTCTCTATCGCATGAAAGGCTATGTGCTGACCTCCGGCGGCGCCTATCAGCTGCACATCGTGGGCCGACATGTCGAGGCCCGCCATTGTGAGGCTGACGAGACGATGCTGGTGGGACTTGGCCTTGCGGACCGGATCTCGGCTCAGCAGATCGACGCCTGGTGGCACAGTTAAGGCGGCACCCCGTTATCTGCGCCGCCCCACCTGACGGCAGATCAGAATAACCGGCAGCAGGCCAACGGCCATGATCACCAGCGACGGCACGGCCGCCCCTTCGAGCCGCTCGTCCGAGGCAAGGCGATACGCCTGCACCGCCAGTGTGTCATAGTTGAACGGGCGCATGATCAGCGTTGCGGGCAGTTCTTTCATGACATCGACAAAGACGATCAGAAGGGCCGTCAGCAGGCTTGGTGTCAGAATCGGCAAATGCACGCGGCGCAGCATCCCGAGCGGGCTTTGCCCAAGAGAGCGCGCGGCCGCGTCCATGTTGGCATGCACTGTGGCCTGCCCGCTTTCATAAGCGCCAAGAGCTGCCGCCAGGAACCGCACAATGTAGGCGGCCACCAGGAGCCAGATCGATCCGGTGATCAGAAGCCCGGTACGGATGTCAAAAGTGGCCCGCATCCAGGCATCCAGCGCATTGTCAAAGGCCGCAAAGGGTACCATCAGGCCAACCGCGATCACCCCGCCCGGCACCGCATATCCAAGCCGCGACATATAGGCCGCCGTGGAAGCCCCCCGCCCCGGACGCAATCGCTGATAAAAGCCCAGCGTCACCGCCGCCAGCACCGTGAGCATGGCCGCAACCGAGGCCAGGATCAGGGAATTCTGGATAAATCCGACATAGCGGCGGCTCAGCAGATCCTGTTCAGACTGCAGCCCCATGTTGAAGAGGATCACCACCGGCAGAACAAATCCGAGCGTCACGGGGATAGCGCACAGAACCCAGGCCGCAACGGCACGCATCCCCGCCAGATCCGCAGGCGGCATCTCGGCGTGATGTTTGCCGGCCTGATGATAGCGCGCCTTGCCGCGCGTCGAACGCTCGATCACCGCCAGCATCAGCGCGAAACTCAACAGACACAGCGCCAGCTGCGCCGCACCGGCCCGGTCCGCCAGCGAGAACCAACTGGTGTAGATGCCGGTGGCAAAGGTCTGCACCCCGAAATAGGACACCGTTCCGAAATCTGCGATCGTCTCCATTACCGCCAGCAGCACGCCCGAGGCAATTGCCGGGCGCGCCATGGGAAGGCTCACGCGCCAGAACGCCTCCCAGGCACTTTTGCCAAGAGCGCGTGCGGCCAAAAAGGCACCCGCGCTTTGCTGCAGGAAGGCCGCCCGCGCCAGAAGGTAGACATAAGGGTAAAGGACCAGGATCAGCATCACCGCCGCGCCGCCGGTCGAGCGGATCTCGGGGAACCAGTAATCCCGCGGCCCCCAGCCCGTCACGTCCCGCAACGTGGTCTGCACGATGCCGGGATGATCCAGAACGAAAGTGTAGGCATAGGCAAGCACATAGGCTGGAAAGGCCAGAGGAAGAACAAGAGCGATCTCGAACAGGCGCACGCCGGGAAAGCGTGTCATGGTCACGAGCCAGGCTGCCCCGACCCCCAGAAGCAAGGTGCCCAACGACACCAGCGTCACCAGCACCACAGTGGTGCCAAGGTAGCGCGGCAGCACGGTTTCAGCGAGGTGTGTGATCGTGTCGGTCCCGCCGATCATTGCAGCCAGCGCCACGGCCAGCATCGGCAGAACGCAGGCCAGGGCCACGGCCCAACCGAGCGCGGCAAAGACACCGCTGCCCCCCTTGCGCCCGCGTCGGGTGCCTTTGGGGGCATAGTCAGGACTGTGGCTTGCCTCGGTCATCGGTACAGGAGATTCCTTCGCGGTTTGGCACCTTTCCTATTTCGATCATTTAAGTCGGAAATTCCAGCAGGAAACGGGCAAGGCCAAAACGTAAAACAACCGGGCCTTTTTCCAGCCCGGCTGTTTGGATCAAATCAGTCAATGCCAGTCAGTCGTAGCTGCGCTGATCCTCGATCACCAGACCATCCTTGGGCAGGCTTCCGGGCGCAAAAACTTCGATCTTGCCCTTGAGTTTCAGAACTTCGATCACCGACTTGCCAAAGGTCACATCATCACCGCCATCAGCTTCGATCTGAACGGTCATCGTGTCCATCTCGCCATCGCGCGCAGCGATGACGCGGGCCTTGACGATCTCGTCATGCTTGTCGACCAGTGCGGCCACCTGCTCGGGGCGCACGAACATGCCCTTGATCTTGGTGGTCTGATCGGCGCGGCCCATCCAGCCCTTGATGCGCATATTGGTGCGGCCACAAGGCGAGACACCCGGCAGCACCGCTGACAGATCGCCGGTAGCAAATCGGATCAGCGGATAATCGGGGTTGAGCGTGGTCACGACCACCTCTCCCACCTCGCCCGGCGCCACGGGGGCACCGGTCCCGGGGGTGACGATTTCGACGATGACGTTTTCGTCGACGATCATCCCCTCCATCGCGGCGCTTTCGTAAGCAATGTTGCCCAGATCCGCCGTGGCGTAGGACTGCAGGCAGGTGATGCCGCGGTCGGCGTACTCCTGGCGCAGCGACGGGAACAGCGCGCCACCGCCCACAGCGGCCTTCTTGAACCCGAGCTGCACGCCCATGGATTCAGCCTTGTCGAGGATGACTTTCAGATAGTCAGGCGTACCGGCATAAGCGGTTGCGCCCACATCGCGGGCCGCAGTCACCTGCAGTTCCGTTTGCCCGGTTCCCGCCGGCAGAACCGCAGCGCCCACGGCACGGGCCCCGCTTTCAAAGATCATGCCCGCAGGCGTCAGGTGATAGCCAAAGCAGTTCTGCACCACATCTCCGGCGCCAATGCCGACCGCGTGCAGGAAACGCCCCATGCGCCACCAGTCGTGTTCGCTGCCGCCCGGTTCGTAAATCGGACCAGGAGACTGGAAGATATGCGCAAACCCATGGGCCGGCTTCACCGTGAACCCACCAAAGGGCGCATTCTCTGCCTGGGCGCGGCTCAGCTCGGACTTGCGCAGCACCGGCAAGGCAGCAAGATCCGCCGCGCTGGTGATCGCAGCCGGGTCCACGTCGGCCAGGGCCGAGCCATAGCCGGGAGCGGATTTTGCACGGGCGATCTGCGCAGGGAGCGCCTTGGCCAGATCGGTGGCGCGCTCATCGGCGGAACGGGTTTCGAGTGTGTCAAAGAAACTCATGTCATTTCCATCCCGCATCAGCTCAGCCACCGCTTGCGGCGGCGATAGGAGCGCACGTCGCGGAAGCTTTTGCGACCCTCATCGGACATGCCAAGGTAGAATTCCTTGACGTCAGGGTTTTCGCGCAGCTCGGCAGCCGGGCCATCCATAACCACGCGGCCCGATTCCAGAATATAGCCATAGTGGGCAAAGCGGAGAGCCACGTTGGTGTTCTGCTCGGCCAGAAGGAAGGTCACGCCTTCGTTCTCGTTGATCGATTTCACGATGCCAAAGATCTGCTCCACCAGCTGTGGCGCCAGACCCATGGAGGGTTCATCCAGAAGGATGGTTTCGGGGCGGCTCATCAGCGCGCGGCCCATGGCCACCATCTGCTGTTCGCCGCCCGAGGTATAGCCCGCTTGCGATTTGCGACGCTCTTTCAGGCGCGGGAAGTAGCTGTAGACCATCTCGAGATCGCGCTGGATGTCGGCCTTGCTGTCGCCGCGCGTATAGGCGCCGGTCAAAAGGTTCTCTTCGACGGTGAGGTGCTCGAAACAGTGACGGCCTTCCATCACCTGGATCACACCCTTGCGCACCACATCGGCGGGGTCCTGTGCGTGCATGTCCTGACCACGATACTTGATCGAGCCCTTGGTCACTTCCCCACGTTCGGAGTGCAGCAGGTTGGAAACCGCCTTGAGCGTGGTCGTCTTACCGGCTCCGTTGCCGCCCAGAAGCGCGGTGATCCCGCCTTTTGGAACCTTCAGGCTGACGCCCTTCAGCACGAGGATCACGTGGTTGTAGATCACCTCGATATTGTTGACCTCAAGCAGGGTCTCGGCCTGCACATCGGTGGTGTTTGCTGCATCGAGCATCAAAGTTTGTCCTCATGCGGTCACGGCCTGTTGCGGCCTGGTCCGGTTCGGTTTGCGACGTCTGTCAACTCGCAAACGCCCGGATCGGTGTCTCTTCGAAGGTGGTGCGGCAGCACGCCGCCGCACCGGATTTCTGATCCCGCTCCCGCCTTGGGAAGGAGCGGAAAAGGCTTACTTACAACGGCCTTCGATGTTGTTTTCCGAAGCATAGGACGCCGAGTCGGCATCGATCAGCGGCTGGATCACGGAGGTATCCGTCTTCTGGAAATCCGAGATCAGGCTCCAGGTCTTCGTGTCCGCATCCCACTGGGTCATGCCGACGAGGCCGGGGCCACCGTGGTTTTCACAGGAAACGTTGAAGGACGGGCCGAAGTAGGGCATGCCCAGCGAGGACATACGTGCCTCGGGCATTTCCAGCGCTTCCATACCGTCGCGCATCATCGCCGGGGTGATGTCCTTCACGCCGTGGATTTCCTGTGCGGTCTTGGCGGCTTCGACAGCCAGCATCGCCGCATACATGCCACGGTTGTAAAGAACGTTACCGATCTGATCGCCCGCACCTGCGGCCAGCCCCTTGTCCACGACATATTTCTGGATGTCGTCAAACACCGGGAAATCACGGCCAACGTTGTGGAAGGTCACGGCCTTGTAGCCGTCAGCCTGTGCGCCGGCAGACAGAACGTCATGCTCGGCACCGGACCACCAGACGCCAATGAAGTTTTCCATCGGGAACCGAACGTTTGCGGCTTCCTGAATGGCAACCTGGTTCATCACGCCCCAGCCCCACATCACGACATAGTCTGGACGGTCGCGGCGGATCTGCAGCCACTGGGACTTCTGCTCCTGACCGGGGTGGTCAACGGGCAGGGTCGACAGCTCGAAGCCGTGCTTCTTGGAAAGCTCTTCCAGGGTGCGGATCGGCTCTTTGCCATAGGCAGAGTTGTGATACAGCAGGGCAATCTTCTTGCCTTTGATGTCACCGCCGTTGCTGTCCAGCAGGTAGGTGATGATGCCAGAGGCGCCATCCCAGTAGTTTGCCGGGTAGTTGAAGACGTTGCCGAACACCTTGCCGTTGGCTGCCGAGGTCCGGCCATAGCCCATGGTGTGGAGCGGGATGCCGTCAGCGGCGGTTTTCGGGATCAACTGATAGGTGATACCGGTGGACAGCGGTTGATAGATCAGCGCGCCTTCACCCTTGGTGGATTCGTAGCATTCCACACCCTTTTCGGTGTTGTAGCCGGTCTCGCACTCGATCAGGCGCGCCTTGACGCCACCAATGCCGCCGTCACGCTCGTTCACCAGGGTGAAGTAGTCGGCATAGCCATCCGCGAAAGGGATGCCGCCGGCAGCATAGGGGCCGGTACGGTAGCTGAGCGACGGGAACACCAGGTCCGCCATGGCGGGGCCTGCGGCCATCAGCGCACCCAGCGCCAAGGTAGTCAGTTTCAGTTTCATCGGGTTAAATCCTCCCATTGGTCTCATCCGATTGGTTTGATGCGGGGCGTGGAACTTGGCTCTTCTTGGTGTCCCCGCGTCGATCTGCCGGTCCCGCATCAGTGCGGGAAAGGCCAGAGTCTCAGTTTTTCCTTGGCCACGCGCCACAGCTGGGCCAGCCCGTGCGGCTCCACGATCAGGAAGAAGACGATCAGCGCGCCGACGATCACCAGCTGGAAATGCGCCACGATGTCGGTGGGCCAGCCCATCATGTCCACCCCGATCACCTTGAGCACGACCGGCAGCAGAACCAGGAAGGCCGCGCCGGCGAAGGAGCCGAAGATCGAGCCCAGGCCGCCGATGATCACCATGAACAGCACCAGGAACGACTTGTTGATGCCAAAGGCCTCACCTACTTCGACGGCGCCGAGATAGACCGCAAAGAACAGCGCGCCCGAGATGCCGATGAAGAAGCCGGAGACGGCAAAGGCGGTGAGTTTCGCCTTGAGCGGGTTCACCCCGATGATCTCGGCGGCGATGTCCATGTCACGGATCGCCATCCAGGTCCGCCCGGTGGTGCCGCGAGTCAGGTTACGGGCCACGATGGCGCAGAAGGTCAGGAAGATCAGGCAGAAGAAGTAGGTTGCCCAGGACGAGGCATTCGGGCCGGTGATGATGATGCCGAAGAAGTCACGCTCAGGCGCGTTGATCTGTCCCGAGGCCGAGTAGTTGTAGAACCACGGCACACGGTTGAACAACCAGACCAAGAAGAACTGCGCCGCCAGCGTTGCCACCGCGAGGTAGAAGCCCTTGATGCGCAAGGACGGCAGGCCAAAGGCCACGCAGACCAGCGCCGTGATGCCACCCGCCAGCAGAACATGGATAAACATGCTCACCTCTGGGAAGGCCGTCATCAGCTTGTAGACGGCATAGGCCCCCACCGCCATGAAACCACCTGTACCGAGGCTCACCTGTCCGCAGTAACCGACGAGGATGTTCAGACCGATGGCCGCGATCGAGTAGATCAGGAACGGCAGCAGGATCGCATTGGCCCAATAGTCGTTGATGATAAAGGGGATGACCAGAAAGGCCACGGCCAGCACCACATAGTAACGGTAGCGATCGAACTTGATCGGAAACGTCTGGCTGTCGTCCTGATAAGAGACCTTAAAGTCCCCGGCTTCACGGTAGAACATGCTCTAGATGCTCCCTTTTTCCTGCGCGCGGTTGCGGGCCGCTGCGTCCAGTTGATTTGTCTTCTTCGCATATCCGCTGGCCTCGGCCATGCGGGCCAGTCGCAGATAGGCGAGGATCCCTGTAAAAAGACCGACGGCGGCCAGAAGGGCGGAGATCACGACCTGTGTGTCGGTGAAATCTCCGGAGGTCAGCGCCAGGTAGCCGAAGGCCCAGAATCCGGACCAGGCGATCACATTGACGATGGCAATGAGCTTCTTCATGCGTCTTTCCTCCCTTCTTAGCCTGCGTTCAGTCTCCTGCGGTGCGGCCCCATCCCTCCCCGAACGGAACCGCCCTTGATGTCAGAGGTCTGCGTCAGACCCTTTCGATGATCTTCTCCCCGAATAGGCCTTGCGGGCGGAACACCAGGAACAGAAGCGCCAGAACGTAGGCGAACCAGTTTTCGGTGGCGCCGCCGACCATCGGGCCGATGGCGAATTCAAACAGCTTCTCGCCGACACCGATGATCAGGCCGCCCACGATGGCGCCGGGGATCGAGGTAAAGCCGCCGAGCATCAGAACCGGTAGGGCCTTGAGGGCGATCAGCGACAGCGAGAACTGCACGCCCGATTTGGTGCCCCACATGATGCCCGCAACCAGAGCCACGAAACCGGCAACCGACCAGACCAGAACCCAGATGAAGTTCAGGGAGATACCGACCGACAGAGCCGCCTGGTGATCATCCGCCACGGCGCGCATAGCGCGGCCCTGCTTGGTGTACTGGGCAAAGATCACGAGGCCCGTCACCAGGAGCGCCGCCACGATGGTCGCCACGATGTCGAGGTTGTCGATGAAGAATCCGTAGCCAAAGATGTTGTAGGTCTTCTCGTCGATCCAGAGATTGATGCCTTGCGGGATGCCGACGTCCAGCGTCTTGATCTCGGAGCCCCACATTAGGTCGGCCACGCCTTCCAGGAAGTAGGCCAGACCAATGGTCGCCATGAACAGGATGATCGGCTCCTGACCCACCAGATGCTTCATCACCAGCACCTGCACCAGCCAGGCCAAAAGGACCATCACCGCCACGGTCAGAAGGATCGCGATGAAGGACGGGATCGTCCAGCCAAAGTGGGTGATGTGGCCACCGAAGATCGCGTTGATCAGATGCGCAAAGGGCACCTGACCGTTCATGATCCCCACAAGCGTCATCGCCGCGAACAGCGCCATGACGCCCTGGGCGTAGTTGAAGATGCCGGATGCCTTGTAGATCAGGACAAATCCGAGCGCGACAAGCGCATAGAGCACGCCGGCCATCAGACCGTTGAGCGTGACTTCCATCGCAAAAATCAGTTGTTCAGGCATGTTTCGCCTCCCTCAAGCCGGTCTGATGGTCAGTCATGCGCAACGCCGAGATAGGCGTCGATCACATCCTGGTTGTTGCGGACCTCGTCCGGCGTGCCATCGCCGATCTTCTTGCCGTAATCCATCACGACCACCCGGTCGGACAGATCCATCACCACGCCCATATCGTGTTCGATCAAGGCGATGGTGGTGCCGAATTCATCATTCACATCAAGGATGAAGCGGGACATGTCCTCTTTTTCCTCGACGTTCATGCCCGCCATCGGTTCATCCAGAAGGAGCAGGCTCGGCTCGGCCGCAAGGGCACGCGCCAGTTCCACCCGTTTCTTCAGACCGTAAGGCAGACGTGCCACCGGGGTTTTGCGGATGTGCTGAATCTCCAGGAAGTCGATGACCTTTTCCACCACTTCGCGGTTCTCGGTCTCTTCCTTCTCGGCCTTGCCCTTCCACAGGGCCTGGCTGAACAACCCCGTCTTCATGTAGTTGAGCCGCCCGGTCATCACGTTGTCCAGAACGCTCATCCCTTCAAACAGGGCGATGTTCTGGAAGGTGCGCGCGATGCCCTGACGCGCAACCTCGTAGGGGCGCATCTGCGGGCGCGGCTTGCCCTGATAAAGGACCTGACCTTCCTGCGGGATGTAAAAGCCCGAGATCACGTTCAGCATCGAGGACTTGCCCGCACCGTTGGGACCAATGATCGCGCGGATCTCGCCCTGGCGGATGTCGAACGAAATGTCCTTGATCGCCACCACACCGCCAAAGCGCAGAGTGATGTTCTTCATTTCCATCACCACGCCGCCAATCTTGCGGCCGTCCTCGGTGACGTATCCTTCTTGCATGTCTTTCACGTGCCCAGCCCCTTTTTCTGGCTGCCTGTCTTTGTCGCGCGGATCATCATTCGGCTGCCACCTGCTGAGGGGTTACCGGGACAACCTTGGCATCCATGATTGTCAGCGTGGCGCTGATCGCACCCTTGCGGCCGTCCTCGTAGGTCACCTCGGTGGTGGTCGAGATCTTCTCGGATCCGTCGTAAAGCGCGCTGATGATATCGGCGAACTTGTCCTCGACGATGCGGCGGCGCACCTTTCGGGTGCGGGTCATCTCACCGTCGTCCGCGTCCAGTTCCTTGTGCAGCACGACAAACCGGTGCACCTGGCAGCCCGACAGCATCTCGTCGGCGGCGACGGATTTGTTCACCTCTTCCACATGCTGGCGGATGCTTTCCAGAACCCGCGGATGGCCCGCCAGTTCCTGATAGGAGGCATAGGCGATGTTGTTGCGCTCGGCCCAGTTGCCCACCGCCGTGAGGTCGATGTTGATGAAGGCGACGCAGCGGTCCTTGCCGTTGCCAAAGAGCACAGCTTCAAGGATGTCGGGATAGAACTTCAGCTTGTTCTCGACATACTTGGGGGCGAACATCGCGCCGCTGGCCATTTTGCCAACGTCCTTGGCGCGGTCGATGATGCGCAGATGGCCGCTATCGGTCTCGATGAAGCCCGCGTCGCCTGTTGCCACCCAGCCTTCTGGATCCTTGGTCGAAGCGGTGGACTCGGCGTTCTTGTAGTATTCCACAAAGACGCCCGGCGAGCGGTAGAAGATCTCGCCACTGTCATCAATGCGGATCTCGACATCGGGTGCAGGCACGCCAACGGTATCGGCGCGCACTTCACCATCGGGCTGCACGGTGATGAAGACCGTTGCTTCGGTCTGACCGTAAAGCTGTTTGAGATTGATCCCCAGTGAGCGGTAGAAATCAAAGATCTCGGGGCCGATCGCTTCACCCGCGGTATAGCCGACCCGGATGCGACCGTAGCCAAGCGTATCTTTCAGCGGGCCATAGACCAGAATATCACCCAGCTTGTATTTCAGCCGGTCCATCAGGCCGACGGGCCTGCCGTCCAGAATGTCGCCGCCAACCTTCTTGGCGTGGGCCAGGAAGTGGTGGAACATCTTGCGCTTCAGATTGCCTGCGTCTTCCATGCGGATCATGACGCTGGTCAGCTGGCCTTCGAACACGCGCGGCGGAGCAAAGAAATAGGTCGGCCCGATCTCGCGCAGGTCGGTCATCATCGTGTCCTGGCTTTCGGGGCAGTTCACGCAGAAGCCGCACCAGTAGGCCTGGCCGATTGAGAAGATGAAATCGCCCACCCAGGCCATCGGCAGATAGGACAGGATATCCTCGTTGCGGGTGAGCCCATCGAAATCGGCCGAATTCTTGGCGCTTTCAATCACGTTGCGGTTCGAGAGAACCACGCCCTTGGGCTTACCGGTGGTGCCCGACGTATAAAGCATCACGCAGGTGCTGTCGTAGGTCAGTTTGCCCCGGCGTTCTTTCAGGTCCGTGATCCACTCGTCATAAGCCGCACGCCCCTGTTCCTGCACATGGCTGTACTGGTGCAGGGTATGGTGGTCGTATTTGCGCATGCCGCGCGGATCGAGGTAGATCACATGCTTCAATTCATGCAGCTGGTCCTGGATCTCAAGAACCTTGTCGACCTGTTCCTGATCCTCTGCGATCACATAGCGCGCACCGCAATGGTCCAGCACATAGGCCATCTCTTCGGCGGCGGAATCGTTGTAGACCGGAACCGGGACCGCACCCACTGACTGAGCGGCAACCATCGACCAATAGAGGTAAGGACGGTTGCGCCCGATGATGGCGATGAAGTCGCCTTCCTGAACACCGAGGTTGATCAGGCCAAGAGCCAGCGCCTCGATCTCCTTGGCGGCTTGCGCCCAGGTCCAGGCTTGCCAGATGCCGAATTCCTTTTCCCGATAGGCGGGCTGATCGGCAAACTCGGTGGCGTTACGTTCAAGCAGCGCCGGCAGGGACTGAAGTCCCGCGGCGCCCGACTGCGTCTGAGCCAATTTTATCTCCTCCCTTTCCGGCCTCCCCCGGCCGGACGATCGCTGTGCCGCGATTCTGGTCCCGATTAGGACCTGCCCCAAGGTAGTGCGTCAACTTTTTCCTGATGTTTTCCCAAATCTTACGAATTGTAACAGGGACAAAAGATCTTGTTTGGGCCTGTTTCATATCGATTTTTCCACGGCTTCCCTGCAAACACCGCAGCATGATGACGCAGCTCTCCCGCGCCCGCAGGTGTCTTTCGACCCCTTGGCGGCCTTGGGCCCGGCGCCGCGCGACGCGCGGCGCCGGGCCCAACTGAGGAGGTGTTTTCGCAGAAAATTCCGGATCAGGCGGGAGCGCCCCCCGTGCCTGAATGATTGACATGACCGAAAATGCGGACTTCAAAGCCCGCTGCTGCCCTTTGCCACGCTTCGGCAGAGTGCTAGCCAAGGGTCGGGAGACAAGATGAAACACTCGGACAAACAGCGCGCCGCGATGACGACAGCCGGGCTCAACCTGATCGCCCAGGCATTGTCGATCTATGACAGCGACCTGCGTCTGGCCGTATGCAACAGGCGTTTCAAAGAAATGTTCGCCCTTCCCGACAGGCTGGTCACGCCCGGCGCGCGGTTCGACGACACCATACGCCACATCGCCGAAAGCGGGGAATATGGGCCCATCGAGGATATCGACGACTTCGTTCAGGCCCGCGTCGAACAAGCACTTGCCTTTGTGCCGCACTACCTTGAGCGCACCCGCGCCAACGGACAGGTCATTTCGATCGAAGGAGCGCCCCTGCCCCGGGGTGGCTGGGTTTCGGTCTACACGGATATAACCCGCACCAAACGGGTGGAGCTTTTGCTGCGGGCCCGGTCCGAGGAAATGTCAGACCGGTTGATCACCCACACCGAAGAACTCTCGGCCGCCAACCGCAAGCTCGCCGCCACCAACAGCGCTTTGGAAGAGGCCAAGCGCCAGTTGACCGAGATCGAGGCGCGCACCCGTCTGACCACCGAAATGATGCCGGCCCATATCGCCCACGTGGACAGCGAGGGCTATTACACCTACACGAACCGACGGCTGAGTTCGGTCTTTCCCAGCCGCCCCTCGGACATCCTCGGCATGCATATCTCCGAAGCACTAGGGCCTGCCGCCTTTGCCCGGATCGAGCCACATCTGATGGCCGCCTACAAGGGCAGCAGCCCGGTCTTTGAATTCACCGAAGAACACGGCAGCCGCCGCATCCGTGTCGCCTTCACCCCGGACAACAGCGGCGGCGTCTTCATTCTGTCGATGGACGTGACCGAAGAAACCCAGGCGCGCGTCGCCCTGCAACAGGCGCGCCGACGAGAGATGGCCGCGCAGATGACCTCGGGACTGGCGCATGACTTTTCAAACCTTCTGACCATCATCCTTGGCATGCAGGGCAAGCTTGCGAAAATGGACCTGCCGCCCGAAGCGGAGGAGTTGATCCAGGGCACCCTGTCGGCAGCGCGGCGCGGCGGCCGACTGCTCAACCGGATCGGAGAGATGACCGGCCAGCGCACCCTGCGCCCGCAGGCGACCGACATGCACGTGCTGCTGAACGAGCTGAAGATCCTCGCCTCCCCCTCTTTGCCCCAAGGCATTGGCCTCAGCATTCTCGACAACATGCCAGACGTCCTGTTGCTGCTGGATGCGGGCAAGCTGCAGGATGCTCTGCTGAATCTGATCCTAAATGCCCGGGATGCCTGCGGCGCCACCGGGCAGATCACCGTCAGCGCCCATGCGGTCGGGCAGACCTGGCTTGAGATCGCCGTTACGGACACTGGCCCAGGCTTTTCGCAAGAGGCGCTGAAACAGGCGCTGAACCCCTTCTTCACCACCAAGGGCAGCGAAGGGTCGGGGCTCGGCCTGCCAACTGTCTATGACATGGCGAAATCAACCGGCGGTGACATGCGCATCGGCAATACGGTTTCGGGTGCCAGCGTCACGCTGCGCCTGCCCTACCGGCTGGCGCCCGACGCCTCGGGTGGAATTGCCCTTCTGGTCGAGGACAGCGAAAGCCTGCGTGCCACCTTCCGGGACATGCTGATCGATCTTGGCTATTCGGTGATCGAGGCGACCGGCGTGGACGAGGCCTCGGCCCTGACGGCGGATATCCCCGATATCGCCCTGGTCCTGTCGGATATCCGCCTGGAAGGAGAGGCAACAGGCATCGATCTGGCCGACCGGCTGGCAGGCTCTCGCCTGCCTTGCATCCTGATGACATCCCTGCCACCGGGCGATGCGCTGCACCGCGCCGCCCTGCAGCGTGGCCCCGTTCTGCAAAAACCCTTCACCACCCAGCAGCTTTCGGCGCTGATCAAACCGGAGACCACATCATGAGCGCGCCTTTAGTGACCATCCTGGACGATGAGCCTGAAATCCGTCGGATCCTGACCGAAACGCTGGAGGACGCAGGCTTTCGCACGCAGAGTTTCTCTCGCGCGCGGGAATTCGAGGCCTCGCTGAAACGGGTTACGCCGGATGTCTGCCTTGTTGACCTGTCGCTGCCCGACACCGACGGCTTAAGCCTGGTGCACAGGCTGGCGCTGGAACAGGGCGCGGCGGTGATCATCATCTCCGGGCGCGCACAGGTGCAGGACCGGGTCACAGGCCTGGAACTGGGTGCGGATGACTACATCACCAAGCCGTTTGACCCCACCGAAGTGGTCGCCCGCATCCGCGCACGCCTGCGCGGCGGCCCGCGCGCGCAAATCACCAGCGGCAACACGGCTTGGTTTTCCGGCTGGACCGCTCATTTTGACCGCTATGTCCTGGAAGACGAGGACGGCGCAGAGACGCCCTTTTCACATGCCGAAGGGGAAGTGCTGCGCCTGTTCCTTGAAAGCCCGAAACGGCTGATTTCACGGGCACAGATGCAAGAGGCGCTTGGCGGGGCGGCAGGGGACAGCTTTGACCGGGCCATGGATGTGCGGGTCTCACGCCTGCGCACCAAGCTGCGTGAGGATCCCAAGAACCCCCGTCTGATCAAGACCATATACGGTGCGGGCTATATCTTCCTTGGAGACGTGAACTGGACCTGAGAGCCGGGACGCATCAAGATTCTGCGGGCTTTTCCCGCCCGTCGCTTCTCCCGCCCGTCGACTGCGTCTCTGCGAGACGCGCCTCCCGTTGGGCCCGGCGCCGCTGACGCGGCGTGGAACGGTGGCAAGTAGACGACTAAATCGATACTCAGCCTGAAGTTCAATCCTCGTACCGAGGCGCACTTCTCTCCCCGAGGACCGATTCGCGTCAGCGGCGCCGGGCCCAACGGACGCCGGGCTTGTCAAAGCCTGGCAACGGGCGGGAGTAGCTCCTTGATTGATCCCCTCTTGCCGCCGCGAATCGGTCCCGGTAAATTCGTCCCATGACCACCTGTCTGCTCTATCGCCAAACCCCCAGACGCCCATCGCGGTTTTACCGGATCGAACTGGCCATGAACCTGTTTTCAGAGGTTTCCGTTGTTCGCGAGTGGGGCGTTTCAGGGCGCAATGGACAGTCCGTGATCAACATATACGGCAACCTGCGTGAGGCCTCTGTCGCTGCGGACAAACACCGAAACCGCATGCTCAAACGCGGCTACGACCGGGCGCATATGCAAGCAATGGCAGCCGAATAAACCGGGCTCCGCGCCCGCGTAGATCACAGCGCGTGGGCGGCTTTTGCAAGCACCTCAAGCCCCAGAACCAGATCCGCTTCATCTGTGTCTTCGTCAAACGCGTGGCTGATCCCCCCGATCGAAGGCACGAAGAGCATTCCGCTGGGCATGACCGTCGCCACATTGGACGCATCATGCAAAGCGCCCGAGGGCATCTTGCGCCACTGCCCGGGCGCCAGTTCCTCGGCAGCGGCGGCCAAGGCCGCTTGCAGCTGCGCGTCCATGGCCGTGGGATCGATACCCATCACGGCTTCCAGCTCCGCCACGATGCCATAATCACGGGCAATCTCGCTACAGGTGTCGCGAAGGATTTTCTCCATGACCTTCAGACGCTGCTTGTCGGCGTCCCGCCATTGGAAGGTGAAAACAACCTTGCCAGGCACGACCGATGATGCGTTGGGGTGCAGCGCCACATGGCCCAAGGTCCAGACCGTCGCGGGCGTCACAACATCCGCGAACCTTTCATTCATCCGCATGTTGAAAGCCGACAAAGCCTGGAAAGCATCCCTGCGCAGGTGCATGGGCGTTGTGCCCGCGTGGTTCTGGCGCCCGCTGAAGGTGATCTGAACATTGCGAATGCCGACGATATCTGTGACCACACCAATCCGGTCGCTGGATGCATCCAGCACTGGCCCCTGTTCGATGTGCATTTCGAGATAGCCCGTGAACTGGTCATGCGGCACGGTCCTGTCCGCCCCTGTCTTCATCCGTTGGCGCGCCGACCGCAAGGTCTGGCCACTGCTATCTGTCAATTGATCCGCTTCGGACATCGGCAAGCGACCTGTCCAGACATCAGAACCAGTAAGAACGCCAAAGCGCCCCTCTTCATCCTGAAAGCTGACAACGGAAATAGGCGGCCCGCCCGTTTCCTTGCTGGCCCGGGCGATCTCCAGCCCCGCAATGACGCCCAGCGCCCCATCAAGCCAGCCGCCTTCGGGCTGGCTGTCGCTGTGCGATCCGATCAGCAGCGACTTTTCCCCGGCCAGACCGAACAGGTTACCAAGCGCATCAAAGCGAACCTCCAGCCCAGCCTCCTGCATGCGGCTCGCAAGCCACCGGCGTGACGCAATTTCAACCGCGCTAAAGGCCGGTCGAACCACCCCTTTGCCAACGCCAGACGCCCCAAATGATCTCAAAGTATGCAGGTCGGCCAAAAAACGCTGGGGACTGATGGTCATCCCGGAGGTCTCCTTCACTTCCGGCGCACCCTTTCTGAGTGGCCGTAACGCATTTCGCGTCCTGATTTACACATCTCCACAATTCATTAACCTTTTGCAAGCTGCACCTTACGCCGATTTTTCAACCGACAGGACCGCCGCGCGCGAAAAACCGACCCGCACCTGAAACCTTTCTTCCATGTCGGGGATCCCTCGCCTAAGAGTCTCGGCAAAGACCACTGGAGCACCCGTCATGTCTCATATCACCCTGATCCGCCACGGCCAGGCCAACACCGAGGCGCGCGATGAACACAGCTACGACCGCCTCAGCGATTTGGGCCACCAGCAGGCTGCGTGGCTGGGAGAACACCTGCGCGCCAGCGGCGCCAGCCACCCGCGCATTTACTGCGGCACCCTCACCCGACATATCGAAACCGCTGCCGGTATGGGCTTCACCGCAGAGGTGGTTCAGGATCCCCGTCTCAATGAAATGGAGTACTTTACGCTGGCGCAGGCGATGGAGGCCCAATACGGACTTTCGATCCCGCAGGAGCGCGAAGGCTTCATCGCCCATTTGCCACAGGTTCTGAGCGCATGGGCCGAAAACAAGATCGACGACGCCCCCGAAAGCTGGACAGATTTCGAAACCCGGACCCAGGCGGCCCTGACCGAGATAGCGGCAGGAGATGGCCCAGCGCTCGTCGTCACCTCAGGGGGGCTGATCTCCATGGCAATGCGCCAGGCCATGGCGCTGGATATCAATGGTATGTCCCGTATGGCGCTGGCGATCATGAACACCTCCATGCACCGGCTGTTCCCGATTGGAGGCCACTGGTCGCCGGTGCTGTTCAACGCGGTGCCGCACCTTGAAACACCGGACAGACACTACGCACAGACCCATCTTTGACCCTTTCAAAACAAGAGGACGGAACATGCAGCTCTTTTACGCTCCCGGTACGATCTCCATCGCAGTCGCCATCGCCCTCGAAGAGGCGGGCCTAGCCTATGAACCGGTGAAGGTGGATTTCGCCAGCGCCGAACAGACGAAACCCGCCTACCACAAGGTCAACCCAAAGGGTCGCGTGCCCGCGCTGGTGGTCGAGGACAGCATTCTGACGGAGACCGGCGCCCTGCTGGACTATGTCGCGGATCTCGCGCCCGAGGCAGGTCTGCGCCCCGAACACCCGCTGCAACAGGCCCGCATGCGCGAGGTGATGTACTACCTTGCCTCTACCATGCATGTGAACCACGCCCACAAGATGCGCGGCAGCCGCTGGGCGACTCAGCAATCCTCGTTTGACGACATGGCAGCAAAAGTGCCGGAAACCATGGCCACCTCTGCCGCTTACATCAGCGAAAACGGGCTGCGCGGCCCCTTTGTGCTGGGGGAAAAAATCTCCCTTGCGGACTGCTATCTATTCGTGGTCTGCACCTGGCTTGAAGGAGACGGGGTATCAATTGCGGACTACCCCAGGATCCAGGAATTCATGACGGCGATGGAACAGCGCGCCTCGGTCCGGGCGGTGCGCGCCAAATCCATGCTTTGACAGACGTTTGAGGGAATGAAAGAGCAATGACTCATCTCTGGGTACGGGCCGAGCAGCGCCCGAACGAAGAACGGGTAGGGCTGACCGCCGAGGGCGCAAAGGCGCTGATCGAGGCCGGGATCAAGGTCACGGTCGAGGAAAGCTCGGTCCGCGCCCTGCCCCTGCAGGGCTATGTGGATGCAGGCTGCGAGATCGCGCCGGAAAACAGCTGGCCAGAGGCACCCAAGGACGCGATCATCTTCGGCCTGAAAGAGCTGCCCGAAGACGGCACCCCCCTGCCGCATCGCCACATCATGTTCGGCCATGCCTTCAAGGGGCAGCATTCCGGCAAGGCCCTGCTGGAGCGGTTCCGCCAGGGCGGCGGCACGCTTTACGATCTCGAATACCTGGTTGACGAAAGCGGCCGCCGGGTTGCGGCATTCGGCTATTGGGCCGGCTATGCGGGCGCGGCGGTGACCCTGAAGTGCTGGGCCGCACAGCAACGCGGCGAGACCTGCGGTCCCGTTGGCGTCTACAAAGACAAGGATTCCCTGATCGCCGATCTGGCGGCCGAACTGTACAACGTGGCAAACGCCCGGCCCAACGCCATCGTGATCGGCGCTCTGGGGCGTGTTGGCACAGGTGCTGCGGACCTTTTGGAGACCATGGGCGTCGTTGTCACCAAATGGGACATGGCAGAAACGGCCCACGGTGGCCCCTTCCCGGAAATCCTTGAGCACGATCTGTTCCTTAACTGCATCTTCGCGCGCCCTGGCACCCCGGTCTTTGTGCCTCAATCAGCGCTGAGCGCGCCGCGCAAGCTGACCGCCATCGGCGATGTCGCCTGCGACCCGGACAGCGATTACAATCCGGTGCCGGTCTACAACCGCGCCACCACCTGGGAGGCACCTGCCCTACGCGTGGCAGAAGATCCGGTGCTCGATGTGATGGCGATCGACAACCTGCCCTCGATGCTACCGGCCGAAAGCTCGGTCGACTATGCCGAGCAGCTCTTGCCGTCGCTACTGACCTTGGGCGATCTGAACGCGGGCGTCTGGGGCCGGGCCAAGACCACCTTTGACGAGCATATGACCCCCTGATGGAACTCTACATCGGATATCTGGCCGGAGCCCTCGGAACCATCTGCTGGATCCCTCAGGCCTGGCGTGCCTGGAGCACACGGGACACCTCGGGCCTGTCGCTTGCGGCCAATCTGTTGTTTCTGCTCACCGTATCGCTCTGGCTTGCCTACGGGCTTATGGTGGGCGACATGCCATTGATCCTGGCCAACTTCTGCGCCTTGCTGATTGTGCTCTGCATTGTCGCGGCCAAACTGAAATACAAATAAGAGGGAGTGACACTCATGACCATTCACTGGTGCGGAACCGGCCTGTCGGCCATCCCCGGCCTGCGCCGCCTTCTGGAGGCGGGCCATGACGTTGCGGTCTGGAACCGCACCCCGGAAAAAGCACGCGAGGCGGTGGGCGATCTGACCACCAACATTCACGCCTTCTCCATTTCGAACCTGGCCCAGATGCTGAGCGCGGCGGATGTCGTCGTCTCGATGCTGCCCGGTGACTGGCATGTGGAGCTGGCGGAGCTGGCGATCTCCAAGGGGGCGCATTTCGTCTCCTCCTCCTACATTGCACCCGAAATGCGCGCGCTGGACGACAAGGCCCGCGAAGCAGGCGTGGCGCTGGTGAACGAGGTTGGCCTTGATCCCGGCATCGATCACCTGATGGCCCATGCGCTGGTGCACGACTACAAGGCCTCCGACGCCTATGATGCAGGCAACCATATCAGCTTCATCTCCTACTGCGGCGGCATTCCCAAAACGCCGAACCCCTTCCGCTACAAGTTCAGCTGGTCGCCCCTGGGCGTTCTGAAGGCGCTGCGCTCCCCCTCGCGATCGGTGCGGGACTACTCCGAGCTGCGCGTCGACCGCCCCTGGGACGCGATCAGCAGCTATGACGCGCCGCTGCCCACGCCCGAAAGCTTTGAGGTCTACCCCAACCGCGACTCCCTGCCCTTCATGGCGCAATACGAGTTCGAAGAGGCCTGGCCGGTGAAGGAATTCGTGCGCGGCACACTGCGCCTGAATGGCTGGTCCGAGGCCTGGGCCGATGTCTTTAAAGAGGTCGAAACCCTCGAAGGTGAAGCAGGCGATGCCCGCCTCAAGGAAATGTCCGACCAGTTCTGGGACGAAAACGCCTATGACGAGGGTGAGCCGGACCGGGTTGTCCTCTGCGTCAGCCTCAAGGCGGAAAAGGACGGCGAGGTGGTCTGGCACAAGACCTATGTGATGGACGCCTGGGGCGACGCACGCGGCACCGCCATGGCCCGCCTTGTGTCCTACCCGGTCAGCTTTGCCATCGAGGCGGTGATGAACCGTCAGATCCCCGCAGGCGTTCACGCCGCCCCCAGCGATCCCAAGCTGATCGAAGATTGGATGGGCAAGATCGGCGCCCTGGCGCAGCACCTTGAGGTGATCGACCACACCGCCTGATCCGGCCTTTCAGCGACACGAAAAAACCCCGCACCAGAGCCAGCCCTTTGCAGTAGATGTTGCTGTAAAGGGCTGGGAGTCTTTCTGGGCAACATTTTACGACGGATCAGCTCTCAAAAAATTCTTCGGGAACTGACTCCGATCAATGCTTGCTGTGCGGACTAAAGTGAGCTTTCGCTGCGCTTGCTCCAACGTCGGCTTTCGAATGGGCCGCGAGATAGCTGAAAACACGCGCGCTAGTATTGTCAGGTACTCTCTGATGCTGCCTTAGTGCCTACGAGTCGTTCAAGTCGGTCCGAAACCTCATTTTCTTTAGACTGCGCCATTTTGGTCCTCCCAAGCATCAAACCTGTGCAGATGAAATACCAACGAAAGAACCACGGAGCGATAATTACCAACCCCCCAAGCCCTAGAATCATGTTGAAGACGACCCCGAAAATTCCCGTGTTCTTAAGCAGAAGGACTGACAAGACGCCAATCGGGATCATTGAGAGGAAGAACCAAAGCCATAGAGTGCCGAATGAGAATAGGGCGAAGTAAGGCACTTTTCGCGCAGCCTTGATCGCCCAAATTTCATGCCTCGCAAACTTCAGTATTATCCAATTAGAGAGTCTCTCAAAACGCGTTGCTTTGCGATTTTCGTTTGTGTTCAATGCAATAATCCAAACAGGGATTGTCTCCACAGGTTTTGAATAGCAGACATTTGTCCCAAGTACAGCATCAGTCAAAGAGGGCTCAAAGCGGTCATTGCCCTCCCAGCGCGCTCCTAATTTGCGAAGGCAACATTTACTGCAACGAGTTGGGCACCAATGGGTCCTTTGGGCTCTAGCCGCCGATATAGGCCATCAGCGTGCTGACAACCAAAGTCGGCGACAGCCAGCGGATCGCGCGGGTGTCGACGGGCTGCCCCTCCCGCCAGGTGCCCTCCACCCGGAGCCCCTCCAGATCGCCTCGGGCGGGCACCCGGTTCAGCAGCGTGAAATCGGCCCGTTTGCCCACCTCCAGGCTACCCACCTCCTCCGCAAGACCCAGCTGAGCCGCCGCATCCAGCGTCAAGGCCTGCAGCGCCCGCTCCACGCTCAGTGCCTGCTCTGCGCCCACAACGGCTCCACTGGTCGAGCGTCGCTCAACCGCCGTGCGCAGGGTGCGTAAGGGATCCACCGGAGAGGCCGGGTGATCGCCATGCACCGCCGTCACCGCGCCTGCCTCTGCCGCCCAGCGCATCGGCATATAGCGAGTGGTCCGTTCAGGGCCAAACAGTTTGGGGAGCGCATCGCCATAGAACCGCACGTGATCGACAAAGAAGCCAAGGCTCACACCTGCCGCCGTGGCGCGGGTGATCTGGTCAGGGGTGATCAGCGCATTGTGTTCCAGCCGGTGGTGCAGTTCGGGGCGCGACACCTCGCGTTGCACGACCTCGAAGGCCTGCAACGCTGCCTCAACCGCCCGCTCCCCCTGCGCATGGACAGCGATCTGATAGCCCGCGGCGTGCAGGGGGCGGATCTCATCCAGGAATCCGTCGGGCGTTATCGACAGGCCCGCCATATGGCTGTGCGGCAGGCCCAGCCTGTCATGGGTCAGATCACTGTCGGCATAGGGATCATGGGTCGCAGCACCGCCCGCAAAGGGAGAGCCATCCATCCAGAACTTCACCCCGACGATGCGCAGATCCCCTGTGGTCTCCAGCGGGTTCTTCTCCATCTGCTCCGGCAGCAGATAAAGCGTCGTGCGCAGAAAATCGGTTTCCTCCGCGACCCGTTGCAACAGGCCAACCGGATCGGGGTGGCGTCCGACAGCGCCGGTGATGCCGATCTGGGTATAGCCCGCCCTCGCATAGGTCGCGTATTGGCGCCGCACCAACAGCTCGACCGCAGCATCGGAAGGCGGTGGCAGCACCGCCATGACCGCGTTGATGGCTTCGAGTTCACGCAAAGTGCCGGTGGGCCGCCCGTCCTCGCCCCGCAATACGCCGTGGCGGCGTTCCGGCCCTCCCTCAAAAGGGATACCCGCAGCGCGCAAGGCGGCAGAGTTCGCATAGGCTTCGTGCATCATCTGGGTCAGCACGATCATCGGCTTTTCAGGTGAGATCTGGTCGAGTTCTTCCAAGGTCAGCGCGTTCAGATCCGGCAAGGCAACCGGATCCCAGCCGTAGGCCACGATCCAGGGCGTCAACCCGCCGCCCTGCGCCGCCGCCTCCAGTGTTGCAATTACCTCGGCCCGCGACAGGTGCGTGAAGGCGGACACATCCGTCACCGCCCCAAGCAGCGCCGCGGCAATGGGATGGGTATGCGGCTCGATCAGCCCGGGAAGCAGTGCTCGCCCTTCAAGATCAAAACGCGCCGCATCGGGCAACGCGCGGCGGGCTTCCTCCAGAGTTCCCACCGCAACGATACGACCACCCGAGATGGCCAGCGCCGCTGCCTCTGGTTGATCGGCATTTAGGGTCAGGATTGGACCACCAGATATGATGAGATCCGCATCAACACGGGGCGGGCGCGCCCAGAAGACATAGGCCACCGCAATACCGGCCAAGGCCAGCGCCAGAAGATGCCTTTTCTTCATAAATCCCCCTGTCACCGGCAAATGCACTGCAGGTGACAGGAGTGTGCGAGAACACCTTGATCCGATCAACACTGACCCAAGGGAAGGAAATCACCCTCGGATCACAGCCACCAAGACGTCTCAGCGCCCAATCACGTCGTCTTCGACATCGCCCACATCAATGCCCAAGGCCTCAAGGCCCGCCTCGATGTTGTCCGCAAGATGCGGCGTTCCGATCAGGTAATCTGCGGTCGGGGTGGTGGCTTCCTCTCGGGCAGTGGCGATGGCTTCGGTCAGTTCCTCGGCCTCGAAACTGCCGCGTCCGATCCACATGACCGCTGTCAACTCGGCCTGATCGTCCATGCTCATCCGCTCGATGAAGGCGCGCAACTCACCCTCGGCGCGATCCAGTTCGCGTGCCATCATTGCAACCTGGGCAACCTTTCTGGGGGAAATCTCCAACATCTGTCATCTCTCCTGCTGTTCGCGTGGATAGCCCCCATCAGACAGCAGTGGCTCCGTCCAGTCTTTGATCTGGGGCAATACCGGGCGCATCCGGGCCCAATTGCCCCCGTGCAAAGATAGCAAGCCCATTGCTGCGCCCGCGCAAATGCACCGCAGGCAGGGCAGACCAACACTCGCGCGCGGGCTCTGCTCCGGCTGCTGCAAACACCGCATCCGATGCTATGATCCGCGCATTGGCGCTGCGGGTCATCTGTTCAAGCCGTGCCGCTGTATTCACCGTATCGCCAAAGACGCTGTACTCCAGCCGCTCTGAATTGCCCACAACACCCGAGAAAACCTCGCCCCAGTGCAGCCCGATCCCGGCCAGAACGGGTGCCTCTCCGGCATTGGCGCGTTCGGTGCTCCAGTCTTCGAGTTCTGCATCAAGGGCATCGACGCAGTCCAGCGCGCGGCAGGCGCCATCCCTACCTTCGAACAGCAGCATGGCTGCATCGCCAATGTACTTGTCGATCATCCCACCGGTTTGCGCAGCCGCCCGCTGCACCCGGCGGCGGAACTCGGTGATGAGGGCGCTGACCTCCTGCGGATCGCGTGCTTCGGACCACTGCGTGAAACCGCGGATGTCGATGAACAGAACCGCCAGTTCCTGCCGCTGGCCCTGTCGCAGTTCCTCAAGGCCGCCATCCGCCAGACGCCCGGCCAGTTGCGCGGGCAGGTAGCGGGTCAGGTTGGTGCGCGCCTGCGCCTCGGTGATAGAGCGATGCAGCAGGGCGCGCATGCGGTAGGCTGCCACCACCAGCACCACCCCCGCCAGCGCGATCATCGAGATGCGGATGATGTTCGGAGGCAGAGACAACAGAAACAGCGCCCGCTCCGCAGCCTGCACGGGAACCTCTTCGGGCTGCCACAGGATCATCAAGGACAGACCCGAGACAATCAGGACCACCGTATAGGCCTGCAGATATGGATTGAACCGCAAGACCGCGAAGGCCAGCACGGTCGGTACCAGCCAGATGGGCGGCAACAGGAAGGTCACGCCACCGGGGAGGGAGGTATTCTCAAGCCCCACCCAGGCATTCACCAGCAGAAAGGCACAGTCCAGCGTTACACCAGTCCAGATCATCCAGCCCCGAAACAGGCCCCGACGCGCCCGCCACAGTGTGAACAACCCCAGCAAGAGGTAGGAAAACATGGTCGCCAGAGCGAAAAGCCATTGCCTGCGCAGATAGTCTTCGACCGTCTCCACGCTATCCCAGACGGTCAGAAAGAAGATGGCAAACAGCCCCAGAGACACCCCGATCCGCAACAGGGAAACCACCCGTTCGGCGTCGACCTCTGCCCGCCGCAACAGCTCCCGATCTGGCGACAGGCTGCTCATCGCTCCGGCTGCTCCAGCGGGACCACGGTTCCGCCTGGGGCTGGTTCGGTCGCTTTCTCGATCTCTTCAAAATCGAAATTGTCGAGCCGCCGCGCCCGTCTTCCGGCCTTGTCGGCGCTGATCTTGATCTCAGCCACATCCTTGGCGGCCTGTGCGAAATGCCGGTCCAAATTGCCTACGCGGTCGCCCAACCGCTCTACATCGCGGTGCAACAGGCCCAGCTCATTGCGGATGGCGCCCGCCTGTTCGCGCATCCGGGCATCTTTCAGGATCGCACGCATGGTGTTGAGCGTCGCCATGCAGGTGGTGGGTGAGACGATCCAGACCTTGGCCGCGAACCCTTCGCGCACAAGATCGGTGAAATTGGCGTGCAGTTCGGCATAGACCGCCTCGGACGGCAGGAACAGGATGGCGCCGTCCGCCGTTTCTCCCTCGATGATGTATTTCTGCGCAATCGCCTGGATATGGGCGCGCAGGGCGGTCTTCATCTGCCGCGCCGCATAGGCCAGTTCATCCTGAGTCTGCGCCCGGCGCAGCGCCTCATAGGGCTCCAGCGGGAACTTGCTGTCAATCACTATGGGACCGGGAGGATTGGGCAAGTCGATCAGGCAATCGGCGCGCTTGCCATTGCTGAGCGTCGCCTGAAACCGGTAGGCGTCGCTGGGCAAAGCTTTGGACACGATATCGTTGAGCTGTATTTCTCCAAATGCGCCGCGCGTCTGCTTGTTCGACAGGATATCCTGCAGCGTCAGCACATCCCCCGACAGTTTGGTGATATTGTCCTGCGCCTTGTCGATGGTGGCGAGCCGTTCCTGCAGCTGCGTCAGCGAAGTCACCGTGCGCTTGGCGCTACCATGGAGGCTCTCCTGCATCCGTTCCTGCATCTCGGCCATGGCGCGGGCCTGTCGCAGGGCATTGTCCGCCAGCCGGTCGTTCATGTGCTGCTGCACATCCGAAAGCCGCGCCTCCACCGTCTGCACCATCTGCACCTGCGCATTTGCCTGCATGTCCGACACATGCTGCAATCCGCCGCGCAGCTGCTGCACCGACTGGCCCAGATACTCCATCTGCTGCGCCAGCGGCGCCACCGCCGAGGCTGCCCGTGCCGAGGCCCGCAAAGACATCACCAGCAAGAGGATCAAAAGCGCCGCAAAGCCGCCGCCGATCAGGATCATCGTCCCGATCTGGTCCATGTTCGCGATGGCCTCTTCCATGCCTTCCATCATGTGCGCCCGAACAGCCGTTCGATGTCAGAGAGCTTCAGCTCCACATAGGTGGGACGGCCATGGTTGCACTGGCCGGAATGGGGCGTTGCCTCCATTTCCCGCAAAAGCGCGTTCATCTCTTCCCCGCGCATCCGCCGACCGGACCGGATTGAGCCGTGGCAGGCCACCCGGCTCAGAATTGCCTCAAGCCGGGCCTGCACCAGCTGGCTTTCGCCCTGATCATCGAGTTCGTCGAGGATGTCTTTGACCATGGCCTCTGCGTTGACCTCTCCCAATATTGCAGGGGTTTCACGCACGGCCACGGCAGTTCCGCCGAAAGCTTCGATCCCGAGGCCGAATTTTGCCAGTTCATCCGCCACCGCCAACAGGCGCGCGCAGTCGTTGTCAGAGAGTTCGATGATTTCGGGGATCAACAGCGCCTGCGCCGCGACACCGTTTTCACCCATCTGTTTCTTCAGCTTCTCATAAACCAGCCGTTCGTGGGCGGCATGCTGATCGACGATCACCATGCCATCGGCGGTCTGAGCGATGATGTAATTCTCATGCACCTGCCCGCGCGCAGCCCCGAGGGGGAGAGCCTCGGGTGGCTGTTCCTGCTTTGCGGGGGGCGCTGTCGGCTCTTCGATCACCTGACCGCTGAAGGCGCTGGCCATCTCGGCAAAACCGCCTGTCTGCTGCGGGGGCTGATAGGGTGGGACTGGAGTGTAATCGGGCCGCTGCGCGGAGTAGGCCGCCGTGCGCGCGCCCATCGAGGGACGGTCCATCTGGTAGACATGCGGCGGTGTCTGACCGCCCGCCTGCTCTGGCCGCATGGCGCCCAGCGTGGCCCCGGCAACGGTGGTGGAGGCGCGATGCCCCGCCTCGGCCAGCGCATGGCGCAGGGAAGAGACGATTAGCCCGCGCGCAAGACCGGGATCCCGGAAGCGGACTTCGGATTTGGCCGGGTGCACGTTCACATCCACCAAAGTCGGGTCACAGTCGATGAACAGCGCCGCCGCCGGGTGACGGTCACGGCTGAGGAAATCGAAATAAGCGGCGCGCAGGGCGCCGGTCAGCATCTTGTCCTTCACGGGCCGCGTGTTCACAAACAGGAACTGCGCCACCGCCGCGCCGCGTGAATAGGTCGGCAGCGCCGCATAGCCATAAAGCCGGAGGCCTTCCCGCGTCGCATCGATCTTCAGCGCGTTTTCGGCAAACTCCCGCCCCAATACCGAGGCCAGCCGCCCGTGCAGCGCATCGAACAGATCCCCGGTCAAAGGATCAGCGCGGAAGGTCACACGCCCTTCTCCGCCGCCCGAGACATCCCGCAGGGTGAAACCAACCGAGGGCTCCGCCATGGCAAGGCGCTTGATCACATCGCCGATGGCCTGCGCCTCGGCCCGGTCGGTGCGCATGAACTTGAGCCGCGCCGGGGTGGCGTAGAACAGATCGCGCAGCTCTACCACGGTGCCCGCGCGCAGGGCGGCGGGCTTCACGGGGACCATCTTGCCGCCCGCCACCCGGATCTGCGCCGCATCGCTGCCTGCTGCGCGGCTGGTGATCGTCAGGCGACCCACGGCGCCAAGGCTGGGCAGCGCCTCGCCGCGAAAGCCGAAGGTGTGGATGTTCAGAAGGTCTGAGCCGTCGATCTTTGACGTGGCGTGGCGCGACAGAGCGAGCGGCAGATCCTCGGCTGTCATGCCGCAGCCATCGTCGGTGACCCGGATCAGCGTCTTGCCGCCATCGGCGATGTCCACCGTGATGCGGGTAGCGCCCGCGTCGATGGCGTTTTCAACCAGTTCCTTCACCGCCGAGGCGGGGCGCTCGATCACCTCACCGGCGGCAATGCGGTTAATGGCGCTGTCGTCCAGCTGACGGATCATGGGGCGCGATTTTTCGCTGATTTGGGGGTCTGGGCTGCTCATACCGCAAAATTTAGCATGGAGCCCTTCGATTCTGCCACCCGCAAAGCGCGTGGGTCAGACCCCGGCTGGCGCTCCGGCACGGCGGCGGCAAGGGCCGAACCTCGCGGCAATGGCAAGGATCACGCCCGACACGGTGGCAATCATCCCCGCCGCGCTGACTGCATCTGCCGCCCCCAGCCAGAGGGGGCCATAGCCCGCCAGAACATACCCGAGGACCGCCGACAGGGTGGCGAAGACGACGCTCCATCCGATCTGAGCCTCCAGCCGGTTGGTCATCATCCGCGCTGCGGCGGGCGGGCAGATGAACATGGCGATGACGATGATCGATCCCACCGCGTCAAAGGCGGCCACGGCTGCGATGGCAGCCATGATCACCAGCGCCAGCCCCAGAAGATCGGTTCGGATGCCAAGCGTTCGGGCAAAGCCTTCGTCAAAGGTCGAGATTTTCAGCGCCCGCCAGAACAACGCGATGAAGGCGGCAACGCCCAGCAAGGTCAGCGCCATGCGCGGCAGCTCGGGGGGCAGATAGCGCAGCGCCTCAAGATCCCAAAGGGAGGACCAGCCGGTGGCATCGAGCCAGATCAGGCTTTCGAGATTGCCGTAAAGCGCATGCTCCACATCGAGATGCACGGTGGAGGTATCGGTCTGCTCCAAGAGCAAAACGCCGCCCGCGAACATGGTGGTGAAGATCACGCCCATTGCGGCGCCCGGCTCGATCCGGCCCAGACGGCGCACCGCCTCGATCAGGATGACGGCGGTGACGGCGGCGCCAGCCGCGCCCAAGAGCATTGGCCCGGCAGCAATGGCGCCCGTCAGCAGGAAGGCGACGACGATGCCCGGCAGAACCACATGGCTTATCGCATCTCCGATCAGAGCCTGACGGCGCAGCAAAAGGAAATTCCCCGGCAAGGCGCAAGCCACGGCGGCAAAGATGCCGATCAGCAGCGGCGTCAGGGAGAGGGGGACAAATTCGGCGCCGCTCATCACGCGGGGACCTCCTGCGGGCCGCCGATGCGGCGGTCGATTTCGCTGATCTGATCGGGGGTCAGCACGGTCTCGATCTCGCGCAGCCCATCATAAAGCGCGGCGGCGGCCTCATGCGCCAGATCGCTGCGCACCAGCTCCCAGCGTTTTTCATCGCGCAGGGCTTTCATGGCGCGAGCCCGGCCCATGTCGGTGGCCACACCGTCAGCGCGCACCAGTCCGGCACGGCGCAACAGACGCAGGGTGAGCGGTTCATAGATCGGTTGCCCCTGAGCGAGCGCCAAAAGCCCCTGCCGCAGGTGTACACGGCGCTGGAACCGCTGGTGGCGCAAAACGGCGGCCAGAACGCCCCGGTTGGGGGCAAACAGCAGCGACAGGGCAAAAAGGACAAAACTGACCAGAACGATGATCGGCCCGGTCGGCAGGTTCGGCGCAGAGGCGGAAATCGCCGCGCCCACATAAGCCGCAGCCGCGCCGACCAGGCCGGCGATGACAACCACGCGGTCCGACCTTTCGGTCCAGAAGCGGGCGGTGACAGCTGGGATGATCAGCAGGGCCACAATCAGGATCAGCCCGACGATCTTCAGCCCCACCACGGTCACGGCCATCACCAGCCCCATCATCAGCATGTCGATGCGCTGCACCGGCAGGCCGCGCGCGGCGGCATATTCGGGATCAAAGGCCACCAGCATCATTGGTCGGCGCATCAGCAAGATCACCGATAAGGCCAGCGCGCTGCCACCCGCGATGATCATCGCATCGCTGAGCAGCATTCCGGCGGTGGATCCCAGAAGAAAGCCTTCCAGCCCGGCCTGCCGCCCCACGCCAAGAGTCTGAATCACGGTCAGTAGCACGATACCAAAGCCAAAGAAGACGGACAGCACCGCCCCGATGGCCGCATCCTCGGCCAGGCGGGTGTTGCGGGTCAGCCAGTTCATACACAAAAGGCCAACGCCGGCCGACAGGGCCGAACCGATCAGCAGCCCCGCCAGATTGCGCCCGTCGCCGCCAAGATAGACCATAACAAGGAAGGCAAGGCCGACGCCCGGCAGGGTCGCATGGCTCACCGCGTCGCTCACCAGCGCGCGTTTGCGCAGGAACAGGAAGGTTCCCGAGATCCCCGCAGCCCCCCCCAGAAGGGCCGCCCCGATCGAGACCAGCGTGGCGTTATAGCCCAGTTGCAGAAAAAGCGCATCCAGCAGCATGGGTTCAGCCCTGCAGGCCCGAAAGCTGGTCGATCTGCGCGGTCGCCAGCCTGCCACCATAAGCCGCCTGTAGCGTTTCCGGCGTAAAGGCCTCAGCCACCGGGCCTTCGGCAACCTTGCGGGTGTTGATCAGGAAGACATTGTCGAAATAGTCGGCCACGGTGGCCAGATCGTGATGCACCACCACGACGGATTTACCGGCTTCGCGCAGGGATTTCAGCACCGTGATGATCGCCTTCTCCGTCGCCGCGTCCACCCCGGCAAAGGGTTCGTCCAGCAGGTAAAGGTCCGCATCCTGCGCCAGGGCGCGCGCCAGGAACACCCGCTGCTGCTGGCCACCCGAGAGCTGGCCAATCTGGCGGTCGGCGAAATCGCCCATGCCAACGCGATCCAGACAGTCGCTCGCTACGGTGCGGTGATGGCCCCGGATGCGTCCCAAAAGGCCCAACTCCCGGTAGAGCCCCATCATCACCACGTCGATCACACGTGTGGGGAAATCCCAGTCGATGCTGGCACGCTGCGGAACATAGGCAATACGGGAGCGCATTGCCTCCAGCGGGCGGCCAAAGACCTGCACGCGGCCCGAGACCGGCGCCACGATCCCGAGCGCGGCCTTCAAAAGCGTCGATTTTCCCGCTCCATTGGGGCCAATGATCGCGGTCATCTTGCCCGGCTCCACCGTCATGTCGACACTGAAGACTGCAGGCTTTTCACCATAGGTGACCGTCAGGCCGCGAACGGCCAGCGGGCTGGCGTCACTCGACTGCCCTGCCATGTCGGCACCTTGGCCACGCACCAATTCTACCGTCTGCCCCATGATCAAAGCCCCGCCGAAAGTTTGCCATCCATGCCGCGCGCGGGCACATCCGCGCCCAGCGCCCCGGCGATGGTCGTGATGTTGTGGTCCAGCATGCCAAGGTACGTGCCCTCGTAGGTGCCATCCGCTCCCATGGCATCCGAAAACAGCTCTCCGCCGATCTTGACGATATGGCCCTGCGCCGCCGCCCCTTCGATCAGAGCGCGCATGGAACGGTCAGAGACCGAGCTTTCCACGAAAACCGCCGAAATCCTGCGCTGCACCAGCAGATCGACCAACTCGCTGATCCGGTTAAGGCCGGCCTCGGACTGGGTGGAAATGCCTTGAATGCCCAGCACCTCGAACCCGAAATCGCGGCCGAAATAGCCAAAGGCATCATGGGCCGAGATCAGAACCCGGCTGTCTTCGGGTACGCTGGACAGGGTCTCGTGCGCAAAAGCCAGGAGCCGGTCAAGATCGGCCATATGCGCCATGGCATTTTCAGAAAAAGTCGCGGCCTGATCGGGACGCGCTTCGCTAAGAACCTCGGCCACGCGCGCAACGACCTCTTTCCACAGCGCGGGGGTCATCCAGACATGCGGGTCGAACTTGTTCTCATAGTCGTCATGGGCCCGCAATAAATCCTTCGGCAGGCTCTCGGCCACAGCAACCACCGTGCGCTTGCGCGACAGATCGTGCAGGAAATCTTCCATCTGCGCTTCAAGGTAGAGACCATGATAGAGCACCAGATCCGCGCGGGTCATGGCAACGATATCCGAACGGGTCTGACGGTAAGCATGCGGATCCACCCCCGGTCCCATCAAGGCGCGGACCTCCACCGCATCACCGCCCACCTGGCGCGCAGCATCTGCAATCATGCCGGTGGTTGCGACCACCTTGAGCGGAGCCTCGGCCAAGGCCCCTCCTGCAGATGCAACAAGGGACAACGGAACGGCCAACATAAGACCCAAACCCAAAATGACACGGCGCAGAGGTTGCATCCCCGAAACTCCTTGGAACGTCACATACCGGATATATGAGAACGGTTCTCAACAGTGTCAATGAAAATGAGAATTATTCGCAACAAAGATTGAAATTTGTCCGGAAGGTCAAATTTGCTGCGCGAAAAGCAGGCGCTTCGCTTGCCAAGATGCCGCACCCGTGCGAATTTCGCGCAAACCTGTGATGAGGAAACCCCCGATAATGGAAAGCCACGTCTCTGAGAATGCTGCGCAGAGCACTGCTGCGGGCAATGCGCAACTGCCGCAGGTGAGCGAACCCCGCAATCCCGGCATGGAGCTGGATCTGGATTGGGCGCTTGGTGTGCAAGCCAATACCTCGGCGATCGAGCGGCGCTGCGCGACCCTGCCCGGACGGCGCAGCGTCAAGAAAGACTATCAGGCCGCCTGGCTTTTGAAGGCCATCACCTGCATCGACCTGACCACGCTGTCGGGCGATGACACCGCCGGACGTGTGCGCCGCCTGTGCGCAAAGGCGCGCCAGCCGGTACGCGCCGACCTTTTGCAGGCCCTTGGCACCCCCGGCATCACCACCGGCGCCGTCTGCGTCTATCACGACATGATCGCCCCGGCGGTCGCGGCGCTGAAAGGTACCGGTATTCCTGTCGCGGCAGTCTCCACCGGATTTCCGGCGGGTCTGTCGCCCTTCCATCTGCGCGTCGCCGAGATCGAGGAAAGCGTCAAGGCAGGCGCCCATGAGATCGACATCGTGATTTCGCGTCGGCATGTGCTGAGCGGCAACTGGCAGGCGCTTTATGACGAGATGAAAGCCTTCCGCGCCGCCTGCGGCGAGGCCCATGTGAAGGCGATCCTCGCTACCGGAGAGCTGGGATCCCTGCGCAACGTCGCACGCGCCTCGATGATCTGCATGATGGCGGGGGCCGACTTCATCAAAACCTCCACCGGCAAGGAAAGCGTCAATGCTACCCTGCCTGTCTCCCTCGTGATGATCCGCGCCATCCGCGACTATCATGAGCGCACGGGCTATCGCGTCGGTTACAAACCCGCCGGGGGGATTTCCAAGGCCAAGGATGCGCTGGTCTATCTCAGCCTCATGAAAGAAGAGCTGGGCGACCGCTGGCTGCAGCCCGACCTGTTCCGCTTTGGGGCGTCGTCCCTGCTGGGCGATATCGAACGCCAGCTCGAACACCATGTCACCGGCGCCTATTCCGCCGGCTACCGCCACGCGATGGCCTGAGGAGTGCCCAAATGTCCATCAAAGAGATCTTTGACACCATGAGCTATGGTCCCGCCCCTGAAAGCGCCGCAGAAGCGCTCGCCTGGCTGGTCGATCAGGGCGACCGCTTTGGCCACTTTATCAATGGTGCATTCACCGCGCCCGGCGACGGCTTTAACAGCCAGAACCCCGCCACCGGAGAGGTGCTGGCCACGCTCAGCCAGGCCACACAAGCGGATGTGGATGCCGCCGTCGCCGCCGCCCGCAGCGCGCAGCCCAAGTGGGAGAGGCTGGGCGGGCCGGGCCGGGCGGCATACCTTTATGCCATCGCGCGCCTGTTGCAGAAGCACAGCCGCCTGTTCGCCGCGCTGGAGAGCATGGACAACGGCAAACCGATCCGCGAAAGCCGCGATATCGATATTCCCCTGGCGCAGCGGCATTTCTATTATCACGCGGGCATGGCCCAGCTGATGGACAGCGAACTCCCGGACCGCGCCGCCCTCGGCGTTTGCGGCCAGATCATCCCGTGGAACTTCCCGCTCTTGATGCTGGCCTGGAAGGTGGCGCCTGCGATTGCCATGGGCAATACCGTGGTGCTGAAACCGGCAGAGTACACATCGCTCACAGCACTTCTGTTTGCAGACATTTGCCGTCAGGCGGGCCTGCCCAAGGGCGTTGTGAACATCGTCACCGGCGATGGCGCCGTGGGCGAGATGATCGTGGCCTCGGATGTGGACAAGATCGCCTTCACCGGCTCCACCGCCGTCGGGCGCCGCATCCGCGAAGCCACCGCAGGCAGCGGCAAGGCGCTGACGCTCGAACTGGGCGGTAAGTCTCCCTACATCGTCTTTGACGATGCCGACATTGACTCAGCTGTCGAAGGGCTGGTGGATGCGATCTGGTTCAACCAGGGTCAGGTCTGCTGCGCAGGCTCGCGTCTGCTCGTGCAGGAAGGCATCGCCGAACGGTTCCACACAAAACTGCGCGCCCGCATGGACAAGCTGCGCATTGGTGATCCGCTGGACAAATGCATCGATGTGGGCGCCGTGGTGGATCCCGTCCAGCTGAAGACGATCACCGATATGGTCGCCGCGAATGACGCTGGTGAGACCTATCAGGCCAAGGTGGACCTGCCAGGGGAAGGCTGCTTCTATCCCCCCACCCTGATCGAGGGGCTGACCCCCGCCGACCGTCTGATGCAGGAAGAGATCTTTGGCCCCGTGCTGGTCTCCTGCACCTTCCGTACCCCGGCCGAGGCGGTGGAGCTCGCGAACAACACACGCTATGGCCTTGCCGCCAGTGTCTGGAGCGAGAACGTGAACCTTGCCCTTGATATTGCGCCGAAACTGGCCTGCGGCGTGGTCTGGGTGAACGGCACCAACATGTTCGACGCCGCCGCAGGCTTTGGCGGCGTGCGCGAAAGCGGCTTTGGTCGTGAAGGCGGATGGGAGGGGCTGTCGGCCTATACCAAGCCAAACGGCAAACCCAAGGCACTGGCACAGGTCGAAGGTTTCACCGGTCAGGGCAGCGGCACCGATCCCATCGATCGCACCGCCAAGATGTATATCGGCGGCAAGCAGGCCCGCCCCGACAGTGGCTATTCCCGCGCGGTCCATGACAGATCCGGCGCGATTCTTGGCCATGTGGGCCTTGGCAGCCGCAAGGACGTACGCAACGCGGTCGAGGCCGCGGCCGGGGCCAAGGGCTGGGCCAGGACCACCGGCCACCTGCGCGCGCAGATCCTCTATTACATTGGCGAGAACCTCTCGGCGCGGGCAGATGAGTTTGCCCATCGCATCGACCACATGACAGGGCGCAAATCCGGCGCGAAGGAGGTCGAGGCTTCGATCCAGCGCCTGTTCACCGCCGCCGCATGGGCCGACAAATACGACGGGCAGGTCCATGGCGTGCCGATCCGTGGCGTCGCCTTGGCGATGAAAGAGCCGGTTGGCGTCATCGGCGCGCTCTGCGCCGATGAGGCGCCGCTGCTGGGGTTGGTTTCCGTGATGGCCCCTGCCATTGCCATGGGCAACCGGGTGGTGCTGGCGGCATCTGATCCTTTCCCGCTGGCCGCTACCGATTTCTATCAGGTGCTCGATACTTCCGACGTTCCCGCTGGCGTGGTCAACATCCTGACCGGCATCCACGCCGATCTGGCAGGACCGCTGGCGTCACATATGAACGTGGATGCGGTCTGGAGCTTTTCCTCCTCCGATCTGTCGGGTGAGATCGAAAAAGCCTCTGCCAGTAACCTCAAACGGACCTGGGTCAACAATGGCACCGCGCCTGACTGGTACAGCGACCACAGCCGCCGGTTCCTGGAGGCAGCCACAGAGGTCAAGAATATCTGGGTGCCATACGGCGAGTAAGGCCGCACCCAAGACAAAAAAACGGGCCGGAGATCTCACTCCGGCCCGTTTGCGTTTCCGTCATGTAGCAGCGATCAGCCGCCGGTCTTCAGACCTTCAGGACGGCCCACGACCACGAAATGGAGGTTATCGGGCTGCAGTACTTCAGACGCCACCCCATTGATTTCTTCCAGCGTCACCGCGTTAATCTTGTCGTTGCGTGTCACGACGTAGTCGATCGGCAGCCCTTCCATCTGCATGCCCACCAGGATCGAGGCAATGCGCCCATTGCCGTCAAAGCGCAGCGGATAGGCCCCGGTCAGATAGGTCTTGGCATCCTGCAGTTCCTTTTCCGTGACACCCTCGGTGGCCATACGGGTCCATTCGGCGCGGATCACCTCAACCGCCTCGGCCATCTTGGTATTGGCAGAGGCGAGGGAGCCCATGTAGACCGCGCCAAGATCGCGCGGCACAAGGTAGGAATAGACGCCATAGGTCAGACCGCGCTTTTCGCGCACCTCGGACATCAGGCGGCTCTCAAACGACCCGCCGCCAAGGATCTGGTTCATGATATAGGCCGCGAAAAACCGGGGATCTTGCTGATCGATGCCAATATGGCCAAAGAGTGCAACTGACTGCGGCGTGTCGAAATCGATCACCGTGATGCCGCCCGCAATCGTGACCTCGGCGAGGCCGGGCTGAGGCGACCCGGTTTCCGGGAGATCGCCAAGCAATCCGTCCAGCAGGGTCCCCAGCTCTGCTTCGCTGATGTCACCTACCGCAGCAACATAAAGCCGGTCGCGGGCAAGAACCGCCGCATGGGCATCGAACATGTCCTGACGGGTCAGGGCTGAAACCGATTCAATCGTGCCGGTCCCATCGCTGCCATAAGGATGATCGCCAAAAGCCATCTTTCCGAAGGCACGACCGGCAATGGCATCGGGATCCTTTTCATCCGAACGCAGCCCCGAGAGCACCTGCGCGCGCACCCGGTCCAGGGCATCCTGATCAAAGCGTGGCTCGAGCAGGGTCTGCCGCAGCAGATCCATCGCACTGTCCCGGTTCTCGGTCAGGAAGCGTGCCGAGACGGACAGGGATTCCTTATCAGCATCGTAGGAGAAACTGGCTGCAAGATTTTCCACCGCTCTGGTGTAATCCTGGGCTCTCATATCGCCAGAGCCTTCCTCGAGCAGGCCTGTCATCAAATGGATGGCACCACGTTTGCCGGGTGCATCCAACGAAGTGCCGCCCCTGAAGCGCAGTTCCAGCGCGGCAAAGGGAATTGAGTGATCCTCAACCAGCCACGCCGTGATCCCGCCGGGAGACGTGACTTCCTTGATGTTGATCTCGGCCGCCGCAGGCAGCGCCGACATCAGCAGGGAAAAACAGGCGAAAAGCCCGGCGCGGACCGTGGTCAAGACAGTCATTGGGTGACCTCCTCTGGGCGCATCATCCAGCCTGTAACGGATGCCTCTGGGCGCAGAAATTCCCGCGCAACCGCTAGGATCTCATCGGCGGTGATCGATTGCAGGATCCTGGGCCAGTCCTGCACATCCTGAACCGTCAGACCCGAGGTCAGCGCACGGCCATATCGGTTGGCAATCCCGTCCACATTGTCCCGCGCGTAGATTTCAGAGGCCCGCAGCTGCAGCTTGATGCGCTCCAGCTGGTTTTCGTCGACACCCTCCTCCAGGAACTTGCGGAAGGTGGCATCAAGGGCCTCTTCGGCCTCCTCAAGGGACACCCCCTCGGCGGGCACGATCAGAAAGATGAAGTTGGTCTTGTCCAGTGATACTCCCGAATAGAACGCACCGGTGTAAACTGCGGTCTGCTGGTCGAACTGCAGGGCATTGGCGAGGTACGAGGTGTTCCCGCCGCCCAGAAGCTCGGACAGAAGAAAAAGCGCCGCTGCCGCTTCCTGTGCGCCGCTGTCGCGTTCCGGAACCAGGTAGGAGCGCTGTACATAGGGCTGCGCCACACGGGGATCGCGATAGGTCAGGCGCCGCGCTGCGGTCTGTGGCGGGTCCTGGCTGCGGAAGCGTTCGGGCAGATCAGGGTTTGCCGGGATCACCCCGTAGTACTTCTCAGCCAGGGGGCGCACCTCTTCGGGTGTGACATCGCCGGAAACCACCAGGATCGCATTGTTGGGCGCATAATAGGTCTTGTAGAACGAGAGCGCATCCTCGCGGTCCAGCGTCTCCATCTCGTGCCGCCAGCCGATGACAGGCTGACCATAGCGATGATTGAGGAACTGCGCGGCGCGCAGCTGTTCGCGGAACAGAGCGCGCGGGTCGTTGTCGGTGCGCTGGTTGCGCTCCTCAAGGATCACTTCCCGCTCGGTCACAATTTCCTCTTCGCTGAGCCGGATGTTGACCATCCGGTCGCTTTCCATCTTCATCATCAGCTCCAGTCGGTCAGAGGCGATGCGCTGGAAATAGGCCGTATAATCGTAGCTGGTAAACGCGTTGTCCCGCCCGCCATTGGCCGCGACGGTCGCCGACAGCTCACCGGGGGCCAGGGTATCCGTTCCCTTGAACAGGAGATGCTCAAGGAAATGCGCGACACCCGATTGCCCAGGCGGTTCATCCGCGGATCCGGCGCGATACCAGACCATGTGCTGAACGACGGGCGCACGGTGGTCTTCGACCACCACGACCTCCATTCCATTGTCCAGGGTAAAGGCCGTGACCATATCCTCGGCCTGCGACTGCGACTGCGCGCGCACAGACCCAGCAAGCACCGCGGTCAAGGCGATGGCACTCAAAACAATCCGTCGGATCATGTGGCATCCTCCAATCCTACCGGCCCATGGACAGATTCCATGGCCCATCCTGCCCCAGGCTCCTGTCTGGCTGGAAAACCACTGCCACACAAAGCGCTCGGGCGCCCCTCATATTGGGAGCATCATGGTTAACCGCAACCTAAGCCGATGCGGCAAAGGTACAAGTCGGCGAAACAATATTGTGAAAAGCCGCCCTCGGATGCGGGCCGCGCGTCAGGTCGACAAAAGGGCCGTTACTCGCCGCCTGCCGGCGGGGCCGATGGCGTTGCGATCCCAGCGCGACGGAACTGCTCGTTCGCCTCGAATGGATCGAGCGTCTGCTTGGCATAAATCTGCTCGTAGCGATCCACAGGGAACAGTTTGATCCGACCCGTGATCCGTTTGCGCTTGAGGAATTTTGCGTCTTCCTCGGCCAGTTCCTGGCGGACAGATGACGAGACGCCATAGCGGCTGGAGGCAGAGACCAGCGCCAGATCTGAGCTCGGCACGCCCTGCCCCGGCACCAGAGCGGATGCCTTGCCGCCCAGTGCAGCCACGGCATCGGCCTGCGGCGTAGCATCCGTGATGTTGGTCCCACCGGGTGTCGGGGTCGGCAGGCTTGAATAATCGCTTGGCTCGCTCAAGGGCTTGCTTGGCAGAACGAGAAACTCATCCGGACCGGTGCCCGTCTTGCGAATATCGCGCAGCCCTTTTTGCGAGCAGCCCGCAACAGCCACCGCGCCCACCAGAACAATCATGCCCAAAGGGATCCGCATTCCCAGATACTCCTGCCAGTTTCGAGGCTCTTCTACCGCAATTTCAGACCAAGGTCACGCGGGGTTTTTCCCGCCCCGGTCAAACAGGATCAAACCAGCCGCTCCGGCAAAGATGAAGACATCTGCCACGTTGAAGACAAACGGGTTGGTGATGCCGCAGCAGGACATGTTCAGAAAGTCCAGCACGTATCCATAAAGCAGCCGATCCGCCACATTGCCCAGCGCCCCGCCGATTACCAGACCCGCGGCCAGGGCCATCAGACGCGCACCTTGGTGCGAGCGATTGATCCAAACCGCCAGCGCCACGCAGATGACCAGCGACAGGGCGATCAGAACCCAGCGCGCGGCCTCATCCCCGCCGCCGAACAGACCGAAGTTGATGCCGGTGTTCTCACCGTAGCGGAAGTTCAGCAAGGGGGGCAGCACGTCGATGGCCTGGCGCTGGGACAGGCCCATCCAGTGAATCACCAGGTATTTGCTGGCCTGATCCAACAGAAAGGCCCAGAAGGCGCCCCAGAACATCATACGCACTGCCATATCCCTTGCCGTCCGCCGTTCAGTGCCGGAAGTGGCGCATGCCGGTAAAGACCATTGCGAGGCCCGCCTCGTTGGCAGCCTTGATCACCTCGTCGTCCCGCATCGAACCACCCGGCTGGATGACGCAGGTCGCGCCCGCAGCAGCCGCTTCGAGCAGACCATCGGGAAAGGGGAAGAAGGCATCCGAAGCCACGGCCGACCCTTTGGCGAGGCTCTCATCAAGGCCCAGCTCATCCGCCATGCGCTGCGCCTTGGCGGCGGCAACGTTGGCACTGTCAAGGCGGCTCATCTGACCTGCGCCCACGCCCACGGTCGCATCGCCCTTCACATAGACGATCGCGTTGGATTTGACGTGTTTGGCGACCTTCCAGGCAAACAGAAGATCCTGCATCTGCTCGTCCGTCGGGGCCTTTTCGGTGACGACCTTCAGATCGTCCATGCCGATGTAACCCACGTCCTTGTCCTGCACCAGCATGCCGCCAGCGACCTGTTTGTAAGCGGTGATCGGCTTGCGCGGATCGGGCAGCGCGTCGGTCAGCAAGAGGCGCAGGTTCTTCTT
Organism: Phycobacter sedimenti; assembly: GCF_038148855.1. Classification (NCBI taxonomy): domain Bacteria; kingdom Pseudomonadati; phylum Pseudomonadota; class Alphaproteobacteria; order Rhodobacterales; family Roseobacteraceae; genus Phycobacter; species Phycobacter sedimenti. The sequence goes on along the minus strand of NZ_JBBVGR010000011.1, from coordinate 106,940 downwards.
GGCGGCAAAGATCTCCCTGGCCTCATCCGAAGCGCCCGGCGCGATCACCACCTCGGTGAAGATCTCGGTGATCTTGGCGGCGGTTTCGGCGTCCAGCGGCTGGTTCAGCGCCACGATCCCGCCAAAGGCGGAGGTACGGTCGCAGTCAAATGCCTTCTGATAGGCTTCGGCCAGGGTCGCGCCACGTGCCACGCCGCAGGGGTTAGCGTGCTTGATGATGGCGACGGCAGCGGTTTCCGCCGGGTCGAACTCGGCGACCAGTTCATAGGCCGCATCGGTATCGTTGATGTTGTTGTAGGACAGCTCCTTGCCCTGCAGCTGCACCGCGGTGGCAACACCTGGACGGTTGCTGCCATCGGTGTAGAAGGCGGCCTTTTGGTGGCTGTTTTCACCATAACGCAGGGTCTGTTTCAGATCCCCGGCAAAGGCGCGGCGACGGGGGGCTTCCAGCTCCAGCGCGCCCGCCATCCAGTTAGAGACAGCAGCGTCATAAGCAGCAGTGCGGGCATAGGCGGTTTGCGCCAGACGCTGACGGAAGACATAAGAGGTCTGACCGTCATTTTCATCCAGCTCGGCCAGAAGCGCGTCATAGTCTTCGACATCTGTGACCACGTTGACGAACAGGTGGTTCTTGGAGGCCGCGCGGATCATGGCCGGACCACCGATGTCGATATTCTCGATCATCTCGTCATAATCTGCGCCGCGCGCCAGTGCAGCCTCGAACGGGTAGAGGTTCACCACCAGAAGATCGATGGCGCCGATCCCGTGTTCCTTCATCGCCGCCACATGGGCATCGTTGTCGCGCAGGGCCAGCAACCCGCCATGCACCATCGGGTGCAGGGTCTTCACGCGGCCATCCATCATTTCGGGAAAGCCGGTGACGTCAGAGACGTCCTTCACATCCAGCCCCGCATCGCGCAGCGCCTTAGCGGTGCCGCCAGTCGAGAGCAGCTCAACCCCGCGTTCGGCGAGGGACTTACCCAGCTCAATGAGGCCGGTCTTGTCGGATACGGAAAGCAGCGCACGGCGTACGGGGTGAAGGTCGGTCATGGCAGGGCGGTCCTTTGCAGGCTCAGTCAATACTCTCGGGGTCGTCCCGGTTCAGGTCGCGCACGGCATCGGCAGTTTCCTGCGCCTTGCTCAGCGTCCACCGGACGCGGGTGGCATAGTCGATCACCCGGCCGGATAAAACGATCTGTTTTGACGCACGCGGCTTCAAGCGGGTCTTTTCCAGGTAAACCCCCGGCTCCAGCTTCAACTCGCAAGTGCCGTCATGGCGGAAAACCCAGATTTCCCCGCTCTTGAGCGCCATGGATACTGCTGCGCCGCCCAAGTCAAGGGTTGCATCCACTTCGGGATGCAGATGCAGGCGAATATCAAAACCAATCCCGTCAGTTCCATGAGACGCCAGCGCGGCCGAGCAGCGTGTTTCGGCTGCCTCGTCGAGTGCCACCAGCATGTCCTCACCCGCGAGCGCCCGCCCATCAAAGGACAGATCCAGCGTGCGCGCATGGGTCAGGCCAAACTCGCGCAGGTAGCCATCATGACCACCCTGGAACCGGCTGCCGTCGCTCAGATCTTCAAGCTGAACCTGAACATCACTCGGTCCGTCGACAAGCTCTTCCTGCGCTGTCGCGCGATCAGGCGGAGCCAGGCGAGCGCTGGAGTGCCCCTCAAGGCACAGAGTCGAATGCGAGGGGGTGGCCCGTCCAGCGCGACGCCACTCGACGCCAAAGGTTTCACCCGAGCCGCAGTTGACGATCAAGGGACGCCGCCCCGAAGTCAGCTCGAACGCCAACGTGGAAGCATGCCCGTTTCCCGAAGCACGCCCCTTGGGTGGCACCGCAGCATCCACCACAACCGATGTGCGGCGGGCCGACAAACGCGCATAACCCATGGCCAACCCTTGTGCCGGGCGGGCTGCCACATGACTGGCAGCCAGAGCATGATCCAGCCACCCTTCCAACCCGCGCCCTCCGCCATGGAACCGCGCCAACCCGCCATCGCTGTGGCGCAGGGCGCGCAGGGTGGGCGCGATACGCTCAATCGCAGCGACTTGTGGTGCAGGAACGGTCCGACCTGCCTCGTGCAGGGCCGCAGCTGTCCAGGTCAGCAGAGTAAAGACTTCCAGCAGTTCTTCAGGATTTCGGGTCGGAAGGCCGCCCTGCTCATCGATCTGGCGCTCGCATTCCTCGCTGAGGGCGCGAATCGCGGGATCGGCCAGCTCCTCTTTGCCCTGCAGGGCAAGACCCGCGTAAATAAGCCCCGCCAGCGCCTCGAACCGGGGAAGGCCAGGCGTGGCGCCCTGCCAGCGATGCGCAAGGAACCAGGTCTGCTGCGACAGAGAGCGATAAAAGGCTTCGGTATCATCCCGCCCCTTGCCGCTGAGCAGGAACAGGGCGTGGTTGATCCATCGGATGACCCGGCGCCCGGTCAGATCCGGCGACCAGCCGGGGCCAGTGCCGCGCCCGTGCATCAGGATCCAGCCCCAGACCCAGTTCTGCGCCTTCATGCGGGCCTTGATATCCCCCACGGCAGCCAGATCGTCGAGCCAGGCAAATCCGTGCCGTTCCGCGTCAAAGGCGGCATCGGGGGCTGCGACCTCCCAGAGGCCGGTGGTGGTCGATTCGACGAGGTAACCCGCAAGCAGAAGATTGCCCGCAACAAGCTGCCGCCCGCGGGCAAAGCTTCCGATGGTACGGGGTTCGGGCTGGGATACGAATCCGGTCGCCGCAGGCTGCTTGCGCGCCCGCCAGGCATATATCCGGTTCATCAGGCGGGTTCCGCGCCCCGCCAGTCTGTCGTATCTGGACATGCTCTTTCCGCCTCACGCCGCTGGCGTTTTGGTCGAAGCATAGCCCGGTCAAACATCCGAGTCACCGAAGAATAACCGTGCCGCACCCCTTGGGCGAGAATTGATCAGCCTGCTTTGCGCAAAAGGGCCATGTAAAAGCCGTCCATCCCGCCGCGCTCCGCCCAATAGTCCGGTCGCAGGCGCAGACCGCCTTCTTCGGTGATCCAGGCCGGATCAACGCCAAGACCTTCGAAACAGGCACGATCCGCTGTCATCTCCGGGAACATATCAAGCGCCTCTTCGATTTGGCATTCGCCCTCGTCCGGCAACAGGGAGCATGTGCAAAAGACCATGCGCCCGCCGGGTTTGACCAGGGTCCAGGCATGAGCCAGCATCTGCGCCTGCAATTCGATCAGAGCGCCGAATTCGCTACCGTCCTTGGCATGAGGCAGATCGGGATGGCGACGAATGGTGCCGGTCGCCGAACAGGGCGCATCCAGCAGCACCGCATCGAACTGCCCGGCCTGCTCCAACGCATCGCCTACGATCAGATCGGCGCTGAGGCCTGTGCGCGACAAATTTTCTTGCAGCCGTTCCATCCGCGCCGCCGAGGCATCCACCGCCGTCACCTGCGCGCCTGCGGCGGCCATCTGCATGGTCTTGCCACCGGGCGCGGCGCAAAGATCCAGCACCCGCTCGCCCTTTTGAGCGTTGATCATCTTTGCGGGCAGGGCCGCCGCTGCATCCTGCACCCACCAGTCCCCGGAGGCATAGCCCGGCAGCGCAGAAACCTGACCGGCCTCCGTCAGGCGCACCGATCCAGTGGGGAGCACAGCGCCGCCCAGCGCCGACAGATCCGCACCGGGTTTGCCGGTGATATCCAGCGGCGCGCCCGCGAAATGGGCAGCCTCGATCCCCAGCATCGCCTCGGCGCCCCAGGCCTGCACCAGCGGTTTGCGCAGCCAGTTGGGCAAGCGGGGAATGCGCAGCTTTGCCCATTCCTCCGGTCCCTTTTCGGCCACCTTGCGCAGCACGGCATTGACCATACCCTTGAGCTGCCCGTGGCGGCGGTGTTTCGAAATGATCGTCACCATGGCATTGACCACCCCATGGGCCGCGCCGCCCGAACACAGTTCGACCGCGCCAAGGCGCAGCGCACTCATCACCGTCAGCGGGGGCGTTTTCTTCAGATGCTTTTGCAGGATCCGGTCGGCCCGTTCCAAGGATCGCAGGGTCTCGACCGCCAGCCGCTGGGCACGGGCGCGCTCTTCGGGGGCCAGCCTTTCGAGCGTCCCGGCGGCATAACATTCGGCCAGCAGCCGCCCTTCGCCCAGTACCTGATCCAGAAGATAGATCGCAGTCTTACGGGCCTGGAGCGCATCGGGGGTTTTGTCGGACATCGGGGTTCTGGCTTTCTCTGGCGGCTTGGGGATCACCGGCGCTGACTTGTTCCCGCCGGACAGGGGCGTATATCATGGCCAAAGCATAAAGGAACCCGCGATGAGCGACGAGACCACACCGAAGGCCCCCGCGCCAAAAGACCTGCCCCCCGCCGCCCAGCGCGCCCTGGCTGAGGCAGAGGAACGCCGCAAGGCCGCCGCCGAAAAGGCCCCGCTGCCCAAGGAATTGGGCGGGCGCGACGGCCCCGACCCGGCGCGTTATGGCGATTGGGAGAAAAAAGGCATCGCCATCGATTTCTGAGCCCCGCCTATCATATGGTGGCCACCACCCGGCGGGCAAACTGCCGCGCAGGGCAAAACAGTTCAAACCGAAAGATCTTTTCCATGAAATCAATTGGCTTGCTCGGCCTTTTCCTCTGCGCTGTTGCTGCGGGCGGCTGGTACTTTTTTCTCCGGGACAGCTCTCCCTCAGCTGATGACGTTCTGGCGGAAATTCGCAAAACGCTGCCAGACGACCAAGAGATAGAAGTTGCCCTGTCAGGGTGCCATTTCTCCCTAGACGCAAAAACGCAGATCCAAGGCACCAGCCAGGCCAGGGATGGAACGGCCCAGTTTTCAATGTCCCGCGTAGAGGCCGATCTGTCCCTGTTCCGGCCTGATCGCGCCAATATTCGCCCGACCACCGGCAATCGCGCAGTGCTGACCCTTGAGACGAAACCGATTTCGCAAGATACGCTTTTGCAGGCCGAGGCGCTGGTCCAGCGCGCGCGTGAAAGCATGCCGCCCAAGGAACAGGGGACTTTGATCATGCTGCCCAATTCCGGCGGCCAGATCACCCACACTCCTCTTGAAATGCATGCGGACCAAGCCAAGCAACGACAGGCCCTGCAAAAGATGCTTGAGCAACCAAACAGTCAGTTGACCTTCAGGCTGTCCAGCATGGTGAAGATTTCGCAGGAGGGTGAAGCTCCCCCGCCGGTGACCCCCCACGAGGATGCGCCAAAGTTCCACGCGCTTGCCCAAGAACTGATGGCAGACGCCGCATTCACGAATTACGCGCTGACGCTTTTGTATCTCTCAGAGACCCCTAGGGCCGACACGCTGCTGACGGGCCTCATCGCATTTCCGCCAAGGCTTCAGTTTGCGGCGGCCTCGGAAGAGGGTGCCAAACGGCTGGCTCAGAGCATGCTGGGTTACATGACGGCGAACTGCGATTAGCAAAATCGCGCTAACCAGCCTGACATGGGAGAGGCGACATGATCTTTGAAATCCGCCGCTACCGCCTGAAACCCGGCAAGCGAGAAGACTTCATCCGGTTTTTCGAGACCGTGAACCGCCCGACCCTGCGCGCGGCTGGTATGCTGGTCTTTGGCCCGATGCGCGATCTTGAGGATCCCGACGTGGTGCATTGGCTGCGCGCCTTCCCATCGATGGAAGAGCGCGAGCGGATCAAGGCCGCCTTCTATGACGGCCCTGTCTGGGAAAAGGAAGTGGAGCCGATCGTCATGCCGATGATCGAACACTTCGAAGCCTCAGTCGCCGAGGCAACCGAAGGGTTTGAAGAGCTGAGTTAGGTTCTTGACCGGGTTCGGCAGGCTTCGAATCGATGGTTCACGATCAGCTAAGGTTCACAGAACCGCCTGAAAAGGCCTTTCCCCTCATTCCTTGCTCTTCAAACATCAAAAATCACCTATCGGCCAAAATTAGTCCCGCGCAAGCTCCCGTAATAGAAGCACGCCGGACGGAGAAACGTTGGTCATAGTTATTCAATACCAGACCGGCCATCATACACACGTCAAACCTATTTCTTTCGGAACTTGAAAATCCGGGAGTCGCCGTAGATCGGCCCAGTTCCGTCTTCATCTGTTGAACTTGAAAGAACATAAAGTCGCTTTTGCCAGAAAGAGGCCATTCATCCCCATACGCCTCCTTCAAAATCACTCCTGAAACAAACTGATTCCCTCTGATGAACGCCTCCGACTGCTTGGCCAAAACTTGAATCGCGGGAACTAGGATTTTTGGTACGAAATCCTGATCCTGGAAGTCAGACGTAAAGACAACGAACAAGTCAACATCCTCGGTCGCGACCCACCCCGGCTCCCGGGAGAAGACTTCGTTCTCATCAAGGCGAAACAGGTATTCCATCAAACTTGGCGGGGACGAAAACAAACGCACACGAACCTGCCCCTCTGCATGCAGGGCACTTGTAAACAAGCCGCAATACACACACAAAGATGTGCAGAAGGCGTTCAAATACTTCCATGAAAAAACCATAGTTTTCTCCAGCCCTTTTGTTCGCAATCTGATTTCTCAAAAACTGTGAAGGTGTAATAACGGCGACAGCCTTGTGATGTTGCTACCTCATGGCCTGACCACGCCGCAGGTTCAGACCGGCGTCAAAGCCCCAGAACGTCGATCATGTCGTATTCGCCCGGGGATTTGTCCTGCCCCCAAAGCGCCGCTTTCAGCGCGCCGCGGGCAAAGAGTGCGCGATCAGTGGCCATGTGGCGCAATACGATCCGTTCACCTGCACCGGCGAACAAGACGTCGTGTTCGCCCACGATGTCACCGCCGCGAATGGCGGTGAAGCCGATATCGCCGCGTTTGCGCGCACCGGTGATCCCGTCGCGGCCCCGGTCCGAGACATCCGCCAGATTGACCCCGCGCCCTTCGGCGGCTGCCTCGCCCAGCATCAGCGCGGTGCCAGAAGGCGCATCGACCTTGTGGTGGTGGTGCGCTTCGATCACCTCGATGTCGAAATCCTCGTCCAGGGCGGCGGCGACCTTTTTGGTCAGCTGCACCAGAAGGTTCACGCCCAGCGACATGTTTCCGGCGCGCACGATCACCGCGTGGCGGGAGGCAGGCTCCAGCCGGGCGATCTGTTCATCGGTCATGCCGGTGGTGCCGATCACATGCACGGCGCGAGCCTGCGCGGCAAGCGCGGCAAATTCCAGTGTGGCCTCGGGGGCGGTGAAATCAATGACCGCCTGCGCCTTGGAAAAAGCCTCCAGCGCGTCATCGGTGACAGTGACGCCAAGCTGTGTGCCGCCCATCGCCTCACCCACATCGCGGCCAACCCAGTCATGGCCGCTGCGCTCCACCGCGCCGACCAGCGTGGCCTTGTCGCTGTCCAGCACGGTCTTGATCAGCATCTGCCCCATCCGGCCAGAGGCTCCGGTGATCACGATACCCGGTTTATGAGTCATTTGGCCTGATCCTTTTCCCAAGCTGGCGCTTCAATCCATAGCGGCTTTTGTCCTACCCTTTTGGACGTGTCTTGGCAAAGGGCTGCTTTCGGCATAGATCGAACCCATGGCAAAGAACAAATTCCACGATGGCCCCGGCCCCTCTCAACGTCAGCTGCGCGTCGGCGAGCTGATCCGCCGCTCTCTGTCCGAAGTGCTGGCGCGGGGCGATGTGCATGACCCCGAGCTGAACCGCATGTCGATCACGGTCGGTGAGGTGCGCACCTCACCCGATCTGAAGATCGCCACCGCCTATGTGCTGCCGCTGGGTGGCAAGGGGCAGGAGGACGTGCTGAAGCTCTTGGCCCGCAACAAGAGCGAGCTGCGCCGCGCAGTGGGCAAGAAGCTGGGGTTGAAGTTCACACCCGATCTGCGGTTCCAGCTGGATCAGACCTTCGACCAGATGGATGACACCCGCCGGATGCTGAGTCAGGACGCGGTGCGCCGCGATATCGAAGAGTGATCTTTCGGGCGGCGTCCATCTGCGCTGCCCTTTTGGCGGGCCTCTGGGTCAGTGCCGCCGCCGCTGTCGAATGTCGCAACGACAGCTATGACGGCAACCGCTACACCATCTGCGAGGTGGATGCGGGCCGTGAAGAGTTGCGCCTGTTCCTGCGCAATGCGGATGGAAAGCCCTATGGCCATTTCGCCCCCATCGAGGCAGCGCTGGCACAGGATGGAAAAAGCCTCGCCTTTGCCACCAATGCCGGGATGTATCACGCGGACCGCTCTCCGGTTGGCCTCTATGTGGAAGACGGCCAGCAGGAGATGCGACTGATCCCAAATGCAGGTCCCGGCAATTTCGGCCTGCTTCCGAACGGTGTCTTCTGCATCAACGACAGCCGCGCCGATGTGATCGAGACGCTGACCTTCCGGCATCGGGGGAAGACCTGCCGCGATGCCACCCAATCGGGGCCGATGCTGGTGATCGACGGCGCGCTGCACCCGCGCTTCCTGCCCGACTCCACCTCCTACTATGTGCGAAACGGGGTTGGCACCTCGGCGGACGGACAGCGCGCGGTCTTTGTCATCTCGCGCAATGCGGTGACCTTCCACCAGTTCGGCAGCCTGTTCCGGGACCACCTAAAGCTGCCCAATGCGCTGTACTTTGACGGCAATATCTCACGGCTGCACGCGCCCCAGCTGGGGCGTTCGGATGCGGGTTTTGCCATGGGGCCCGTGGTGGGCGTGGTGGAATAGCACCCCCCGCCCTGAGCGGCAATTGACAGCTTCCATCCGATCCGCTACCCCGCGCGCCTCAGCAAGACATCATGGGGAACAGGCATGGTACGCAAACGCAAGGGGCGCGATATTTCCGGCTGGCTGGTGGTGGACAAGCCCGCGGGGCTGACCTCGACCGCAGTCGTGAACAAGGTGCGCTGGGCGCTGGAGGCCAAGAAGGCCGGCCATGCGGGTACGCTCGATCCCGAGGCAACGGGCGTTCTGGCCGTGGCCCTGGGCGAGGCGACCAAGACGGTTCCCTATATCACTGATGCGCTGAAGGCCTATACTTTCACCGTGCGGCTGGGGCAGGCCACCAATACGGATGACGCCGAGGGCGAAGTGATCGCCAGCAGTGACGCGCGCCCCTCGGACGAGGAGATCAAGGCAGCACTTGGCCAGTTCATCGGTGAGATCATGCAGGTGCCGCCGAAATTCTCGGCCGTGAAAATCGACGGGCAGCGCGCCTATAAGCTGGCCCGCGACGGCGACGAGGATTTCGAGATCGCCGCCCGGCCCTTGTGGGTCGAGGAACTGGTGCTGGTGGACCGCCTTGACGCCGATCACGTGGTGCTGGAGATGACCTGCGGCAAGGGTGGCTATGTGCGGTCGATCGCGCGCGATCTGGGCGCGGCACTTGGCTGTCATGGCCACGTCAAAGAACTGCGCCGGATCTGGTCCGGGCCGTTTGATGCCGCCGATGGTCTCACGCTGGAAGCGATCCTGCGGATGGAGCGCACGCCCGAGCTGGACACCCACCTGCGCCCGCTGGAGGAAGGTCTGGCCGACCTGCCTGAGCTGAAATGCACCCCCGAGGGCGCCGCCAAACTGCGCAACGGCAATCCCGGCATGGTGCTGGCCTCAGACGTGGAATACGGCGATGAAGCCTGGGCCTCGTTCGAGGGCAAAGCGGTCGCCGTGGGCATCTACAAGGCGGGCGAGCTGCACCCGAACCGTGTATTCAACCTCTGACGCCTGCGCTTGCCCCTTTGGGGGCGGCGTGGCATCCCTGCCCCATGATCACCCGCAGCCACATCAAGGGCGATGCCCCCTCCACTGCCGTCTATTCCGATTGCAAGACCTATCGCTACAGCCTGACCCGCGTCTGGGATCCGGGCGGCAAAAAGGTGATGTTCGTGATGCTGAACCCCTCGACCGCGACCGAGGTGCAGAACGACCCCACCATCGAACGCTGCGAGCGGCGGGCGCGGGCGCTGGGATTCGGCGGTTTCCGCGCCACCAATATCTTTGCCATCCGCGCCACCGATCCGCGCGTGATGCGCGCGGCCAAGGATCCCGAGGGGCCAGAGAATGAGGCGGCGATCCTGTCCGGCGCGGAGTGGGCGGATCAGATCATTTGCGCCTGGGGCACTCATGGTACCCACCGGGAGCAAGGCCCGCGTATCGAAGCCGCCCTACGGGCCACCGGACGGCCCTTGTTTCATCTCGGCCTCAGCAAACACGGCCACCCGAAGCACCCTCTCTATATTTCCTACACGCAACAGCCGCTGGAATGGGCATAGCCCTGGCCCTCCTTCCTGTTTGCACCTCATTAACCGATGTTCCCTATTTGTTTTGCTCACCGCGGGAAAGCATGCGATCCTTTTGCTGACACAGATGTGTCTTCCGTGGAGTGGAGAGTGAGACCATGTTCTGGTTGGTCGGCGTATTGGGCCTTGTTGCCGTCGGCAGCGCAATATTCGTTGATTTTGGCGACGACGGGGATGAAGCCGAAAGCAATGAGCCCCTTGCCGGTGACGAGAGTGGACCCGAGATTGTTCCGGTCTCGGAGATCATTGACCCGGACAAGTCTGATCCCGATGACGGCCCCCAGGATGGCCTGACCCTGACCGGCGGAGACGATGTGGATCTGCTGTCGGGCAGCGATTTTGGAGATCTCCTGTCCGGCTTGGGAAATGACGACCAGTTGAACGGCTATGGAGGCGACGATGTGCTGTCAGGGGATGACGGCCACGACACCCTTTATGGGGATCTTGGGGAAGACACCTTGTTCGGTGGGGAAGGGCGCGACCTTCTGCATGGAGAGGACGGAAACGATTCCCTGTCCGGCGATGCGGGCGATGACAGCCTCTACGGGCATTTCGGAAACGACACGCTCGATGGCGGCGGGGCAGACGACATCGCCCACGGCGGGCAAGGCGACGACCAGCTGAGCGGTGGCTGGGGCAATGATGCCCTGCACGGGAACGATGGCAATGACACGCTCGCCGGGGGCGCCGATGTAGACACGCTGTTTGGCGGTGTTGGTAATGACCTTGTCTGGGGCGCGGACGATGGCGGAACCAGTGACTTCCTGAACGGGGGCGATGGGGAAGATACCCTCGTTGCAGGTGCAGGAGACATCGTCACGGCTGGCGAGGGCGCCGATCACATTGTGTTCAGCCATGGCATCGGCCTTCTGCAGGACGATCAGGAAGCCGTCGATCTGGGAGACTATGACCCTGATGAGGACCAGCTCATGGTTCTTTGGGAGCCGGACGATGGACCAGAGCCGGTAGTCTCGGTGGAACAGGACCCAGACAATCCGGAGGAACAGATCATTCGTCTGGACGGGGCAGAGGCCCTGCGGATCAGCGGTGCGGCACCACTCAGCGCCGCCGACATCCAATTGATGCGTACCGACGACCCGGCCTTCCCAACCCTGTCCCAGGCCTGAGGTGCCCATTGACGCGGCAAACTGGCATCACAGCGATGACCGGGGAGCAGAAGAAAGGCGGGAGATCTTGCCTTTCTCGATCCGATGTGAATGTTATGTCATAACATTACAATCACGGAGACACCCATGTCCGATCCCCGCCTTCCTGTCACTGTTCTGTCCGGCTTTCTGGGCGCCGGTAAGACCACTTTGCTGAACCGGGTCCTGAACAACCGCGATGGTCGCCGCGTTGCGGTCATCGTCAACGACATGTCCGAAGTGAATATCGATGCGGATCTCGTGCGCGCGGGGTCGGCAGAGCTGAGCCAAACAGATGAGACCCTTGTCGAACTTTCGAATGGCTGCATCTGCTGCACCCTGCGCGACGATCTGCTCAAAGAGGTGCGCCGTCTCTCAGAGGCCGGACGTTATGACTACCTCCTGATCGAATCCACCGGGATTTCGGAACCGCTTCCAGTCGCGACCACCTTCGAATTTCGCGACGAAACCGGTGCCAGCCTGTCGGATGTGGCTCGGCTGGACACCATGGTGACGCTGGTTGATGCGGTGAACCTGCCGGATGATTTCTCGAGCCACGACCAGCTGTCAGACCGCGGTGAGACCCTCGGGAACGAAGACACCCGCAGCCTGGTGCACCTTTTGACCGACCAGATGGAATTTGCAGATGTGGTGGTGCTGAACAAGGTTTCGGACGCAGGCCCTGCCAAGGTCGACGCAGCGCGAAAGATCATTCGCAGCCTCAACGCCGATGCCCGCATCATCGAGGTTGATCACAGCCAGGTGAAGGCGGGCGACATCCTCGACACAGGCCTGTTCAGTTTCGAAACCGCCCACGAACACCCCATGTGGGCAAAAGAACTGTATGGATTTGCCGATCACACCCCCGAAAGCGACGAATATGGCATCCAGTCCTTCGTCTTTCGCGCCAGGCAGCCTTTTGATCCGGCCGCCATCCACCGGGTTCTGAATGCGGACCTTCCCGGTGTGATCCGGGCCAAGGGGCATTTCTGGATCGCAACCCGCCCCGATTGGGTGGCGGAATTCTCCCTGGCCGGGGCCCTGTCCAGCGTGGCCCCGCTCGGCACCTGGTGGGCGACCGTCCCCGAAGATCGCAGGCCGACCCACGCCCAGGCGCAGGCCTATCTGACAGAGCATTGGCAGGAGCCTTTCGGAGATCGCAGGCAGGAGCTGGTCTTTATCGGAAGCGGGATCGACTGGCCGCGTCTGAAATCCCAGCTGGAAGCCTGCCTGATGGATGTCCCCGATGCCGAGGCGCTTTCAGGGCTGACCGACCTGCCAGACCCGTTTCCAGGCTGGCGCAGGGCTTGAGGCCATCGCCAAGGCGAAAAGGCAATTCAATGAACATCGCCTTTGCTTTTTGCCAAGAAACCGCCTATACGCCCGCATCTGCCGTGGAATCATGGCGGATCTCTCCATGGGCCTGTGCTGGACGACATCCCGGCCTGCGCCATCCACTCTAACCTTATGAAGGAGACCCCGATGTCGATCACTGCTGAAGAAAAAGCACGCCTGATGAAAGAATTCGCAACCAAGGAAGGCGACACCGGTTCGCCCGAAGTTCAGGTTGCCATTCTGACCTCGCGTATCAACACCCTGACCGAGCACTTCAAGACCCACAAGAAAGACAACCACGGTCGTCGTGGTCTGCTGAAGATGGTTGCTCAGCGTCGTAAGCTGCTGGACTACACCAAAGGCAAAGATGAGGCCCGTTACCAGGACCTGATCAAGCGCCTCGGCATCCGCCGCTAAGCGCGACATTGCATCCAGATGCACACGCCCGTTCCGAAAGGAGCGGGCGTTTTTTGTTGGAGCTGATTGATGCCCCAAAAGATCCGCGCCAGACTGAGGTGACAAATTAGTTTCAGGATATTTGTCCTTTCCCCTTACAATCTCGGATGGAATGCCCCATGTGTATTGGGCAAAGCTTCTTCCTACGACCTTCTGTTTCCTAACGGCCCCAGTTGTTCCTATGTCGACACTGGGCCGGGTCATCGCGTGTTGCGGATGGCATTTATTATGGAGACGACACGATGGCCAATGGCACCGTGAAATGGTTCAACACTCAAAAAGGTTTTGGTTTCATTGCTCCCGAGCAAGGATCGCGGGACGTTTTTGTTCATATTTCCGCTCTTGAACGCGCCGGAATTCAGCAGCTTGACGATGGTCAGGCCGTGACCTTCGACCTCGAAAGCGGTCGTGACGGTCGCGAGTCCGCAAGCAACATCGCTCTGGCGTAAGCTTGAAACGGCCCGGCAGAACGGGCTGGAAATACTGGTCGAGGGCATCGTTTCTCCTGCCCTCGCCCCTTGCTGCTGCGAGTATCATCAGCCAGCGGCTATACTTTACAATGATCGAAAGACGACACTTGATAGAAATCACCTGGGGTTCTCCCATGACCATTTTCCTGCCCTCAGAGGGACGGACAAAGAAAATCACGACAATCGAACAAGCCCACCATGTGCTGAAAAAGGCCTGGCCGGTTTCAGATCGCAGACGGGATCAGGCGCTTGAGCAGATCGACGCTGTCATGGACTGCCTTGCACCGGTCGACGCCGCGCGCGCAGCTTTCCTGGCAGCAGTCAAGACCGCCGGTCTACAAGCGGAACATCCCGTTGCCGCCTGAAGCGCAAGCATCATCTTCCCGCTCCCGAAAGCGCCACTAGGACGACCTTCCGGCTCGCCCTGCGCCTGTCGCCACTCCCCCCTTACCGAAGGATTGAGATAATGCAAAAGCTTACGATCAAAGATCTGGAGAAGGCCGGAGTGCCACCCAAGGAAACCGCGATGGACAAGACAACTCGTGCCGCGCGCGAGATCCTGGAGGATGAGAGTGAGATACGGCGCAGGAAGACCGAACGCCTGAGACGTGCTCGTCTTCAGTACCAAGTTCAGGAGGGCAAGGGATAGCCTGCCTCAGCGGACGTCGGCAACCTTAATTTGGTCAGTGGGTTGGCGCAGACCTTGTTTTTCAAGCGTGGCCCGAACACCTGACAATTTTGCGGATGTTCTTTGTGTCCGCAACCGTTTTTTGTCACTGCCACAGCCGCTCCGATAGGGCTTTCCCGGAGCGGCTGTCAGTTAGGCGGCGCCTACTGGCCGGCCTGAAGTTCGCCTTTCCATTTCCCAAGCGCTCTGACCAGAGTGTTGCTCTTGTCGGTGAATGATCCATCGAGGAGTTGGGTGGCGGTTTCCCGTTTTCCTGTGGTCGCTTCCTTCAGGACGCTGCCAGCGCACTGGTGAAATTCGCTGTGAAGTCGTTTGATGACCTGATAAGGTACGCCGTTCTTCGTGGTCGGTGTAATCTTATTGGAGTAAAGCCACTTCCCGAAGTCGCAACAATCATCCCTGGCAACCTGATCCACGCTCAGCGTGCTGGTGCCTGTTGCAATCGCAGTTTTCAGCCGGAGTTTCCAAGCACCATGAGCCCGAATGGCGTTTTGTACTTGTTCGACCATTTCATTGTTTGACATGCGCATCTCTCTCAGAATCGATTAGTAAGTCATGACACCAAATGATTGCTGATGCGTTAACGGCCCTACTGCATCATAAAACCTTGATTTGTAAAAACTAAGATGTGTTGCCAGCACGATATGATATGTTATTACATGCTCCGACAATGCCGTCCTATGGAACTCCCATGCCCCGCATGCATCGCCGCAATCTTGGTACAACCAGCCTGCCCATCCGGAAACGCTCTGAGGATCCGATGGCGGCCTATGATCGCTTGCCACCGGACCTTCGGGCCTGGATGCAGGACGCGGCATTGCCCTGGTCGCCGCGCTCTTGTCGTGCCATCTGGCAGAAGGTTAAGCAACGTGGCGGCTCAGACGCCGAGGCCACGGCGCGGCTGGCAGCGGTGGAGGCCGCCATGCTCGCCCGGGACCAGCAGATCTGTGACCGGTAGGTGCAGCCCCGCATAGACCAAACCCTCCTTTATCTCAGCCGCTTGCGGTGCTTTTCCTTTCAATCCGGCCCAAAGTGATGTAAGGGCCGGGCATCTGAGACGTTGCGCCATGGCCCCGGCGCTCGAAAGAAAGATACAAGGGGGCCGGCGGCAATGGGGCCGCCATGACAACGGGAGACCCGGGATACGCCTGGGAGAGCTCCCACTTAGGATGCTGATATGTTCAACGTTACGAAGAAATCGATGCAGTGGGGCGAGGAAACGCTCACACTGGAAACCGGCAAGGTTGCCCGCCAGGCAGACGGCTCTGTGATTGCCACCCTGGGCGAAACCTCGGTTATGGCAAACGTCACCTTTGCCAAACAGCAGAAACCCGGCCAGGACTTCTTTCCCCTGACCGTCCACTACCAGGAAAAATACTACGCCGCGGGCAAGGTCCCCGGCGGCTTCTTCAAGCGTGAGGCCCGTCCCACCGAGAAGGAAACCCTGACCGCGCGTCTGATCGACCGTCCGATCCGCCCGCTGTTCGTGCCCGGCTTCAAGAACGAAGTGCTGGTGATGTGCACCGTGCTGAGCCACGATCTGGTCAATGACCCCGACATCGTCGCGATGATCGCCGCCTCTGCCGCACTGACCATTTCCGGCGCCCCCTTCATGGGTCCGATCGCCGGTGCCCGTGTCGGTTTCGAGGATGGCGAATACGTCCTGAACCCGACCGTCGACGATATGCAGGACCTGCGCACCAACCCCGAGCAGCGCCTCGATCTGGTTGTGGCCGGCACCAAAAATGCCGTGATGATGGTGGAATCCGAAGCTTACGAGCTGACCGAAGCAGAAATGCTGGGCGCCGTAAACTTTGCCCACGAGCAGATCCAGCCTGTGATCGACCTGATCATCGCACTGGCCGAAGACGCCGCCAAAGAGCCTTTCGACTTTGCCGCGCCGGACTACTCCGATCTGTACGCAGCCGTCAAAGCGGCAGGCGAAGAGCAGATGCGCGCCGCCTTCGCGATCACCGACAAGCAGGAGCGCACCGCCGCTGTTGCCGCCGCACGCGAAGCGATCAAGGCAGCCCTCAGCGAAGAGCAGCTTGCGGACGAGAACCTCGGCTCTGCCCTGAAGAAGCTCGAAGCCAGCATCCTGCGCGGCGACGTGGTGAAAACCGGCAAGCGTATCGACGGTCGCAAGACCGACGAGATCCGCGACATCGTCTGCGAGACCGGCTTCCTGCCGCGCACCCACGGCTCTGCCCTGTTCACCCGCGGTGAAACCCAGGGTCTGGTCGTGACCACGCTGGGCACCGGCGATGACGAGCAGTTCATCGACGCGCTGCACGGCAACTTCAAATCGAACTTCCTGCTGCACTACAACTTCCCGCCCTACTCGGTTGGTGAAGTGGGCCGCGTGGGCTCGCCCGGTCGCCGCGAAATCGGCCACGGCAAGCTGGCATGGCGTGCGCTGCAGGCGGTCCTTCCCGCGGCAACCGACTTCCCCTACACCATCCGCGTGGTGTCCGAGATCACCGAATCGAACGGCTCCTCCTCGATGGCGTCGGTCTGCGGTGGCTCCCTGTCGATGATGGACGCGGGTGTTCCGCTGAAGGCACCGGTGGCCGGCGTTGCGATGGGTCTGATCCTCGAAGATGACGGCTCCTACGCGATCCTGTCGGACATTCTGGGTGACGAAGACCACCTTGGCGACATGGACTTCAAGGTTGCGGGTACCGAGAACGGGATCACCTCGCTGCAGATGGACATCAAGGTCGCAGGCATCACGCCCGAGATCATGGAAAAGGCCCTGGAGCAGGCCAAGGCAGGCCGTCTGCACATCCTCGGCGAGATGGGCAAGTCACTGACCGAAGCCAAGGGCTTCTCGGCACACGCACCGCGCATCGAGACCATGAACATCCCCACCGACAAGATCCGCGAAGTGATCGGTTCGGGCGGCAAGGTCATCCGCGAGATCGTGGAAACCTCGGGTGCCAAGGTCGACATCAACGACGACGGCGTGATCAAGATCGCCTCTTCCAACGGTGAAGCCATCCAGAAGGCCTATGACATGATCCACGCGATCGTGGCAGAGCCGGAAGAAGGTGCAATCTACAAAGGCAAGGTCGTGAAGATCGTCGATTTCGGCGCCTTCGTGAACTTCTTTGGCAAGCGCGACGGCCTGGTGCACGTCAGCCAGATCGAGAACCGCCGCCTGAACCATCCTTCGGACGTGCTGAAGGAAGGCCAGGAGGTCTGGGTCAAGCTTCTGGGCTTTGACGACCGTGGCAAGGTGCGTCTGTCGATGAAAGTGGTCGATCAGGAAACCGGTGAGCCCGCCGCGCCTGAAAAGAAAGAAGAAGCCGCGGACTGATCCGCAGCCTCGTCTAGAAATGGAAAGGCCCCGCTGGCAACGGCGGGGCCTTTTTCATTCTGCCTGCGCCCTCACAAATCAAGCGACAGCTTTCCACCCTGGAAAACGCCGCGAATCAAATGACCCGGCCGACTGAGTTCAGGATGTTCCCCGACCCAGTCCCGGTAGCGGTCATTGGTCACTATGCGCGCGCCCAGATCCCGGGCCGCCGTCAGGATTGCAGGATCGGCGGGCGTACCTTTTGGCACAACCATGACCCGATCACGCGGAAGGCCCAACGCCTTGGCAAAACTGCCATCGTGCATGTAGCTGCCGGACAAGAGATACCCGGCATTGGCATCAAAGATCACTCCTGGCGAATATCCCTTCTTTTTCAGATTGGACAGGACCTTTTCAACAGTTTCCAGCCGCGGCACACCGTCTTGCCAATGCATGACGTTGGAGCCATCCAGGACAACTGGCCGCGGCGTGTCAGATACCCGCCTCCGGGAAAACAGGGCGAGGAACAAAAGGATCAGACTTGCCAGCACACATGGCACGGTGAGCAATAATAGATCCTGCAATCCGGGCGCCACTATAGCAACCACGGTCGCGACGGTCGAAATAGCAAACAGAACAAACTGAACACGCATAGCGCGACTTTACGTCCGGCACCCCCCAAGTCAATCAGGCTTTGCGGCAACGACGAGCTTCCTTCGGTACGCAAAGCGGTTTAAGGATTTTCGGTATGCACAGCCTAATTATCCATATGTCCGGCAGTAGCAAACGGGCGGCCAATGTAGAGCACCTGCTTTATTCGCTGCCGCAGGCAGAGATTGCCGAGGCCGTGAATGGCCGGGAGGCGGTCAGCCATCGTTTGCACCCGACACGCAACGGCGATTTGCACAATCCCGGCTACCCTTTCCCCCTGTCCCCGGGTGAGGTCGGCTGCTTCCTGTCGCACCGCCAGTGCTGGCAGCGGGTCGTCGATGAGGGCTGGGACTACGCGCTGATCGTCGAGGATGATCTGGCGCTGGAGCCGGAACCCTGGCAGGCGGCACTGTCGCTGATCGCGGCCCATGCCGATGCGGACAGTTTCATCCGCCTGCCCGCCAAACGCCGCGAAAGCCCCGCCGCGATCCTTGATCAAAACGGCGCGGCCAAGCTAATCCTGCCCCGCGTGATCGGCCTTCAGACCGTGGCGCAGGTGGTGGGGCGCAATGCAGCGGCGACCCTTTTGGCCGCCAGTACCACCATCGACCGGCCCGTTGATACCTTCTTGCAAATGCATTGGATCCACGGTCAAAGGATCCACACGATCCTGCAAACCGGTGTCAGCGAACTGACCGAGGAACTGGGCGGTTCAACCATTCAGAAAAAGAAACGCGGCAGCAAACTGACCCGTGAATTCAAACGCGCGCTCTACCGAGCCCAGGTCTCGACCCGCCCGCAAAAAGCGTGATCCGTAGACTTCTGTGCAGGGCTGTGCGACGTATTCTGCCATGAAACCCTTTGTTCAGAACCCCACCAGACTGCGCCACGCGCGAATTACTGTCCCGGCCTGATCGTCGTCGGGCCGGGTGGTCGAATTCTGAATATTCTATGCGCTCCTTCTCTGCATGCTTTGCGCTTTTCAAGGTTTTCAACAATGTCCCAAACACATCCCGTGCTGCACATACTGTGCGGCAAGATCGCCTCAGGAAAATCCACTCTGGCGCAATACCTGAAACGCCAGGACAACGCGGTGCTGATCGCCGAGGACGAGTGGCTGAGCACCCTCTATCCCGGTAAAATCACCTCAGGCGCCGACTACCTGAGCTGCACGGGGAAACTGCGTGAGACCATCGCGCCCCATGTCATTGAGCTGCTCAATGCAGGCGTCTCGGTGGTGCTTGATTTTTCTGCCAACACAACCCAGCATCGCGGATGGATGCGCAGCCTTCTGGACAACACCAGTGCGGCCCATCAGCTGCATGTACTCGATGTTCCAGATGAGGTCTGCCTTACCCGTCTGAAAGCCCGCAATGCTGAGGGCGCCCATCCCTTTTCGGCAACCGAAGATCAGTTTCACCAGTTCTCGAAACACTTCGTGCTGCCCACGCCGCAGGAGGGGTTCAACATCGTGTTTCACACCGCACCCGAAGCGACTCCCCCGAAATGACAAAGGG
Source organism: Phycobacter sedimenti (assembly GCF_038148855.1). Taxonomy (NCBI): domain Bacteria; kingdom Pseudomonadati; phylum Pseudomonadota; class Alphaproteobacteria; order Rhodobacterales; family Roseobacteraceae; genus Phycobacter; species Phycobacter sedimenti. The sequence goes on along the minus strand of NZ_JBBVGR010000011.1, from coordinate 87,170 downwards.
GCCAAACGGCCCCCTTGTTGAACTTCAAAACAGCCTTTCGGCTTATTCCGGCGCCTTGGTCTTGCGCAGGTAGGGGAAGATGGTCTCGAACTCGCCGAACTTCGCCTTGGCGTCTTCGTTCGACACGGTCGGCGGAATGATCACGTCTTCGCCCGGCACCCAGTTCGCGGGGGTGGCAACGCCATTGCCGGTCGCCATTTGCAGACCGTCCAGCGCGCGCAGGATCTCGGCAAAGTTGCGGCCCACCGACATCGGGTAGGTCATCGACAGTTTCAGCTGCTTGTCCGGGCCGATGATGAAGACAGACCGCACGGTGGCGCTGTCGGCTGGGGTGCGGCCATCGGGCAGGTAAGCTTCGGCGGGCAGCATGTCAAAAGCCTTGGAGACCGCCAGACCTTCGTCCGCGATGATCGGGAAGCCCGCTGCCGTCTTGGCATAGGTCTCGATGTCACCTTTCCACTTCTTGTGGTCCTCGACACCGTCGACGGAGACACCGATCACCTTGGTGTTGCGCTTGGCCCATTCATCGGCCAGCTGCGCCACGGCGCCGAACTCGGTGGTGCAGACCGGGGTAAAGTCCTTGGGGTGGGAAAACAGGATCGCCCAGCTGTCCCCGATCCAGTCGTGGAAGGTGATGGTGCCCTGATCGGTCTCGGCGGTGAAATTCGGAACCACATCGTTGATGCGCAAACCCATGTCGGTCTCCTTTTCGCATTCACATTCAGATTTCAATACGTATCTTGCTACGCAAGGTAATCAATCGCGGCGCAGGTTAAACCCCTGATGTGACAAGACCAGCAGAAAAGCGCCAATTCCCTGCGACAAAAAGGAAAATCTGTATTTTCGGGACAGATTTACCCGGTGAATAATTTGATCAAATTTTTCACCTCCGGTCTTGCCCATAGGTCAATGCGGTGACACAGTGGCGCGCGAAAGCGTCGGCAACGACCCGGCGAAACGTCTGATTTTTGGGAGATCCGGACATGATCGAGAAACGCGACTTTTACATCAATGGCCAGTGGGTTGCCCCGGCGACCGCAAAGGACCACCTGGTCATCGATCCCTCCACAGAAGAGCCCTGCGCGGTGATTTCCCTCGGCAGCGAGACGGACACCAACGCCGCCGTTGCCGCCGCCAAGGCGGCCCTGCCCGGCTGGATGGCCACCCCGGTGGAAGAGCGCATCGCGCTGGTCGAAAAGCTGATCGAGATCTACAAGACCCGCAGCGAAGATCTGGCGCTGGCCATGTCCACTGAAATGGGCGCCCCAATCGACATGTCCCGCACCGAGCAGGTGGGCGCGGGCATCTATCACCTCAAGAACTTTGTACGCGCTGCCAAGGATTTTGAGTTCGAACGCCCCCTTAGCGATCGCTTCCCGAACGATCGGATCATCTACGAGGCGGTCGGCGTCGCCGCCCTGATCACACCCTGGAACTGGCCGATGAACCAGATCACCCTCAAGGTGGGCGCGGCGGCCATCGCGGGCTGCACCATGGTGCTGAAACCGTCCGAGGAAAGCCCGCTTGATGCGATGATCTTTGCCGAGATGATGGATGAGGCTGGCTTCCCCGCCGGTGTCTTCAACCTGGTGAACGGCGATGGCGTGGGCGTCGGCTCTCAACTGTCTGCGCACCCGGATGTGGACATGGTCTCCTTCACCGGCTCGACCCGCGCGGGCACCGCGATCTCCAAATCCGCTGCCGACACCCTGAAAAAGGTGCACTTGGAGCTGGGCGGCAAGGGCGCTAATGTGATCTTTGACGATGCCGACGAAAAGGCGGTCAAGCGCGGCGTGCTGCACATGATGAACAACACCGGCCAAAGCTGTAATGCGCCCTCGCGGATGCTGGTCCAGAAAGGCATCTACGATCAGGCCGTTGCCACAGCTGCCGAAGTTGCTTCCAAGGTCACCGTTGGCCCCGCATCGCAGGAAGGCCGCCACATGGGCCCCGTGGTGAACGAGAGCCAGTGGAACAAGATCCAGGACCTGATCCAGAAGGGTATCGACGAAGGCGCCCGCCTTGTCGCCGGTGGCACCGGCCGCCCGGATGGTCTGAACAAGGGTTTCTATGTCAAACCGACCGTCTTTGCCGATGTGAACAACCAGATGACCATCGCCCGCGAAGAGATCTTTGGCCCGGTCCTGTCGATCATCCCGTTCGAGACCGAAGAGGAAGCCGTCGAGATCGCCAATGACACCCCCTATGGTCTGACCAACTACGTGCAGACTCAGGACGGCGCGAGGGCCAACCGCATGGCCCGCGTGCTGCGCTCTGGCATGGTCGAGATGAACGGCAAATCCCGTTCCCCCGGCGCGCCCTTTGGCGGCATGAAACAGTCCGGCAACGGCCGCGAAGGCGGCATCTTCGGGATCGAGGATTTCCTGGAAATCAAGGCCGTCGGCGGCTGGTCCACCGACTGATTTTTAGTCCTCTTGGAGTTGCAGAAGCCGCCCTGATTCCGGGGCGGCTTTTCCTTGGCGATATTTGCAAATTGCGTTGGTCTGCTTTGAGGCCATTGTAGCCATCGTATCTAATAGCTACCTTCGAGAAATGAGCATTCAAAACTGTATTCCCAAAGACAAATATGATGTGCCTGCCACGGACCGGGCAGGGGAATTAGGTTTTCCGTCTCTCAACGAGGCCATCCCAGATTTGCTGGAATGGCTTCAAGACGCGAACTGGCCGGTGGCCGAGCCTATTGCATCTATCATGCAATACGCCGGAACAGAAATTGTGCCCCATATTAGGAAGATACTGGCCGGACAGGACCAGGAGTGGAAATGGGCGATAATAGTTCTTGTGGTCGCACGATCCTCTCCAGAAGTGATCTGCGATCTGCAAGATGAGCTTCTGCGTTTAGCTCACAGCCCGAGCGAAGGTGAAAAGCGTGCCGGAGTGGATGGCGTAGCCCAAGAAGTTGTGCACGAGCATTTGGTGTAGTCAGGTAACGGCAGGTTTGTCCTGCATAGCTGACCAACAAGACTTGCAGACATCGCCTCCCCCTCACACCCAAACCTGATCCGGGTCTGGCAGCGGGATCGCGGACAGCAGCTCCTGCGTGTAGGGTGCTGTGGGCGCGGCGAACAGATCTGCCGTCGCTGCGTTCTCGACGATTTCGCCCTGGTAGAGCACCAGAATACGGCTGCACAGGCGGCGGATCACCGACAGGTCGTGGCTGATGAAGGCCAGCGTCAGGCCCAACTCGCGCACCAGCTCTTCAAGCAGATTCAGCACCTGCGCCTGGCTTGAGACATCCAAGCCCGACACGATCTCATCCGCCAGAATGAAATCCGGGCGCAGGGCGATGGCGCGGGCGATGCCGACGCGCTGACGCTGCCCGCCCGACAGCTCATGCGGGTAGCGGCTGGCAAAGCTGCGCGGCAGCCCGACCATATCCAGCGCCTCGGCCACGCGGGCGTCGATGCCGTCCAGCCCCTGCAGGCGCAAAGGCCCGGCGATGATCCCGCCCACCCGGCGGCGCGGGTTGAGCGAGGACAGGGGATCCTGAAAGATCATCTGGAACCGCCGCCGCAGGGGCCGCAGATCCTCCTCGCCCATATGGGTGATGTCTGTCCCTTCAAATGAAATCCGGCCGCTGTCCGGCTCGATCAGGCGGATCAGCGCCCGCCCCAGCGTGGATTTGCCCGAGCCAGAGCCGCCAACGATGCCTAAGACCTCGCCCTTGGGGATCTGAAAGGTCAGCCCTTTCAGGATCTCGATCCGGGGCGCAGGGCCAAGGATCGGCTTGCGCGACATATCGGGAAAGCTGAGCCGCAGATCCTTCACGTCATAGATCACGTCGCTCATGCCGCGCCCTCCAGTTGGCGGTCAAAGGCGGCGACCTCTTCTTCTACCGCGCGGATCACCGCATCGGGCACAGGGGTCAGGCTGCCGTCCGGGTCGGTGTATTTCGGCGTCGCCGCCAGCAGGGCCGCCGAATAGGGATGGCCGGGGCTGGCGAAGAAATCGCGCACATCCGTGTCCTCCACCACCTTGCCGGAATAAAGCACGCTCATCGTCTGGCAGACCTTGGAGACCACGCCCAGATCATGGGTCACGAACAAGAGCGCGGTGCCATGGCGCTGCTGCATCTCCGAGATCAGCCGCAGGATCTGTTTCTGCACGGTCACATCCAGCGCGGTCGTCGGCTCGTCCGCGATGATCAGCTTTGGCTCAGCCGCAAAGGCCGAGGCGATGAGGATCCGCTGCCGCATCCCTCCCGACAGCTCGTGCGGATAGGCGCGCATGGCGCGGGCGGGATCGGGGATGTGGACCTCTGCCAAAAGCTCCAGCGCCCGGGCATTTGCGGCCTTGCGCGACCAGCCAAGGATATCCACCAGCCGGTTGGTGATCTGCGGCCCCACCCGACGCGAAGGGTTGAGCGCAGTCAGGGGATCCTGAGGGATCAAGGCGACCTTGGCGCCGATCCTTTGGCGACGGGCACGGGGGGAAAGCTGTTCCAGATCCTCACCATCAAGGATGATCCGCCCGCCCGTGATGCCCAGCGCCTGCGGCAGGGTGCCCAGCACCGATTTGCCGATCATGGATTTGCCTGCCCCGCTTTCGCCAACCAGGGCGCGGACCTCGCCCGCCGCCACGTCGATGGAGACATGGCGCAGGATCGGCAGAGTGCCCCTGAGCCGCACGGTCAGGTCTTGGATGGAAAGGAAGCTCATCGCAGCACCGGATCGAAATGGTCCTTCAGCCCCTCGCCCAATTGCGAGAAGCTGAGAACGGTGAAGAACAGCGCCACCAGCGGGAAGACCAACACCCACCAGGCCTGATGCACCGAGGTGCGCCCCTCGGCGATCATGCCACCCCAGGTGGGCGCATCGGTGGAGATCGAGAGATTCACGAAACTGAGGATCGCCTCGACGATGACCGCGATGCCCATTTCCAGCGTCAGAAGGGCGACGATGGTGGGCAGCACATTGGGCAGGATCTCGGTCAGGGCGGTGCCAAACCGGGTACGCCCCACCACCTGCGCAGAAGCGACATAATCCATCTTGGACTGGGTCATCGCCTCGGCCCGGATCACGCGGGCGAAGCGCGTCCAGTCTATCACCACGATGGCGATGATGATCGAGGTCATGCCGGTCCCGAGAACCGCGATCAGCAGGATCGCGAATAGCACCGGCGGGAAGGCCATCCAGATGTCCACAAGGCGCGAGATCACCAGATCCGCCCAGCCGCCGTAATAGCCGGCGATCAGCCCCAGCGTGGCGCCAATAAGGCAAGTCAGCACCCCGGCGATCAGAGCCACTGTCAGGGCAAGGCGCGCACCATGCAGGATGCGGCTAAGCACATCGCGGCCAAGGGAGTCGGTGCCCAGCCAGTAATTGGGATCAGCGCCCGCCTGCCAGAAGGGCGGCATGCGGCCCGCGAACAGGTCTTGCGCCAAGGGGTCATGCGGGCTGATCCAAGGGGCCAGCAGGGCGGCCAGCACAAGAACGGTGATCCAGCCCCCCGACAGCCAGAGGCGCAGGCCGGGTTTGCGGGTGTGTGCTCTGGTATCACGCATGGCGCAGCCTCGGGTTCAGGGCGGCATAGGTCATGTCGACGACCAGATTGACCACGGTGAAAATCAGGGCGAACAGGATCACGATCCCCTGAATGAGCGGCAGATCACGGTTGATCACAGCGTCGATGGCCATGTTGCCAAGCCCTTCGTAAGAGAACAGCCGCTCCACAATCACTGTGCCACCAATCAGAAAGGTGAACTGCACGCCCACCAGCGTCAGCGTCGGCAGGATCGCATTGGGCAGCGCCTCTCGGGTGATGATGCTGGTCTCCGAATACCCCTTGGTCCGCGCTAGGGTCACATAATCCAGATGCATGGTTTCTTTCAGCGATTGCTTCAGAAGCTGCGAGATGATCGCCGCCAGCGGGATCGCCAGTGCCAATGCGGGCATGAACATATGGGCGACGATATCGGCCCAGACATCGAACCGCAGGCGGACGAAACTTTCCCAGAGGTAGAAGTTCGACTGAAACTCAAACCCCAGAGAAGGCGAGATGCGCCCCGAAATGTGAAACAGCGGCCAGAGCACGCCGAACAGCAGGATCAGCACAAGCCCCCATAGGAAATCCGGCACCGACAGGGCCATTCCGCCAGTCACATCAATGGCGCCTTCAATGCGTGTACCGCGATAGAGCGTCGCCGTCAGCGCCATGGCTCCGCCAAGGATCACCGCAATCACCAGCGCCATTACCGAGAGTTCAAGCGTGGCAGGCAGGCGGCCCAGAACCAGATTCGCAACCGGCTGGCGCAGCGAAATCGAAGTGCCGAAATCCCCCTGAAGGACCCCGCCTGCCCAGATCAGGAACTGCTCAGGGATGGATTTGTCGAGGCCGTATAGCTCTTGTAGTCGCTGGATATCCGCCTCGGTGGCCCCCGGCGGCAGCATCATGGCAATCGGATTGCCCGGCACCACGCGGATGACCACAAAGACGATGACCGCCACCCCGACCAGCGTCACAGCCGTGGCCGCCAGCCGCGCGATCATTCTGCGCAGGATCTGCATGTCTGTCCTTCACTCTTGCAAGAGATGCCAAAAAGGGCGGCGGGGGTCGGCGCAATCACTCCGCCCCCGCCGCCAAGTGAAGCGGGGATCAGGCCCGCGTCATCAGGTGGGGCAGAAGCGCCCCGGAGGCATGTGGAACGACCTTGACCTGCTCGCTGTGCAGGATCGGCTGCACGTATTGCAGCAGCGGGATGACCAGCGCATTGGCCGCGATGAAGCGGTCAACCTCTTTCCAGCCATCGATCCGCTTGGCCTCATCCGCTTCACCCCACAGCGGCAGGATCTTCTGCATCAGATCCTCGCCGTCCCAGACCGAATGCGGCGAGGGGCCGAACATGGCAAATCCGGTCGAGGTGGTGGGATCACCAATCGAGTTGCCCCAGTTGTAGAAGGCCGCAGGGGCAAGGGTGTCGGCCGCGCGCAGCTCATAGTGTTTGGCGATCTCGTAGACTTCGATCTCCGCCTCAATCCCGACCCGGCGCCAGAGGCCGACGATGGCCTGGATGATCTCATAATCCTTCGGCTTGAAGCCACGGGTGGTCTGGATGGTGAACTTGACCGGGTTGTCCGGCCCAAAGCCCGAAGCCGCCAGCAGTTCCTTGGCCTTTTCAGGGTCATAGGCAACCTTGATCGAGGCATCATAGGCGGAATAATCCGGCGTTTGAAGCGTGTCGATGGCCACGCCATAGCCCGACAGCAGGCGGTCGATGATCAGCTGCTTGTCTATGGCATGGGCCATGGCCATGCGCACATTGGGATCCTTCATCACGTCCACATCGTTGATGAAGATCATGCCTATATCAGAGACCGGCGCGGCGGTGCCCATGATGCCGGACTTCTCCTTCAGGCGGTCGAACTCCTCGTAGGGCATTTCGAGCGTCACATGGGCGTTGCCCGACTCCACCTCGGCCACGCGGCTGGCAGCATCAGTCACGAACTTGATGGTGACGGATTTGAACTCGGGCGCGCCGCCCCAGTAGTTTTCATTCGCCTTGAGGCGCACGAATGCGTTGCGCTCAAACTTTTCGACCATATAGGGGCCGGTGCCCACGGGCGCGGATTCGAACCCGTCTGCGCCGACAGACTCATAGTAGGTCTTGGGCAGAATATAGCCGGTGAGGAAGCTCATCCATTTGAAGATCGTCGGCTCATAGGCCAGCACATCCGCCGTCACCCGGTTGCCCTCGATGGCGTAGTTGCCGATCTTCCCCCAGATGAACTGGATCGGATTGCCGGTCTCAGGATTGCCCGCGCGCTCCAGCGACCAGGCCACGTCCTCGGGCGTCAGGGGATCGCCATTGTGCCAGGTCACCCCTTCGCGCACATCCATCCAGATCTTGGTCTTGTCCTCACTCCAGCCATAGCCCGTCAGAATACCCGACCCGAAGGACAGGTCCGGGTTCTGAGGGATGAACAGATCAAAGACCGACTGGTAGATGCCTTGGATGGTCGGATTCACCGCCGAAGGCCCCACCGTGGGATCCCAACTGGGCAGGTTGACGTTATAGGCAATCACCAGCTCCTCGATCCCGGCGGCAAAGCTGGGCAAGCTGGCGCCCGCAAGGGCCACACTGGCGGCGGTACTTTGTAATAATGTGCGTCTTGTGAGTTTCATTTTGCGTTTCCCTGTTGGTTGGAAGACCGGCATGTTGTGTTTGTTAGGCGCCAGCCAGTTTTTGCCCGAGCAGGTATCCCGCTCCGGCTCCGGTTCCCGCGCCTGGCCAGACCGCCGCCCCGGTGTGATAGAGATCACGAATGGGGGTAGAGCCGTCAGCGAACCCGCGCAGGGGCCGGAACATGAAATGCTGGTTCAGATGGTGACTGCCGCAGACCTGATCCCCGCCCACCAGGTTGGGATTGTCGGCCTCCAGCATGGCGGGAGTCACGATATGCTGGCCAAGGATCTTTGCCCTTGTGCCGGGTGCATAGGTTTCAAGGATATCGAGCGCGCGCTCTGCCATCGGCTGCGCCGCATCGCGCCAGTCGGTTGCGGTGATCTTTCCGGCGGCATCACCCTTGATCTGTCCGGGCACCATGCGGACCTGCAGCCATAGAACATGCTTGCCCTCTGGCGCACGACTGGGATCCACGGCAGTGGGCTGACCGCAGACGATAATCGGCTCGTCCGGCAGCAGCCCCGCCTTGGCCTGGGCATAGGTGCGCGCCATCTGATCCAGGCTCGGCGCCATGTGCACATAGGCAAAGCGTTTCAGATCCGCACCCGCCGCCCAATCTGGCAGATCCGCCATCGCGAGGTGGATCATCATGGTTCCCGGCGCGTGGGAGAAGCTTTCCAGCCCGCGATCATACCGTTTGTCCGGCGTGCCGCCGGTCAGCCGCAGCATCGCGGCAGGGGCCACATTAGCAATGACCGCCCGTTTCGCCTGCACCTGGGTTCCATCGGCCAGCTCGATCCCCATGGCGCGCCCGCCAGAGTGGAGGATCCGCGAGACTTCGGTGCCACAGGTCACAGATCCGCCACGCGATTCGATCATGGCCACCATCGCCTTGATCATGCCGTCGGCGCCGCCCTGCCCCAGCACCATGCCAAAGGCCTGATTGACCTGCCCTTCGAGATAGGGAAACAGGGCGCCGCCCGCCGCATCGGGGGCAAAATCCAGATGCATGCCCCAGGCCGCCAGCAGCGCGCGCACCTTGGGCGACTGAAACGTCTCCTCCAGCCAGCTGCGTGGGGATGAGACGAGGAATTGCCCCAGATCCATCAGGCCCGCAGCACCCATCTTGCGCCAGATCTTCCACCCTAAATATGCAAATGCACGTTTATTGATCGGACTTCCAAGAAGAGCGAACAAAGTTTCAGCACGCGCTGGGAACTGCGCACTCAGAGCCTCCCAGGCTTTGGCGTCAGCGGCATTTTCACCCTCGATCCGCGCGACATTTGCAGCGGCGTCCGCCCCGATTCCCAGCCAGGTCTGATCGGGAAAAACCGAGGCGAAACACTCCGTCGCAGGTGCAAACCCTAGCCCATGCCCCGCCAACTCCTCGGCATATTTCTGATGAAATACTGACCCTGCAAAAAGCGACAGGTTCATAGCCGCCCAATCGTGGCGAAAGCCGGGAAGCGTGTACTCGCCCGTCTTCACGGCCCCGCCCGGAACTTCGGCCCGTTCATAGACCGCCACACGCCACCCCTTTGCAGCAAGATGCGCAGCGCAGGCCAGTGAATTGTGACCGCTTCCTACAATGACTGCATCCGGCGCCGATGACATGGCAGATTCCTTTATCCTTCACATATTGATATTTGCAAATGCATTTAAATATGTCTAGCATGGATTTGTCATCGCACAAAAAGCGGCACCAGATAGACCGCGCACAACACGGGAGGCGATAATGACCGCAACAACCGCATTGGACGGGCTTGGCGCCAAGCTTTTGACAGGAGAGATCGAAGTCGTGGACTGCACGGGCGTGCTGGGTCCGAACACACCGATCCTGCAACTGCCCGAGGATTTTGCAAAGAACACCCCCAAGGTCGAGATCCACAAGATCAGCGAATACGACAAGGACGGTCCCTTCTTTGCCTGGAACTGGATGGTGCTGGGAGAGCATTCCGGCACGCATTTTGATGCGCCGCACCACTGGATCACCGGGAAGGACTACGAGGAAGGCTTTACCGATACGCTCGACGTGCAGCGCCTGATTGCGCCGGTCAATGTGATCGACTGCTCCGCCGAAAGCGCCGAGAACGAGGACTTCCTGCTGACGGCCGACCTGATCAAGGCCTGGGAAGCCAAGCACGGCGAGATCGGCAAGGGCGAATGGGTGGTGATGCGCACCGACTGGGATAAACGCGCAGGCGACGAGGCGGCTTTCCTCAACGCCGATGAGACCGGCCCCCACAGCCCCGGACCGACCCCGGACGCGATCGAGTACCTCCTCAGCAAGGGGATCGTGGGCTGGGGTAGCCAGTGCATCGGCACCGATGCCGGTCAGGCCGGCGGGATGGAGCCGCCCTATCCGGCGCATAACCTTCTGCACCGCGACAACTGCTTTGGTCTGGCCTCGCTTGCCAACCTCGACAAGCTGCCGCCCAAGGGCGCCATCCTGATCGCCGCCCCGCTGAAGATAGAACGCGGCACCGGCAGCCCGATCCGCGCCCTGGCGCTGGTTCCGAAGGGATAAGCGGGGATGGCCGCCGCTCCGCATATCGTCATCGGCTCTGGCATCAATGCGCTGGTCGCCGCCGCGCTGTTGTCCCGCAAGGGGCAGCCGGTTGTGATGCTCGAACGCTCTGACCGGATCGGCGGCTGCATGCGCACCGATGAGATCACGCTGCCGGGCTATGCCCATGATGTGATGGCGGCGACCTTCGTTCTGTTCCTGACCTCCCCCGCCTATGCAGAACTGGCCGAGGATCTGGGCAAGCATGGGTTGGAATTCTGCCATACGGCCCACCCCACGGCTGTGCTGCGCCCGAACGGGCGCGCCACGGTACTGACCATGGACCGCGCCGCCAATATCGCAACCTTTGATGCGCTGCATCCCGGCGACGGGGCACAGCATGGCCACGATGTGGGCGGGATCGAGGCGGACGCGGAGTTCCTTTTTGCTCTGCTGGGTGGATCGCTCTGGTCGCTGGGCACCGCCAAACTGATGGCGAAACAGGCCTGGAAGCGCGGCCTCAATGGTCTCAAATCCTGGGTCGGCACGGCGCTGCAACCGGCGCGGGGCTGGCTGGAAAGCTCCTATGGCTCCGAAGACATGCAGGCGCTTTGGGCGCCCTGGGTTCTCCATTGCGGGCTGACCCCGGAAAGCACCTACTCGGGCCAGATGGGCCGGGTCATCGCCTTCGCGCTGGAGGCCGCCGGGGCGCCGGTGGTCAAGGGCGGTGCGGGCGCCGCGGCCGAGGCCTTTGGCCGCCTGATCACCTCCAATGCCGGTGAGATCCGCACCGGCGCAGATGTGGCCCGGATCATCACACAGAACGGGCGTGCCATAGGCGTGGAAACCAGCGACGGAGAGGTGATCCACGGTGCCTCAGTCATTGCATCCGTTACGCCCTCGCAGCTTTATGGCCGCCTGCTGCCTCAAGAGGACGCGCCCGAAGCGGTCAAGACTTACCGCCACGGACGCGGCAATTTCCAACTGCACTATGCGCTGGACGCCGCCCCCGAATGGCTGGCCGAGGGTCTGGAAGACGTGGCTCTGATCCATCTGGCCGACGGGGTGGACAGCGTCTCCAAATCCGCAAACGAGGCCGAGCGCGGCATGCTTCCCGAAACCCCGACCATCTGCGTCGGCCAGCCGCAACGCATGGATCCTTCCCGCTGCCCGGACGGCAAGGCGATTCTCTGGCTGCAGATCCCCGACGCCCCCCGCGTGATCAAGGGCGATGCCGCTGGCACGATCGAAACCGGGCCGGACTGGAGCGAGGCCACCCGCGAAGCCTTTGCCGATCGGATCGAGGCGATCCTGGCGCGCCACATCAAGGATTTCGACAAGATCAAACTGGCGCGCCGCGCCTATTCCCCCGCCGATCTTCAGGATCTGAACATGAATCTGGTGGGTGGCGACCCCTATGGCGGGGCCTGCACTCTTGACCAGTTCTTTGTCTGGCGCCCCTTCCCGCAATCGGTCAATAACGCCACCGCAGTGAAGGATCTGCATATGATTGGCGCCGCGACCCACCCCGGACCTGGTCTGGGCGGCGGGTCCGGCTACAACCTTGCAAAAAGGATGGGTGCATGAACGAGGATGATGTTGTCACGCAAGAACCTCAAGCCGCAGGTACGCCGCGGCTGGGAGAGATCGGTCTGGAAAATTTTCCGCCCTATCTGATGAACCGGATCATGGGGCGCTACAACGCCTCCCTGCGCGACGAGATGGCGGCCCTGGGCCTGACAACACCCAAGATGCGGACGCTGGCGGTGCTTTCCGTGATGGACGGGCTATTGATCCGTGAACTTGCCGTCTATGCGGTGGTGGAGCAATCGACGCTCAGCCGATCCCTGGACAAGATGGAAAAGGAAGGGCTGATTTCCCGCTGCCCCGACCCGGACGACAGCCGCGCCACCCGCATCTACATGACCCCGAGGGGCCGTGAGACGCAGGAAAAGCTCTGGCCGCATATCGCCGCGGCCTATGCGCAGATGTTCAAAGGCATCAGCGAAGAAGAGCAGCGCCAGTTCGTGACCACCCTGCAAACCATCCTGCGCAACGTGCGCGTGCACCAGATCTGATCCCGAAAGAAGAGCCAAGGAGGCGCCCATGGCCGAAAGGTCGTTCAAGGCAGAAGTCGAGCACCTGCGCAAAGGCGCCGGGCACAGCTTTACCGGAGAGGGTATTCTCGCCATCACCAAGGCTCTTCTGGAAAATGGAGTCGGCTATGTAGGCGGTTACCAGGGCGCGCCGATCTCGCACCTGATGGACGTTCTGGCCGATGCCGAGGATCTGCTTGGCGAACTTGGCGTTCGCTACGAGGCGAACGCGTCAGAGGCGGCAGCCGCAGCGATGTTGGCCGCTTCTGTGCACTATCCTATCCGGGGGGCTGTCACCTTCAAGGGATCGGTTGGGGTCAACGTGGCCTCGGACGCGCTGGCGAACCTCGCGTCCTCCGGCGTCACCGGCGGCGCCCTTGTGGTGGTCGGTGAGGACTACGGCGAAGGCTCCTCGATCATGCAGGAGCGCTCTTATGCCTTTGCTATGAAGTCACAGTTCTGGCTGCTGGATCCGCGCCCCAACCTGCCATCCATCGTGAAATCCGTGGGCGACGGCTTTGGCCTGTCGGAGGCGTCGAACACGCCCGTGATGCTTATGGTGCGAATCCGGTCCTGCCATGTGACCGGCACCTTCGAATGCCGCGACAACAAGCGCCCCGATCTGACTGTGCGCGATGCCTTGGCGAACCCGCAGCGGGATTTCTCGCGCGTGGTGCTGCCGCCGATGTCCTACCAGCACGAACATGACAAGATCGAAAACCGCTGGCCCGCCGCCGAGAAATACATCCTCGACAATGGGCTCAACGAACGCTTTGGCCCAAAGGAGGGCAAAGTCGGCCTGATCTGCCTCGGCGGTATGTACAACAGCGTCATCCGCTCCCTTCAGCGCCTCGGCCTTGCGGATCTGTCGGGCAACACCGACGTGCCGCTTTACGTGATGAACGTGACCTACCCGCTGGTGCAAAGCGATCTTCTGGACTTCTGCGAGGACAAGGACGCCGTCCTGATGATCGAGGAAGGCCAGCCCGAGTTCATCGAGCAGCAGCTTGGCGCCATGCTCTACAAGGCGGGCAGCAGCACGAAACTCGAAGGCAAGGGTACCTTCCCCAAGGCGGGCGAATACACCGGCCAGGTGATGAAAGACGGGATCGAAGATTTCCTGCGCACCTATGCCGCAAGCCTTCTGCCCGGTCAGATCCTCGCCCCCAACGAACCCGTGCCCGAGATCCCCGACCTCAGCCAGACCGTGCCAATTCGCCCACCGGGGTTCTGCACCGGCTGCCCGGAGCGGCCCATCTTTGCCTCGATGAAGCTGGTGGAGCAGGAGCTCGGTAAGCACCAGATCTCGGCCGATATCGGCTGTCACCTGTTCGCCGCCCTGCCTCCATTCGAAATCGGCGGGCAGACCATGGGCTATGGTCTTGGCCCGGCCTCAAACGCGGCCTTTGACGGCGGCGGCGAAAAGCGTGCGATCTCGATCCTTGGCGATGGGGGCTTCTGGCACAACGGGCTGAGTTCCTCGATCGGCAACATGGTGTTCAACAAATCCGACAGCGTCGCCATCATTGTCGACAACTACTATTCCGCCGCCACCGGCGGGCAGGACATTCCGTCGAGCCGCGCCAAGAATGCCAGCAAGGCCACGAACAACCCGATCACCAAGGCGCTTGAGGGCGCGGGCGTCAAATGGATCCGGCAGATCGACCGCACCTATGACGTCACACAGATGCGCGCCACCATCCGCGAGGCGCTGACCACCGACTATGACGGGCCAAAGGTCATCGTCGCCTCCTCGGAGTGCATGCTGAACAAACAGCGGCGCGAGAAACCTTTGCGCAATGCTGCGATCAAGGACGGCACACGTGTCGAGGTGCCTCGTTTCGGCGTCGATCAGGACATCTGCACCGGCGATCACGCTTGTATTCGCCTGTCGGGCTGCCCCTCGCTGTCGCTGAAGACACTCGACGATCCCCTGCGCGACGATCCCGTGGCCCATATCGACCAAACCTGCGTCGGCTGTGGCAACTGCGGCGAGGTGGCCGATGCCGCGATCCTCTGCCCGTCTTTTTTCGAGGCGCGTGTCGTGCACAATCCCACCGGCTTTGAACGCTGGAAGGCGGGGCTGCGCACGCGGATCATCTCGTGGCTGCAAGGTCGTCGTTCGGCGCGGCGTCTGCAGTTTTCCAGTACCGTGAGCCAGGGAGCCGCCTGATGTCCATCGAACTGCCAATCGGAACAGGTCAGCGCGACGCTGGCCTCGACGGCGTGATCAAGCTCGCAATCCTCGCAGTGGGTGGCCAGGGCGGTGGGGTGCTGACCAATTGGATCGAATCCCTTGCGCGCTCGCAAGGCTACAACGCCCAGGCCACCAGCGTTGCAGGCGTCGCCCAGCGCACCGGCGCCACGATCTACTACATCGAGATGGCCCCGGCCTCGGTTTCGAACCCAGTGTTCTCCTTGGCGCCCGCACAGGGCGACGTGGACGTGATGATCGCAGCCGAAATGATGGAGGCCGGACGCGCCATCCTGCGCGGCTTTGTGACACCCGATCGCACGACCCTGATCGCCTCAACCCACCGTGCGCTTGCCGTGTCGGAGAAGATGGTGCCCGGCAACGGTATGGCCGACGCCGAAGAGGTGCGCGCTGCTGCCGAAATGGCCGCTGAAAAACTGATCATGGCCGATATGGAACGCGCGGCCGTAGGCGCGGGATCGGTGATCTCGGCCTCGCTGTTCGGAGCGCTGGCCGGATCCGGTGCCCTGCCGTTTGAACGGTCCGCTTTTGAGGATGCGATCCGCGCCTCCGGGAAGGGGGTCGAGGCCAGCCTCCGCGCCTTTGCTGCCGGGTATGATCTCGCGCAGACGGGGGAAGACCCGTCAACGGAACAGCCCAAGGCAATACCGGCGCTGGTCCCATCCGGCTCACCACAGCAGATCCGGGCCTTTGGCGATCTGATGACCCGCATCGCCGCATTGCCGACCGAAGTCAAAGAGATGGCAGAGGCCGGTCTGCGCAAGGTGGTTGAGTTCCAGGATGTCGCCTATGGCACCGAGTATCTCGACCGGCTTGCGCCCTTTGTTGCACAGGACGACGCAGGCCGCGACCACGTGTTGTCTCGCGAAGCGGCGAAATATATCGCCAACGCCATGGCCTATGACGACGTGATCCGTGTGGCTGATCTCAAGACCCGCGCCAGCCGGTTCGACCGCATCGAAGGTGAGATAGGCAGCGTGGGCAAGGCAATGACACTCACCGACTACCTGCATCCCCGCGCCGAGGAGATTGCAGGCCTGTTTCCTGCCCGTCTGGGGGCACGGATCGAAGCAAGCCCCGTCTGGATGAAGCGGCTGGATCGTCTGTTCAACAAGGGCCGCCGCATCCGAACCGACAGCCTGCGCGGCTTTGTGATGCTCTATGTCCTGGGTGGCTTGCGGGGCTGGCGTCGCAAGACCCACCGTCACGCACTGGAGCAGGCCCATCTGCAGGATTGGTTGTCCCGCGCCAATGCCTATCTGCCGGATCGATATGACATGGCTGTGGAAATCCTGCGCTGTCGCCGACTGATCAAGGGCTATTCCGACACCCACGCCAGAGGCCTCACGAAATTCGACCGTGTGCTGGAGGGTGCAAGACTGGTCGATACCCGCGACGACGGCCCTGAGTGGGTCGCCCGCCTGCGTGAAGCTGCCCTGCAAGACGAGAAGGGTGAGGCTCTTGATGGCGCCCTGAAAACCATCCGCAGTTTCCTCTGAACCTGCGGATAGGCTGAATCGCAGCTCTCCCGCGCCCGCAGGATGCCGTGGCATGGCCACGACACCCTTGGCGACCTTGGGCCCGGCGCCGCGCCTTGCGCGGCGCCGGGCCCAACGGGAGGATGTCTTCCATCAGGAAGGCTGACGACGGGCGGGAGGGCTCAGGTTTCCAAGCCCATTGCAAACCGTTCCACGCGGTATCGACCTTTCAATGTGTCCGCCACACCGATATGCAGGACCAAACGGATCCTTCGCATGGACAGACAGTCGCAATGATCACCGCCCGCCTGCACGGCCGCCTTGGCAACCAGATGTTCCAATACGCCGCCGCCCGCGCCCTTGCCGAACGCACCGGAACCTCGGTCTCCCTTGACACGCGAGAAGCCATCCGGCGCGGTGAAGGTGTCCTGACACGGGTCTTCGATCTGGATCTGGTCGCTCCTTCTGCTCTTCCACCGCTGAAAAGCGATGCGCTCCTGCGTTATGCCATCTGGCGGGCCTTCGGTCGCGCACCAAGGTTTCAGCGCGAACGGGGCCTCGGCTACAACGCGGATTTCGATACCTGGGGTGATGACACCTATTTGCACGGCTACTGGCAGAGCGAGAGGTACTTTGCCGGGATTGCCGACCGCATCCGCTCCGATTTCATTTTCCCGGAATTCTCCAACACCCAGAACGCCGAAATGGCCGATCGCATCCACGGCTGCAACGCGATCTCTTTGCATGTACGCCGCGGCGACTACCTGGCGCTTGCGGCCCATGTGCTTTGCGATCAGGCCTACTACGAGGCTGCCCTTGCGCGCATCCTCGACGGGCTTTCCGGCACACCTACGGTCTTTGTGTTTTCCGATGATCCCCAATGGGCCAAGGAAAACCTGCCTCTGCCCTGCGAGAAGATCGTGGTGGATTTCAACGGACCCGAAACGGACTTCGAGGACATGCGGCTGATGACGCTGTGCCAGCACAACATCATCGCCAACAGCTCCTTCTCCTGGTGGGCGGCATGGCTGAACCCCAACCCGGAAAAACGCGTCACCGGCCCGGCGCAGTGGTTCGGAGATCCCAAGCTTCACAACCCCGACATCCTGCCGGACAGCTGGCACCGGGTTGAGGCCTGATCAGAACGGCGCCTTGGCCCGGAATTTCATCGATTCTTCACTATCGGGATGCTTGATCCGCAGCTCCTCGGAATGGAGCATCATGCGGGGAAAATCCCGCGCCGCCCCTTCGGCATAGAGCGGATCGCCCAGAATTGGATGCCCGAGCGATAGCATATGCACCCGCAACTGATGCGACCGTCCCGTCTTGGGCGTCAGTCGCACGCGCGTTTCGCCCTCCTCATATTTGATCACCCTCCAGTCCGTCACCGCTGGCTTGCCCGTTTCCTGGCAGACCATCTGGCGCGGTCGGTTCGGCCAGTCCACGATCAGGGGCAGATCCACCGTACCTGATCGCGGCTCCAACCGCCCGGAAACACGCGCCACATAGGCCTTGCGGGCGGTGCGCTTTTCGAACTGCATCGACAGGTGCCGCTGCGCATGGGGCGTCAGCGCAAAGATCATGACGCCCGAGGTGTCCCGGTCCAGCCGATGCACAAGCAACGCCTCGGGAAAGGCAAGCTGGACCCGGCTGAGCAGGCAATCGGACAAATGCTCCCCCCGCCCCGGCACGCTCAAAAGCCCTGCCGGTTTGTTCACCGCAAGGATCTGCGCATCGTGGAGCAGGATCTCCAGGGGATCCTGCGGCGGGGTGTATTCGCTCGATAGGGTCATGGCGCCTGCCTAGCGTCTCGCCCTGTCTGCGGCAAGTTCCCGCGACGTCCTTCTTGCCCCTCACTGCGACGCAAGGGCAGGATCGGCTGCAAAGAGGGAGAGAGACAATGCATCCAACCATCACCCGCATGCAGGAGGTCGTCGCCAAGGGCGAGGAACACCTGATCGCCGAGCTACTGGCCGAAGACGTGAAATTCCTGCCGCCGACCTATTGGAAAACCTGGACGGGGCGCGCGCCGGTGGCTGCAGTTCTGGGACATGTGGGGCAGGTGTTTTCCGATTTTCGCTACCGCCGCATCATGGGAGAGGGTAACGACTGGGCGCTGGAATTCCAGTGCAAGATCGGTGAGTTCGACGCCGTGGGCGTGGATCTGATAACGCTGAACGACGACGGGTTGATCGAGACCTTCGAAGTGGTCATGCGCCCCTACAAATCGGTCGGCGCACTGCGTGATGCTATGAATGCGCGGGTTCAGACCGACGCCCGCTTCCTGAAATTCCGCGAGGCACTCAGCTAACTGCCTCCTATTAGAGCCTGATATTTCCAACCGTGCCATGATCGCAATCGACCAGATCCTGCGCCTGCCGCTGTTGCCCGTGTTGATCGCGCAAGGGTTAGCGGTGCGGCGCAAGGCACTGCGCCTGCCGGAACCTGAAGGTCCGAGACAGGGGCGTATGGGATCGGGTCCGCCCTTACGCCTTTTGATTGCCGGAGACAGCTCTGCCGCTGGCGTTGGTGCCGCGCATCAGGATCAGGCGCTTGCGGGTCAACTGGTGACGCGCCTTGCACCGCGGTGGGAGGTGCATTGGCGGCTTGAGGCCACGACCGGTCACGCCACAGCAGACACCCTGCAGCGGCTGACCAACCTGCCCGCGCAGCCCTTTGACGTGGCCGTTCTGGCACTTGGCGTGAATGATGTGACCGGGGCCGTTTCGCAGCGCAGATTTGCGCGCCAGCAAAAGGGTTTGGCGCGGTTGTTGGCCGATCGGTTCGGCGTGCGGCAGATCTTGGCCTGCGGGGTGCCACAGATGGAGCATTTCCCCGCCCTGCCCCAGCCGCTCGCCTGGGCGCTGGGGCGTCAGGCGCAGCGACTGGACAACAGGCTGGCCCGGCTTTCCATGCAGATTTTCGGGCTGCACCACCTGCCTTTCGAGTTGCCAAGCGATCCTGAACTGGCGGCGGAAGACGGCTATCATCCAAATCCGCGCGCCTATGCGCTCTGGGCAGAGCGGTTGGCCAAAGAGATTGAAAAAAACTTGCTTAGAGACTGATTCAGCCCGGCTTTGCCGTTCCGGGCTTGCGCCGCATCTGCCGGATCAGCGGGATCGAGTAGATCACCAGCGCGGCCCAGATCATCGGGAAAGCGATCATGCGGGCATGGCCGAATTCCTCACCAAAGACAAAGACGGCGACGAGGAAGATGAGCGTCGGAGCAATGTATTGAAGAATTCCGATGGTCGACAGCCGCAACAGTTTTGCCCCGTTCGCGTAGATGATCAGGGGCACCGCCGTCACCACTCCACAGCCCATCAGAAGCAGGCTTTGCTGCAAGCTGACGGTGAAATGCCCTCCTCCCACCGCCCCGAGGTAAGCGAGATAGCAAAGAGCAGGTACAGAAAGGATCAGCACCTCCAACAGAAACCCCTGGTTCGGGCCGACCGGCAACCATTTCTTGAAGAAGGCATAAAACCCCCAACTGAAGGTCAAGCCAATCGCAGCCCAGGGCAGGCTGCCGGTTTCGACCGTCAGAACCACCACTGCGGCGGCTGCAAGGGCGATGGCAACCATCTGCGTCCGGGTCGGACGCTCACCCAGTAAAAGGGCGCCCAGTGCGACACTAAACAGGGGGTTTATGTAATATCCGAGAGCGGCATCAAGCGCGTGATCCGTGGCGATGGACCAGACATAGATCCCCCAGTTGACCGAGATCAGCACCGCCGTCAGGCAAGCCATCACAAGGGTGCGCGGGCTCCGCAGGGCGGCGCGCAGATCGTCGGTGCGGCGCAGCAGGATCAGCAACGCTCCGGCAAGCGGTACCGACCAGATCACCCGGTGCGCCACCACCTCGGCCGCCGGAATATGCGAGACCGCCTTCATGTAGAGCGGCAAGAAACCCCAAAGCAAATAGGCCGTGATGGCAAAGGCCAATCCCTGCGGGGTGTCGACGTTGTCGGGCTTGTGGCTGGTCATCTCGGCTCTCCTCTGCGGCCTTTATGGCAGCTTTGCAGGCGAAGGGAATGCACAAAAACAACAGGGGTGGTCACACTGCGCACCACCCCCATATTTCTGGCAAATTATCCCGTGTTAGAGCCGCATCACGCCTTCACCCGCTCTGATTTCGGGTCATACATCGGCCTTAGGGAGGCCTCTGCTTTCACGCGGGCGCCCATCACGTCGATCTCATAAGCGGAGGCCAGCACCTCTGCCGCGCTTTCCCCTTCGCAAGGGACATATCCCATGCCGATGGCGCCCCCCAAGGTATGGCCATAGGCGCCAGAGGACACATAGCCGACGATCTCTCCGTCGCGCAGCAGCGGTTCGTTGTGATAAAGCAACGGTTCGGGATCGGTCACCCGGAATTGCAGCATACGGGATTTCGGGCCGCTTTCCTTGCGGGCGGCAACCGCGGCCTTGCCGATGAAATCCTGCTTGGTCAGATCCACCGCAAAGCCGAGCCCCGCATCGATCACGTGATCCTCGCAGGTGATGTCATGGCCGAAATGACGAAAGCCCTTCTCGATCCGGCAACTGTCCATCATGTGCATGCCGCACAGCTTCAGATCCATCTCCTGTCCGGCCTCGTACAGCACCTCGAATACATGACCGGCCATGTCGGCAGAGACATAGATCTCCCACCCCAGTTCCCCGACATATGAGACCCGGTGCGCGCGCGCCAGCCCCATGCCGATCTCGATGTCCTGCGCCGTCCCAAAGGGGTTCACCGCGTTCGAGAAGTCATTGGGTGATACCTTTTGCAACAACTCGCGCGAGCGCGGTCCCATCACCGCCAGAACGCCCTCACCCGCAGTCACATCCGTGATCGTCACGCGGTAGTCTCCGGCCAGCCGCCGCATTCGCGTTTCATCCGCCAGTCGGGTGATCGCGGGCGTCACAACCAGGTATACAGTCTCTGACAGGCGCGTGACGGTCACATCCGCCTCGATCCCGCCGCGGGTATTGAGGAACTGCGTATAGACGATCTTGCCCACCGGAACGGACATGTTCGCCCCGCAGATGTGGTTGAGGAAGCTTTCGGCATCGGGCCCCTCCACGCGGATCTTCCCGAAGGAGGACATGTCGTACATGCCGACGTTTTCCCGCACCGCACGGTGTTCGGCAGCGGAATTCTGGAACCAGTTCTGCCGCTTCCAGCTGTAGTGATATTCACGCAACTGGCCCTCCGCAGCGAACCAATTGGCGCGCTCCCAGCCCGCCAGTTCCCCAAAGACGGCGCCCGCTTCGGCAAGGTGGTGATGGAAAGGCGAGCGCCGCACCCCGCGCGCGGTGGCCTTTTGCCGATAGGGGAAGTGATCGGCGTATAGCAGGCCCAATGTTTCCTTGGAGCGTTCGAACAGATAATGTTTGTTGCCCTGAAACGGCTGCATCCGGCTGATGTCCACGTCACCAAGGTCAAAGGGCTTTTCGCCGTCCTGCATCCACTGTGCCAGCGCCATGCCTGCGCCACCTGCCGACTGGATCCCGATCGAATTGAACCCTGCCGCGATCCAGACATTGTCCATCTCGGGCGCCAGACCCAGATGATAGGCATCGTCGGGTGTGAAGCTTTCGGGGCCGTTGAAGAAGGTATGAATCCCCGCCTCCGCCAGCAAAGGCATGCGGTTGCAGGCCGCCTCCAGGATGGGTTCGAAATGGTCGAAATCCTCGGGCAGCTGATCAAATTCGAAACTGTCGGGAATGCCGGTCATGCCCCAAGGTTTGGCGTTTGGCTCAAAGGCGCCAAGCATGATCTTGCCTGCGTCCTCTTTGTAGTAGGCGCATTCATCGGGCACCCGCAGCACCGGCATCTGGGTGAGGCCCTGGATCGGCTCAGAGACGATGTAGAAATGCTCGCAGGCATGAAGCGGTACGTTGACACCCGCCATCCGGCCCACCTCGTGCCCCCACATCCCGGCACAGTTCACCACCATGTCACAGGCGATATGCCCTGTATCAGAGCCTGAATCGGACGCCCAATCGACCCCCGTTACCCGGCGCCCTTCGCGGGAAAGGCCGGTGACCTTGATCCGCTCCTTCACCAGCGCGCCGCGCTGGCGGGCGCCCTTGGCCAGGGCCAGCGCAATATTCGCCGGATCCGCCTGACCGTCCGTGGGCAGCCAGACACCGCCGGTGACCCCATCAAGTTTGATATGGCCGTAGCGCTCTTTGACTTCGGCCGGGGACAGTTCCTCAACCGGCACACCAAAGGCGCGCGCCATGGCGGCGTTCCGGTACAGTTCCTCCAGCCGCTCATCCGTCAGCGCGACCGAAACAGACCCGACCTGGCGCATGCCGGTGGCAACGCCCGTCTCTTCCTCAAGCCCCAGATAAAGGTCCGCAGAATAGCGCGCGAGTTTCGTCATATTGGACGAGGCGCGCAGCTGACCGATCAACCCCGCCGCATGCCATGTGGTGCCCGAGGTGAGCTGCTTGCGTTCCAACAGCACCACATCAGTCCAGCCAAGCTTGGTCAGGTGATAGGCCACCGAGCAGCCCACCACGCCGCCGCCGATGATGACCACGCGGGCCGATGTAGGAAGATCGCTCATCTCGTGCACTCCGAAGGCAATGTCTCTGGCCCATAGTGGCACGTATAGACGGCAGGAAATGCATCAAAAACGTCAGCGCGAGCCTGGTCTTTGCCTGACCTGTGGTGAAACGCTAGCCAACAGAAGAATGCGCCCGGCGCTGTTTTCGCAGGGCAAAAGGCGTGATCCCGAAGACCGATTTGTAGAGTGAAGAGAACCCGTTGGGAAAGCCGCAGGCGAGGCCGATTTCTCGCACGCTCAGCGTGGTATTCAGCAAGAGGTTGTTTGCCTTGCTCAGCCGCATTTCGCGATAAAAGCCGTTGGGCGTGGCGCCAAAGAACGTCTTGAACTTGCGTTCCAGCGACCGGTTGGACAGGCCCAGCTCCGCCACGATTGCGCTGATCGGCAAGGGCTCCTCGATATGGGCCTGCATCAGGCGGATGCAATTGTCCAGATCGCGATCTCCCGAAGTGGTGGGGCCATGCCCAGAAAAGGGCTGCAGCGAGGCAAAATCGCGGATGTGATCATGCAAGAGGATATTCGCCACGGTTACCTGCACCGCCGCCGAGGTCAGCCTGCCCACCAGCGCCAGAACGATATCGGTGGTGGCGCCCATGCCGGCGCAGGTCACCACCAGACCGTCCTCATGGGCAAGGGTCTGGCTGCCCGGATCCAGCCCAAGCTGTTCCCGCAACAGGTCCGAGTTTTCCCAATGGGTCGTATGCGGGCCGGTCTTGCCGCTCTGATTACGGATATGTCGGGCGGCAGCTTCGGCCAGCAGATATACCTGTGTTCCACGGCTGGTATAGCTCTGAATCACCCGGCCCAATGACAGGCCGGGATGGCCGGGATCGCTGTTACCGAGCACAAAGGTGAAATCCGCATCGGGCCGCGCCACAAAAGGCTCGGTTTCGACATTGAGGCCCGAACGGCAGCCGATACGCCCACCAATGGCCGAGCGCACGGTCCATTCAAACTGAGGGCGCGCCAGAACCCGGTTGGCAATCCGCAGCGTATCCGTCACGGCAGCCATTTCAGTCAGAACGAAGCCCTCGCAGACCAGAATATCGATCTGCCATGGACCTTCTTTCCGGGTGCCGGTTTTCTGCGTCATCGCGCCCCCTTTTGCTGCCGGTCAGACGATGTGATGTCCGTCCGCCTTCAGGCGGCGGGCTAGTTCGGCGATGTGATCGGGACCAACCTCGCAGCAGCCGCCAACGATAGTCGCACCCTGGTCGATCCACCCCATGACCAGGTCGGCATAGGCTTCGGGCCCCAGATCCTTGCGCTTTTCCAGAGCGTCCACTGTCGGGGCGTCCTTCAGGAACCCTTCGGATATTTTGGTGAAACCGTTCGCATAGGCGCCAAAGGGGCGACCAAAGGTTTTGAGGATCTCAAGGCCCGCCGGGATCGCCTCGGGGCGGGAGCAGTTGACCAGCACCGCATCCGGCGCAAATTCGGCCACCACAGGCGCCAGATCCGCAACCGGCTCGCCGGAGCGCAGGCGGGTTCCGTCCTCATCATCGACCGTCACCGACAGCCACACCGGGCGGTCTGCCTTCTGGCAGCCCATCAATCCGCCCCGCGCCTGATCGACTGAGGCGACGGTTTCCAGGATGAACAGATCGACCCGGTCGCGCATCAGTTCCACCAGTTCGGCAAAGAGCGGCGCGGCCTCATCTGCCGGGGGCGTCTTGTCCGTGCGATAGGTCGCCCCAAGCGGCCCCATTGCTCCGGAAACGCGGCCCCCGCCATTGGCATCGCGCGCCGCGCAGGCGCCCTGCAGCGCCATGTCGATCAGCTCTTCGAACCGGTCCTCCAGCCCGCCCATGGGCAGCCGATCCCGGTGCACGGCATAGGTATTGGCCGTTGCAATCGTGGCACCCGCATCGAAATAGGCTTTGTGCACGGCGCGCACCGCTTCGGGCTGCTCAAGCATCACGGAGGTGGACCACATGGGCGTGGGCTGCCCCTTGGCTCGTTTCACCAGCTCCTGACCGATGGAGCCGTCAAGCAATGTGATATCGGACATCTACACTCTCCAAACTCTTCTGATTGCGCCCTGGCTGCGGCACCTCAGGCGCGCAAGCGGGCATTCTGAGGATCCCAGAGCGGTTCGTCCTGCTGCACAACGGCCCTGCACATCTGCCCGTAGATTTCCACCTCCAACTCGGTGCCCGGAACAGCCAGGTCACTGCGCAGCATGCCCAGCGCGATGGAGGCGCCGACGCGGTAGCCCCAGTCGCCCGAAGTGGTCTCTCCCACGATCTCCCCATCCTTCCAGATGCAGGACATGTAAGGGGCATCCGCCTCTGCCGCCTCGACCACCAGGGTGACAAAGCGTTTCGCCGGGCCGGTCTCTGCCTCTGCCGCCAGCACCGCCTTGCCGGGGAAATCCTGCGGCTTGCCCAGCCGGATGAAACGATCCAGCCCCCCTTCGATTGCGGAATAATCGGTGGAAAGGTCCCCTTTCCAGGCGCGGTATCCTTTCTCGATCCGCAGGGAGTTCAGCGCGTACATGCCAAAGGGTTTGGCACCGGCTTCCAGCACAACATCATAGAGCGCCGGGATGTCGTCGGGGGCTGCGTGGATTTCCCAGCCCAGTTCCCCTGCGAAGGACACCCGCGCCAGACCGCAGTCGACTCCTGCAATGCGCGCAGTCTGCACCGACAGCCAGGGCAAAGACAGGTCCGCCTCGGTTCCGATGGCGGTGAAGATGTCGCGCGCGGCGGGGCCGGTGACGATGAGGGTCGAGAAATCTCGCGTCCGGTCCCGCAGCATGATCCCCTCGGGCAGGTCATGCGCCAGCACATCGTAGTCATGCCACTGGGCCGTGGCGGCGGTGATCAGCATATAGTGATCCTCCCCGTGCCACATCACGCTCATCTCGGTCAGGATGCGGCCGCGGGGATCGGTGAAATAGGCCAGACCCATGCGCCCCTCACCGGGCAGGCCACCGGTAATCTTGCCGAGCAGCCACTCACGTGCACCCTCTCCCTTGACCTCGAACCGGGAAAAACCGGGCAAGTCCAGAACGCCGCAGTGATCGCGCACCGCCTCGCATTCCTCACGGATGCGCGCCTCCCAAGGGCCAGAGCGGTCCCAGGTGCGGGTTGCTTCCTCGGAGGTGTCATCGCCGGGTTTGGCGAACCAGTTGGCGCGCTCCCAGCCGTTATAGGCGCCCATCTGCCCGCCCAGCGCCTTGACCCTTTCATGCACGGGCGAGAGTTTCTTGTCGCGCCCGGCGGGCCATTCGTGGCGGGGAAAGTGCATGGCATACTCGTGGCCGTAGACCTCCATCCCCTTGGCGACGCAGTAGTCGTGATCGGTGTAATCGGTGTAGCGGCGCGGATCGCAGGACCACATGTCCCATTCGGTCTGCCCATCGACAATCCATTCCGCAAGCACCTTGCCCGCACCGCCCCCCTGGGCAATGCCGAAGGTGAAAACGCAGGCCTCGAAGGCGTTCTTCACGCCCGGCATCGGCCCCAGCAGGGGGAGGCCGTCTGGCGCATAGGGAATCGGCCCATTGATCACGCGCGAAACACCCGCCGTGGCCAGCGCAGGCACACGTGCCATGGCGTCGGTGACGATATCCTCGATCCGGTCCAGATCGTCGTTCCACAGCTGGAACGAAAAATCCTCGGGCATGGGATCGGCGTCGGTATCCCAATGGGCACGGCAGTTAGGCTCATAAGGGCCCAAGTTGAAGCCGTGTTTTTCCTGCCGCAGGTAGTAGGAGACATCCACATCCCGCAAAAGCGGCAGCTTCTTGCCGGTCTCCTTGCTGTGGGCTTCGATCTCGGGGATTTCCTCGGACAGCAGGTATTGGTGGCTCATCACCATCATCGGCACGGTGCGCCCGCCATAGGGTTTGAACCATTCGCCCACCCGCTGCGCATAGTATCCAGCGGCGTTGACCACATAGTCGCAGGCGATATCACCCTTGTCGGTGTGCACGATCCAGGTGCCATCATCGTTCTGGGTCACGCCGGTTGCCGGGCAAAAGCGCAGAATCTTCGCGCCCATGTCGCGCGCGCCCTTGGCCAGCGCCTGCGTCACCTGCGCCGGGTCGATATCGCCGTCGTTGGGATCATAAAGGGCGCCCGCCAGATCGTGGGTTTCAAGGAAGGGATAGCGCGCCTTGGCCTCTTCCGGCGTCAGGATCTCCATCCCCATGCCCTGATAGCGGCCCATGGCGGCGGCGCGCCCGAACTCCTGCATCCGTTCCTTCGTGTGCGCCAGCCGGATCGACCCCGTCTGATGATAATTCATCGGGTAGTCGACCTCATCGCCCAGCCGCGCATAAAGCTCGGTCGAGTAGCGCTGCATGTTCATAATCGACCAGGAGGTGGAAAAGGTCGGCACATTGCCCGCCGCATGCCAGGTCGAGCCCGCCGTCAGCTCGTTCTTTTCCAAAAGAACGCAGTCGCTCCAGCCCTTCTTGGCCAGATGATAAAGGGAGGAACAACCGACGACACCGCCGCCAATGATGACCACGCGGGCCTTTGATGGAAAATCAGACATATCCGCTCCCTTTTGCTTTGAGTGCTATGGTTTCTGAGGCAGCCCGTCGGCGATCTCGTAGAAATCGCCCTTGCTGGCCGTAAAGATGTGCTTTTCGATCTTCAGCCCCGTCGGGTCATCGACCGCGCCAAGGGCAAAGCTGATGGTGTCTTCGTCATGAGCCTTCCAGAACAGGAAAGACCCGCAGCGCGCGCAGAATCCCCGTTTGGCGTCCGGTGAGGCATGGAACCAGCTGACGGATCCGGTGATCGCAAGCTCCGCCTCCGGCACATAGGCCGAGGCCCAGATACCGCCCGACTGCTTGCGGCACTGGCCGCAATGGCACATGGAGGCTCCCTGCGGTGCGGCAGCGGTTTCAAAGCGGATGTTTCCGCACAGGCAGGATCCCTTGATCATCGGACTGACTCCAGATTCGGTGTGCTGCTGGCGCCCAGAAGAACGCCGTAGACAATGAAGCAGATTGCCAGCACCCGGCGGATCCAGACGTTGAACACGGCTTTCAGCGCCGCCTTGCCCATCAGAACACCCAGCAACGTAAACCCGGTGTAGCTGAGGGTCGTCAGCACCAGAGCGGTGGGCATGATCACCGCCATCTGCTCCCAGATGGGAACACCCGGCTGCACGAACTGGGAAAAGGCCGCAAGGTATCCGGCGACGCTTTTGGGGTTGATCGTGGCAACGGCCAGCGCGTGCAGGTAGACATGACGGGCGGGACGCTCGACCGCGGGCGTGGGCCGCGTGGCATTGAGCCAGCCACGAACGCCCAGAAAGATGAGAAACCCCGCGCCGATCACCTTGGCCACAAAAAACCCGGTCGGGGAGGCCGCGATCAGGGCCGTCACGCCGAGGGCCGAAAAAATCAGAAACGCACTGGCCTGCGTGAGGATCGCCAGCACTCCCAGCATCGCCTTGGGCAGACCAAGGGTCATGCCGTTCGAGATGCAGTTTACCGCATTCGGGCCGGGCGTGGTCACAAAGACCACCCAGAACAGGGCAAAAACACTCCAGGCTTCGAAACTCATTGTCGCCCCCCTTAGTACACCGGCGGGGCGATGACCCAGACGGCCACGGCGGGCACGTCATAGGGGTTGGCCCATTGATAAGGTTCATGGCGAATGCGGAAACTGTCGCCGGGGCCGACGGTGAAGGCGCGCCCGCCGATCACCAGATCCAGCTTGCCCGAGATGATGTAGCCCACCTCCTGCGTGGGGCGGTCCGCCGGGGTCTGCATACGCGAGTGCGGCGCAAAGGTGGAATGCACCATCTCGAAATCATCGGTGAGGTCAGGCGAGAGCAGCTCTTCGATCAGACCTTCCTCGCCCGAGCCCATTGGGCGGCGGGCGCCTGCGCGCACCACATAGCCCTGCTCCTCAGCGGGGACGTTCGAATGGGCAAACAGCATCGACATCGGCACGCCCAGACACTGCGCAATCTGGCGAAGATCCGAAATCGACGGCTCCGACAGATCCCGCTCCACCTGGCTGAGCCAGCCGACGGAACGCTCAAGCCGCTCGGCAATTTCCGCCAGCGTCAGCCCGCGTGCCTTGCGCAGAGCGCGGATGTCGGCGCCAAGAGTGGCTGAGGGCGGGGACAGATCTGACAAAGAGGGACTCCGGGCCGTGAAAAAATAGTCTACTTTTTCACGATGGCCCGAAGCGGTGAAATCTCAAAGCATTTTTTCACGACGATCGGAGAAATCCGTAGCTAGCGGGCAAAGACCTGACGAAGTATCGCCCCCAGTTCGTCAGCGTCCTCCTGCGTGAAGGCATCCGGCTGGTCGCTGTCGATATCAAAGACGCCGATCAGATCCCCCGCTTTGTTCCAGACCGGCAGAACCAGTTCCGACCGTGTGGAAGAGGCGCAGGCGATATGACCGGGGAAGGCCTCGACATCCGGCACAAGCTGCACTTCGCCGCTGCGCGCCGCCGCGCCGCAGACCCCGCGCGAAAACGGGATCTGCAGGCAGCCGTGCCCGCCCTGATAGGGCCCGATCTTCAGCAGTTCGGGCGCCACCACCCGATAGAACCCGGTCCAGTCGAACCGGTCGTCGCTGTGATGCACTTCGCAGGCCACGGTGGCCATCAGGGCGACTTCGTCGTCCTCCCCCTCAGTCAGGGCGGCGATCGTCTTTGCCAGGGTGCTGTAATCGAGGCTCATGGGGCAGGCTCCCGCATCTGTCAGTTTCATGGCTGCTGTATCCCGCGACGGGCGCAGCAGTGCAAGACCGCGTCACGAGTCGGCATTCAGCGCCAGTCCCAGCCACGTCGCTGCCTCGGAAATGGCCAGATCCCCTTGGGGGACCACCTTGGTGAGGTTCAGGAAACCGTGGATCTGACCCGGATAGCGCGAGACGGTGACGGGAACGCCCGCCTGTTCCAGCGCCCCCGCGTAGGACAGCCCATCGTCCCAAAGGGGGTCATGGCCTGCGACCAGTACAAAGGCCTGTGGCTGACCGGCAAGATGCTGCGACATCAAAGGCGAGACCTCTGGCGCCAGCCTGTCGTGACCTTTCGGGATATACTGATCCATGTACCACTGCATCCGCGTGCGAGACAGAAGAGCATGGTCATGCAGCGCCTCGACCGAGGCCGAAGTGAGCCGCGCATCCACCGCCGGGTAGATAAATAGCTGCGCCATTGGCAGGGGCACCGCCGCCTCGGACAGGCTGTGCAACAGGCTTGCCGTCAGGTTGGCACCGGCGCTGTCGCCACCGACCGCAATGCGATGAGGGTCTATGCCAAGGTCCTCGGCGTGGTCCAAAAGCGCGCGATATCCCGCCATGACATCCTGCGGCGCCGCCGGAAAAGGGTGCTCGGGCGCAAGACGATAGCTGTAGGCCACAACACAAATACCTGCACGCGCCGCCAGCTTGGCACAAAGCGCATCATGGGTATCGATGCTGCCCTGGATCCAACCACCGCCATGCAGATACATCAGGCAGGGCATGGGCTGACCCGGATCGATCCCGTCCGGCAGGTACTGGCGCGCAGGCCGAGGGCCATCCGCTCCCGGCAAGGTTATGTCGCACCGCTCAACTCTGGCCGTACAGGGCGCATCGAATTTCTCGATGAAACCGGCCAGCTGCGCGCGGCTTTCCTCGACCGAGGGCACGGCGCCCGGATCGCGCACCAACTCCACCAGATCCGCAACCGCCTGCGCCTTTGGATCGGCCTGCCGAGCATCGACAACCGGCAAGGATCCCGCGTAGAGCCTGCTTACAAGACCCTCGGGCAACAAAACACGCACCAGCGCCCAAAGCAGCTTCAGTTTCTTCATTGGAAATCTCCCAGCACCAAACCCGCCAGTGGTTCGGTCAAAACGTCATTGAATACGTGAAACAGAGTGCGGGGAGCTGAGTTGCCACGCAAGCGGTGTGACGCAGCGGCAGATCAGAAACGAAAAAAGGCGAGGAACTGGTCCCCGCCCTCCAAAAGGATTGATCCGCGATCAGACGCGCTCGATCGCGATGGCTGTGCCTTCGCCGCCACCGATGCAGATCGCCGCAACGCCCCGTTTCAACCCGCGTTTTTCAAGCGCGTTGAGCAGCGTCACCATGATCCGCGCGCCGGATGCGCCGATGGGATGGCCCAGCGCACAGGCGCCGCCGTTGACGTTCACCTTGTCACGGGTGATCCCCATCTCATGCATGAAGGCCATGGGCACCACGGCAAAAGCCTCGTTCACCTCCCACAGATCCACGTCATCGACCGACCAGCCAAGTCGTTTCAAAAGCTTCTGCGCCGCTGGAACCGGTGCGGTGGTGAACCAGCCGGGCGCCTGAGCATGGCTGGCATGGCCCATGATCCGCGCCCGCACATTGAGGCCCTTTTCCTTGGCCGCCTCTTCAGAGGCCAGAACCAATGCGGCTGCACCATCGGAAATGGACGAGGCATTGGCCGCCGTCACCGTGCCATCCTTGCGGAAGGCGGGTTTCAGGTTCGGGATCTTTTCCGGGCGGGCCGACTGAGGCTGCTCGTCGGTGGTGATGATCCGCTCGCCGCTGCGGGTGTGCAGGGTCACAGGCGTGATCTCACCTTCAAAGGCACCGCTGCGCTCGGCATCCAGAGCATTCGAAAGGGACGCCAGCGCATATTGGTCCTGCGCCTCGCGGGTGAACTGGAACTTTTCCGCACAATCCTCGGCAAAGGTGCCCATCAGGCGTCCCTTGTCATATGCGTCTTCCAACCCGTCGAGGAACATGTGGTCGATGACCTGGCCATGACCGATCCGGGCACCACCGCGCATCTTGGGCAGCAGGTAGGGCGCATTGGTCATGCTTTCCATGCCGCCCGCAATCATCGTATCCGCCTGACCCAGCGCAATCTGGTCGTAGGCGATCATCGCCGCCTTCATGCCGGAACCGCACATCTTGTTCAGGGTGGTGGCCGGAACCTCTTCACCCAGACCGGCTGCGAACCCGGCCTGTCGCGCGGGCGCCTGGCCTTGGCCCGCGGGCAGAACGCAGCCCATCAGAACCTCGTCAACCGTCTCTGCACCGGCTCCGGACAAGGCTGCCTTGATCGCGGCTCCGCCCAGTTCAGCGGCGGTTACACCGTCGAATACGCCCTGGAACCCGCCCATCGGCGTTCGGGCCGCACCGGCAATCACAACTTGTTTCATGAAATTTTCCTCCAATCGTCGAAATTATCCATACAGAATGCTAAGCTTTGAGGTCTAGAGTTCTTGTGAAATACAGATGACCCCCGGGGAAATACTATGAGCCTATCCAGCACTGTAACGGACGGCGCGCAGATTGTGACAGTCAACGCGGAGCGGATCGACGCCGCCATGGCGATTCGGTTCAAGGAAGACATGCGGTCGGCCACTGAAAGCGGTCCGGAACGCGTGATTCTGGATCTGTCTGAGGTCCAATTCATCGATTCCAGCGGCCTTGGCGCAATTGTCGCCGCTATGAAGCAGCTGGGCCAGGGGAGACGCCTTGATTTGGCGGGCCCTTCGCCGATGGTGGAAAAGGTTTTCCGCCTGACGCGCATGGATACGATCTTCAATCTGTACGGCTCGCTCAATGAAGCGATGGCAGAACAAAAAGTCGGCATGTGATTGCGCCAGCAAGAACACGAACGAAACACCGCGCGAAGCGAGACAAAAATGGCTGAAACCTTTGCCTGCTCGTTCACGGCTACGGAACTGGATGCCCGTTCTGGCATCTCAGAGGTTGTAGCGCGATTGCGCAAGATGGGCATCCCGGAGTTGCGGGTGGATGAGGTTCAGATCGCACTGGCCGAGGCAGTGAACAATGTCGTTGAACACGCATATGCAGGCTCGGCCCCCGGCGATGTCCGCATTCGCTGTTCGCTGGACCCGCAACGGCTGTGGATCAATATCAGCGATGCCGGCGCGCCATTCCCCGATGGCCAGTTGCCGGACGGTAAACCAGCCGATATCGACGTTCCCCTGGATCAGCTTCCGGAAGGCGGCTTTGGCTGGTTACTGATCCGGGAATTGAGCAGTGACATCCACTACGAACGCAGCGGCGGGAACAACGAGCTCTCCTTGTGTTTCGAAATCCAGGTCACGCGAGCCTGATCGCGCCGCCACCACATTTCCGCCTTGAAAAGGCCCCACCCGCGCCAAACTGATATGTTCAGGATTAACACAAGCTGATCTGCGGCTTTGCCCGGCGCCGTGTTCTACTGCCCCCACCGAAGATCTGGCGCCGGGTATTCAGCGTCTCCAATTCGAATTCGGCTTGGGTGGTCACCCAGTACGTATCTTTAAGTCTTTCGCATTGCCTTTGCCTCGTTTGCCTCTAATCTCCCCCGAAAATCTGACGGGAGAGGCACATGCGCGATTTTCAACAACCGGGACGCTCAGCGGTTTATGCTCAGAACGGAATCTGCGCCACGTCGCATCCACTGGCTGCGGGGGTCGCAATCGATATTCTGAAACGCGGCGGCAACGCCATGGATGCCGCAATCGCGGGCGCGGTTCTGCTTGGCATTTGTGAACCGCAGATGACCGGGATCGGTGGGGATTGTTTCGTACTGTACTCCCGGCCCGGCAGTGATGAGATCCACGCGCTCAATGGATCGGGACGCGCACCCGCCGCCGCCAATGCAGCTGATCTGCGGGCTCAAGGCCTGAGCACGATCCCCCTCCAAAGCCCCCATGCGGTGACCATACCGGGTGCGATCGATGCCTTTTGCCATCTCGCTGAAACCGAAGGGAAACTGGGGCTTGATGCGGTCCTTGCGCCCGCGATCCACTATGCCGACACAGGAGTGCCGGTGGCGCCGCGTGTCGCCTTCGACTGGGCCAATGACGCAGGGACGCTGCAGGGCTCCGCGCGCGAGAAGTATCTGTTCGGCGGAGCAGCACCTTCGGTCGGGCAGATCTTCCGCGCACCCGGTCAGGCCGAGGTTCTGCGTCGCGTCGCCAAGCACGGACGCGATGCCTTCTACACAGGCGAGATCGCTGAGGACATGGTCGCAGCCCTGAATGCTGCCGGCGGCGTGCACACCAGGGATGATTTCGCCGCCACAGCCTGCATGGGCACGACGCCGGTCGCGGGCGACTACAAGGGCATCGATCTGGTAGAGCATCCGCCCAACGGCCAGGGTGCAACTGCCATCCTGATGCTGAATATCCTCAAGCATTTTGACATCGCGGGCATGGATCCCTTCAGCGCCGAGCGCGCTCATATCGAGGCCGAGGCGGCCAAACTGGCATATGATGCCCGCAACCGCTTCATCGCCGACCCCGATCACACCAGCCGCCTCGATCACATGCTGTCGCTTGAAACAGCCGCAGGGCTGGCCGCCCTTATCGACCCCAAACGCGCCATGGCCGCAGCGACGCCCATCAGCGAAGCGGTGCACAAGGACACGATCTACATCACCGTTGTCGACAAGGATCGCATGGCGGTCTCTTTGATCTATTCGATCTTCCACGGCTTCGGATCCGGGATCGCATCAGAAAAATTCGGCATCCTGCTGCAGAACCGCGGGGCCGGGTTCACCCTTGAGGAAGGTCACGCCAACGAGCTGGGCGGTGGCAAGCGCCCGATGCACACGATCATCCCCGGCATGCTGCGGCAGAATGGGAAGGTCATCATGCCGTTCGGTGTCATGGGCGGCGCCTATCAGCCAAACGGTCATGCCCGTTTCGTCTCCAATATCACCGATTTTGGCATGGAGCCGCAGGCCGCCATGGATGCGCCCCGGAGCTTCTCGGATGCCGGTGTGATGAAAGTGGAGCGCGGCTATTCCGACGCCGTGCGCCAGGAGCTTGCGGACATGGGGCACGCGGTCGAGATCCCGGAAACTGCGATTGGCGGATCCCAGGCAATCCGGATCCACGACGGAGACCTGCTCGAAGGCGCCAGCGACCCGCGCAAGGATGGATGCGCCCTGGGTTACTGATCGTCAGAACGGTCCCGTACTGCGCAACCGCGCCGCACCGCAGGGTGCGGCGCCGGGCCCAAGGCTGCCAGGGCAGGTCGGCGCAGCCGATCTACCCGCAGGCGCGGGAGCGCTCTGCGATCCTGTGCCTCGCGCGATTTCAGGAAGCTCAGTTCAATTGGTACTGCAAGGAATATGCGCCGCCGTCGAATTGCCCGAACATCTCCGGCACGTCCGGATGGCTGACCGGCTCACCGGAATAATCGGCAACGAGGTTCTGCTCGGACACGTAAGCAACGTAGTAGGTTTGTTCGTTTTCTGCCAGCAGGTGGTAGAAAGGCTGATCCTTCACAGGTCGGCTGTCTTCGGGAATGGCCTCATACCATTCCTCGGTATTGGCAAAGGTCGGGTCCACATCAAAAACCACCCCACGGAAGGGATGCTTCCGGTGGCGGACGACCTGGCCCAGATTATATTTTGCGCGCGTTCTCATCATGGTCTTGCTGCCCCCGTTCTTAAATAATAACGCGTACGGGCAACAGATGTCCAACTCTTGACGCAAATTTTCGGGGAAACAGACTGTGAACCTTGCTGTAACAGTGCTTGAGATCGTGGCGCCTGTCTTCCTCTTGTCTGGAGTTGGTTTCACCTGGGTACGCCTCGGATTCGAATATAGAATTCAATTTGTTACCAGGCTGGCTATGACTCTGGCAGTACCATGTCTGATCTTCACCGCCTTGATGAAGACCGAGCTGGACAAAGGCGCCATCGGCTGGTTCGTGCTTGCTGCTTTGGCGGGGCACACCCTTCTGGCCCTTGCGGGCGCCGCTTTGGTCAAACTGTTGCAACTTGAGCGGCGCAGCTATCTGGCCCCTTTCATCTTCGGCAACACCGGAAACCTCGGTATTCCGCTGTCGCTTTTTGCATTCGGAGACGCAGGTCTTGGGTATGCGGTGGCCATGCTGGCGGTCTCTGCGGTCCTGTCTTTCACCTTCGGCATCTACCTCGTCGCCGGTGAAGGCGGCGGCAGCAAGGCCCTGCGTGAACCGATGGTCTGGGCAACGCTCCTCGGGGCGCTCTTCCTCTGGCAGGGCTGGCAGACACCGCAGTTTCTGACCAATGCGCTGGATCTGATCGGACAGATGGCGATCCCGTTGATGCTGATCACCCTTGGTGTTGCGGTGGCCCGACTGTCACCTGGAAAGACCGGTCTTGCGGTGGTGCTTTCGCTGATCAAAGTCACGCTCAGCGCCGCCATCGGCTGGGGTCTGGGGCTGGCCTTTGGCCTGGATTACACCGCCTTTGGCGTATTGGTTCTGCAGCTGGCTACGCCCGTTGCTGTGACATCCTACCTGCTGGCGGAAAAGTTCGAAGCCGACGCTCAGGCAGTGGCCGGTATGGTGGTGGTTTCCACCCTGATGTCCGTTGCAGCCTTGCCTCTCCTCCTGTCCCTGCTTCTGGAAATGTGATTTCCTCCGCAGAGCGAATTCGCTAAACTGCCCGAAAAACAAAAGGCAGAGGCAATGAGCAGAATCATCGTCGCCCTGATCCTCCTGTTGGCGGTTGCCTCCTGTGGAGGTGGGTACAATTCCCCGCCGCGCAATCTTGATAACGCCTGCAGCATTATCAAGCAGCGGCCAGAATATCTGAAAGCCTTCCGCGCAACCGAGCGCCGCTGGGGCGTGCCGGTGCATGTGCAGATGGCCACGATCTATCATGAAAGCCGTTTTGACGGCGATGCGCGGACTCCGCATCGCTATCTTCTGGGTGTGATTCCGATGGGCCGACAGTCCAGTGCCTATGGGTACAGTCAGGCGCTGGACGGCACCTGGGACGACTACCGCCGCGACACCGGCAAGCGTCGCGCCAAGCGGGACCGGATACGGGATGCGTCGGACTTCATGGGCTGGTACATGAACAGAACGCGTGAGAAGAACGGCATCCCGCTCTATGATGCGCGCAACCAGTATCTTGCCTATCATGAAGGCCATAGCGGTTATGCCCGCGGCACCTATCGCAGCAAATCCTGGCTCATCCGCGTCGCAGACAAGGTCGAGGATCGCGCGTTGATGTACCAGGCTCAACTCGCCGCCTGCCGCAAGTTCCGCTAAAC
Source organism: Phycobacter sedimenti (assembly GCF_038148855.1). Lineage (NCBI taxonomy): Bacteria > Pseudomonadati > Pseudomonadota > Alphaproteobacteria > Rhodobacterales > Roseobacteraceae > Phycobacter > Phycobacter sedimenti. The sequence continues at coordinate 50,192 of NZ_JBBVGR010000011.1, read as the reverse complement.
GGAGGCAAGCCAGGCAAGGGCCGCTGACAAGGGCGCGGGAAGCACTCCCGCCCGTCTCTTGCCCTTCTGTGAAGGACCTTCGCCCGTTGGGCCCGGCACCGCCTCGCGGCGGTGCGGTCGTCGCGCGTCGCCTGGTCTGCCGACACCCTCGATCTGGTCGCCTTCCGCCTCGCCGCAGGCGGGGCGCCACGCCCAACGCCGCACAAAGGGGGACGAGCGCAGCCCGTTCACCTGCGGAGGCGGGAGGGTTTCGTTTTTAAGGTATCCCGACCCTTGCCGGATTGAGGGGGCTCGCGCAGCTCAGCGGGATTTGCTGCCCGGACCGGTATTGAACAGGAAGGATGACAGTTTGCCGCCAGTCTCAAGCGCGCCAAGGATCACCGTAGTCCGACCCCCGGCACTGTCATGCACAACCCATTTGCGCAGTTCCACCGGATCGCTGGTAAACATCAGCTCCAGCCCGCCATATTCCGGGTTCTCAGGGTCCTGGGCCTGCAGGATCGTCGATGTGCCATCGAACTGATGCCCAACCACCATCCCCGCCCGCGCCAGATCCACGGTCTTGGCCAATATGATGGATAAAGGCGTACGTTTCAGCGGGTAGGTCTCGGGCGGCTGGTTCGACTTGGGGTCATGGATTACCACCGACCCGGCCCCGGCGACCACCGTCGCCCCATCCTCGCCGTCATATTCAAAGCGCATCCGCCCCGGGCGATGAATGTAAAGCTTGCCCGTGGACAGGCTCCCATCATCGTTGATCTGGGTAAAGGTTGTCTCAGCCGTGGTCAGCCCGTTGAGATAGGCAGACAGCTCATTGAGACTAAGCTTCTCTGCCGCGTATGAGGCCGGAGCCGCAAAGACAAGTGCGATGGCAAATAGGATCTGTTTCATGAGGTCTAGATAAACCCAGCAGCACCAAAAGGAAGAGGCCGCCCCAACCCAAGGGCGACCTTGCGCATCGATCCGCCGATAGGCGCCCGTGCGGCTTTTACTGTTCAGGGACAAGGATCTCGCGCTTGCCTACGTGGTTTGCCGGAGAGACGAGACCCTCTTCCTCCATCTGCTCCACCAGACGGGCGGCCTTGTTGTAGCCGATCGCCAGTTTGCGCTGGATATAGGAGGTGGAGCACTTGCGATCCTTGATCACGATCTGCACGGCAGAATCGTAAAGCGCATCCTCGCCCGTCGTGTTGCCGCCGGTCGAAAGACCCAGAACCGCGTCGATGTCGTCGGCTTTTTCATCATCCGGGCCATCCAGCACCGTGCCCACATAGGCGGGCGGGCCGAATTGCTTGAGGTGCGTGACGACCTCCTCGACCTCTTCGTCGGACACAAACGGACCATGGCAGCGGGTGATCTTGGCCCCGCCGGCCATGTACAGCATGTCGCCCATTCCCAACAGCTGCTCGGCGCCCATTTCGCCCAGGATGGTGCGGCTGTCGATCTTGCCTGTCACCTGGAAGGAAATCCGGGTCGGGAAGTTTGCTTTGATGGTGCCGGTGATCACATCGACCGACGGGCGCTGCGTGGCCATGATCAGGTGAATGCCCGAGGCCCGCGCCATCTGCGCCAGACGCTGGATGCAGGCTTCGATCTCCTTGCCCGCGACCATCATCAGGTCGGCCATCTCATCGACGATGACAACGATGTAGGGCAGCGCCTCGGGTGCGAATTCTTCGGTCTCGAACACCGGCTCACCCGTGTCATCGTCAAAGCCGGTCTGCACCGTGCGAGAGAACATTTCGCCCTTGGACAGCGCCTCTTTCACGCGGCCATTGTAGCCCGCGATATTGCGCACGCCCATCTTGGACATCTTGCGATAGCGGTCTTCCATCTCGCCGACGACCCATTTGAGGGCAACAACCGCCTTTTTGGGATCGGTCACAACGGGAGACAAGAGGTGCGGAATGCCGTCATAGACCGACAGTTCCAGCATCTTGGGGTCGATCATGATGAGGCGGCATTCATCCGGCGTCAACTTGTACAGGAGCGACAGGATCATGGTGTTGATCGCAACCGATTTCCCGGACCCGGTGGTGCCCGCGATCAGGAGGTGGGGCATCTTCGCCAGATCCGCAACCATCGCATCGCCGCCGATGTCCTTGCCGAGGGCCAGCGGCAGGTTCTGGGTCCCATCTCCATAATCACGGCTCGACAGGATCTCGCGGAAGCTGACCATCTCGCGCGCCTCATTCGGCAGTTCGATCCCGATGACCGAACGCCCCGGCACGGTGGACACCCGCGCCGACAGGGCTGACATGGAGCGGGCGATGTCATCGGCAAGACCGATCACCCGGCTCGCCTTGAGGCCCGGCGCAGGTTCCAGCTCATACATGGTGACGACGGGGCCAGGGCGGACCGAGACGATCTCGCCCTTGACGCCATAGTCATCCAGCACCGATTCCAGCATGCGCGCGTTCTCTTCCAGCGCCTCGTCACTGAGGTGATGACGTTCAATGGCGGCCGGATTGGACAATAGCGACAGGGGTGGCAGCTCGAATCCGTCCTGGTCGGTCTCTTCAAAGGCAAGGCTTGGCTGGGCCTCTGCCTTGGCGCGGGTGGAGGGTTCGGGCGCACGTCGTTGTGGTTTTTCAACCACGACCTTGCGCGGCTCTGCCACCGGGATGTCCATCGTCCCGGCCGGTTCAACACCCCGTGCGGCTGCAGGCGCAGGCGGCAGTGTGGACACGGGCGTCTCAGGCGCGGCGTTCACCTGTGCAAGACCTTCCTCGAATGAGACCTCGGGTGAGAAACCAGCCTTTACCGCTGTCAATGGCGGCTCTGGCGGAAGGCCCGCCTGCGGCTCAGGATCGGCTTTGAACACCAGCGGCTCGGGGCGACGGCCACGTCCTTTGGTCAGGGGCAGGTTGGGATCGGGTTCGGTCACCTTGCCCGCAGCCCGGCGCACCCGGATTGCATTGGCAATCTTCTGGGAAATGCGGTCATCGCCCGGCAGGTCTTCGTCCAGGATCGTCGGCTCCTGCTCTACAAGTTCCGGCTGCGGCATCGGAGCATTCGCGAGCTCCGGGTCGGCGCGGCGGATCAAGCTCGGCACACGCGACAAGAGCCCGGTCTTTTCAGGAACCGGGGCAGGCGCGGGCTCATCGGCATAGGTCTCGAACATCTGTGGCTCAGCCTCGGCCTCAGCCATGGCCGCACGGTGGGCGGCAGCCTCCTGGGCGCGGGCTGCTCGTTTCTCACGATAGGCCATTGCCGCCTGAAGCCCGCCTGATGCGCCACGGCCCAAGAGGCCTGCAATCGCGCCATAGGCCATGACAACACCCACCAACAGAAAACGGGCGGCGCGCAGCAACTCAGCGCGCGAAAAGCCGCAGACAAAGACGCCCAAAGCCACCATTCCACACGCCATCAGGAGGGACATCAGTTTGACCGCGAAATGCGAGCTGATCGGAACGAGCGTCAGCAGAGCGCCCATCACCGTGTCGCCAAAAAGACCGCCAAGGCCAAAACTATGGGTCGACAGCCACTCTGCGTCCGGCACCAGCGTGGCGGCATAGACCGATGCAAGGGCCACCAGAACCGGCGCAAAGACAACCCGCGCAATGGCCCGCTCAGAGCCAAGATGCAGCAGGAACCGCACGCCCCAGGCCAAGAGTGTCACGGCAAAAGCCACCCCACCCCAGCCCACGATCATGAACAGCGGCGCCGCGATTGAGGCCCCCATGCGCCCCATCCAGTTCTGCACCGGAGCATCGGTGGAAACCATCCAGTTGGGATCATCCGGCGTGTAAGAGCCGATGATCGCGGCCGCGACCAGACCCAGCCCCAAAAGGGCGATGCCGATCAGTTCCTTGCCACGCTTTTCAATGGCTGCCTGCATAGTGCTGTCAAGCAACGGATCGCGGCTGCGAGTTTGAAATGCCATGCCTACCTCGGTTCCATCTTGTCGCGGGCTGCCCGGCTGTCCCGCCGGATCTTTACCTGCATTGGTCTATTGATCTTGGCCACCTGCCCCCTCTCAGGGGCAAGCCGCAGTCGTTATTCGTAAAGGCACGCGCGCAGGGTCCTGAGCGCGGCCCGTGTTGTCTCTGCCGGGGCGACAAGCGCCACCCGAATGTAGCCTTTTCCGGGATTCTCCGCCCCGTCGCCCTGAGCCAGATAGGCCCCCGGAAGAACGCGCACGCCCGTCTCGGTCCAGAGTTTCAGCGCCGCGGCCTCGCCATCCTCGACCGGCAGCCACAGGAAAAAGCCCGCTTCGGGGGCCATATAGCCATTGAGACCGCCAAGGACCTCGTCCGCGATGCGGTATTTTTCCTGATAAAGCGCGCGGTTTTCCTCGACATGTGCCTCATCCGCCCAGACCTTTGCGGCGGCGGCCTGCAGTGGTCCGGGAATGGGGGCACCGCTGTAGGCGCGCAGCTGCTTGATCCGCGTGATGCTTTCCGGCCCGCCCGCAATCAGCCCGGCGCGCAGGCCCGGCAGGTTCGACCGTTTCGACAGGGAGTTGAACAGCACCACCCGTTCAGGATCGGCGCCCAGGTCCTGCGCCACGGTCAGTGCGCCAACAGGCGCCGCATCTCGGTAGATCTCAGAGTAGCATTCATCGGCAAAGATGCGGAAATCATACTTCTCTGCCAGACGGATCAAATCGGCCCAGTAGTCGCGGGAGGCAACCGCCCCCTGCGGGTTCGCTGGCGAGCAGATATAGGCGACGGCGGTACGGTTCAGAACCTCTTCGGGCAGGCTTGCGTAGTCTGGCAAATGGCCGGTTGCCGAGGTCGCGGGAACAAAAACCGGCTCCGCCCCGACCGAAATCGTTGCCACCATGTAAACCTGGTAGAAGGGGTTCGGGATCAGCACCACGGGCCGCTGGCCATTCTTGGTTTCCGGGCACAGGGCCATTGCAGCGTTGTAGAGCCCCTCGCGCGTCCCGTTCAGCGCCATCACATGCCGATCCGGATCCATAGTCACGCCATAGCGCCGCGCGATCCAGTCGCACATGGCACTGCGCAATTCGTCAGAACCGTCATTGGGTGGGTAGTTGTTAAACCCGGCCGCATTCTCGGCGATGACATCCGTGACCCAGGATGGAAAGGCATGTTTCGGCTCGCCAATGGTCATATGCACCACTTCCCCGCCGGGAGTATGGTGGTCCAACAGCGCCCGCAAACGCGGAAACGCATAGGCTGGCAGGTCCGAAAACCGCTCAGGAAAGTTCATCGCATATGCCTCAGGTTCGGGATCATTGGCGCCCCGTTTGCAAATAAGGTACAGAGCACGGCCCCCCCCGTCCAGTCGCATGGACGCCGCGCGATGAATTTGTGGCTTTCAGGACAACGTCCGCAAAAGGCACGCAAGCTTACCAGAAATTTTATCAGGACAAGGCAGCTTCGACGCTCGCGCCGATCCGCAACAAGGCTTCTTCGCAGTCGGGATGGCCCAGTATCTGCAACCCGCAGCTTGATTTGCCAGTCGGCAAGGTAAGGGCGCAAAGCCCCATCAGGTTCCCGATCCGCGTGTTGCGCAAGGTCAGAAGGTTCGCTTTGACATAGTAATCGCGGTCATTCTGCAGTCGCTCCATGTTGGGAGGCAGGATCGGACAGGTTGGCGTCAGCACCCCGTCAAATCCCGAAACCGCCTGATCCCAGACCATCCGGCACTGCTCCAGCTTGGCCCAGGCGGCCACATAGTCGGCACCGCTGAACTGAGCGCCCGCGCGGAAGCGTTCCAGGATTTCGGCAAACATCACCTCGGGGCTGGCCTCGATCACGTCTTTCCAAAGCCCATAGGCCTCGGTCGTGTAGAGGATGGCGCTGAGGTCCATAGCCTCTTGCAGCTGCGGCACCTCAAGCGGCACGATTTCGGCACCTGCCGCTTTCAGCTTGCCCAGAGTTTCGACATGAGCCGCAGCAACCTCCGGCTCCAGATCATCACGCGCGATGGTGCGCAGGTCGGCAAAGCGGCGCCCCTTGAGCGAGGGTGGGTTGCGCAGGTCAGGCCCCAAGGTGCCCTCCAACAGACCCAGCATCAGACCCGCATCCTCGACCGAACGGGCCAGCGGGCCGACCGTGTCGAACTTGAGACACAGCGGCACCACGCCCTCCAGACTGATCCGCCCGGAAGTGGTCTTGAGCCCAACAAGGTTGTTCCAGGCCGAAGGGATCCGGACCGAACCACCCGTGTCCGAGCCAATGCCGCAGGGCGCAAGCCCAAAGGCCACCGAGGCCGCCGCCCCGGAGGACGATCCGCCCGGCACCGCACCGTCATCATTGACGCAGGGCGGCGTTGCCTTGACCGGGTTCAGTCCGAGCCCGGAAAAGGCCAGTTCGCTCATGTGCGTCTTGCCCAGGCACACCGTCCCCATTGAGGTGGCGTTTTCCAGGACCCGTGCATCGCGGTCCGGCACCCGGCCCTTCAAAAGGTCCGATCCCGCTTCGGTCTTTGTTCCGGCGCTGTCGAAAAGGTCCTTCCAGCTGATCGGCACCCCATCCAGCGGAGAGCGCCGCAGGTCCATCCTTGCGCGCTGCGAGGCAGCTTCGGCCTCGGCGAGGGCGCGATCATGGGTCACCTCGGTGTAGATCCTGTCGCGCAGCGGATGGGCATCGATGGCATCCAGATAACAGCCGGTCAGATCGATCGGGTCGATCTCTCCCGCACCGATTCCGCGTCCGAGTTCTGCCGCAGTCATCTTCAGCCAATCATGCATCCGTCATCTCTCCCCTAGTGCATTCTGCACGCCTTGTGTCGTTGACCGCGACGGTAACGTTAGCCTCGCGGAGGGACAATCCCGCGCAGTGCTCAAAGCGGACATTCGGTTGGACAATCTCCGTACAAAGCGCATATTGCACCCCATGAAGAACAGCTCCGATATCCTGATCGTTGGCGGCGGGCTTAACGGCCCCGCCCTGGCCCTCGCGCTCGCCCAAACGGGCCATAGCGTCACCGTGATTGACGCCCTGCCGGAAATCGCTCTGCAGGATGATGGATTCGACGGACGTGGCTACGCGCTGGCGCTGGCCTCCAAACGCCTGCTCGACCGGATCGGCGTCTGGCGGCACGTGGCAGACAAGGCGCAGCCCATGTGCGAGATAAAGGCCTCGGACGGGCACGCGGACGAAGGTCCGGCTCCGTTCTTCATTCACTTCGACCACACCGAGATCGAAGAAGGCCCCATGGGCTATATGGTCGAGGACCGCTTCCTGCGCCGCGCCTTTCTGGCCGCAATGCAGGCGGAGCCGCGGATTTCAACCGTCAACGGACGCCGCGTGGTTGCACAGGACACGGATCAGACCGGCGTCACCATCACCCTTGATGACGGGGCCGAACTGCGCGGCAAGCTGCTGGTCGGATCGGACGGACGCAAGAGCGGCACCGCCCTGCGCGCCGGGATCAAGCGCAGCGGCTGGGACTACGGGCAGACTGCGCTGGTCTGCGCCATCGAACATGAAAAGCCCCACGGGGGCATTGCCCATCAGTTCTTCATGCCCGCAGGGCCGCTGGCCATCCTGCCCCTTCCCGGCAACCGCTCCTCCATCGTCTGGAGCGAGAAGACCGAGACTGCCGAAGCCATCCATGCCCTAGGTGATGCCGGTTACATCGCCGCACTGAAACCCCGGTTCGGGGATTTCCTGGGCGAGATCGCGCTTGCTGGCAAACGCTTCACCTATCCGCTGAATCTGACCGTCGCCAACAGCTTCATCGCGGATCGTCTGGCGCTGATTGGAGACGCCGCCCACGGGATGCACCCGATTGCCGGACAAGGCCTCAACGCAGGCCTGCGTGACGTGGGCGCGTTGGCCGAGGTGCTGACCGAGGCCACCCGGCGCGGCGAGGATATCGGATCTTCGCTCGTGCTCGAGCGCTATCAGCAGTGGCGCCGCTTTGACACCGCAATCCTGGCCTTGACCACGGATGTGTTCAACAAACTCTTTTCCAACGACAACCCGCTTTTGCGGCTGGGCCGCGACATCGGTATGGGGCTGGCAGGCGCCCTACCGGGCCTGCGCCGCGGCTTCATGCGCGCGGCAGCGGGCCTGACCGGCGATCTGCCACGTTTGCTGCAGGGCAAACCCATCTGAGCCACTCCGCCTGATCAGGGCGCAACCGCGCCGCGCGCCAGCGCGGCGCCGGGCCCAAGTCCGCGCCTTTGCTTTGGCACAGCCAAAGGACAGGCCGGACGCGGGAGCGCCTGCTTTCCCAGTCAATGCTCGGCCCAAAACTCCAACGACGGCTCACAGAGTTTTTCCACGGGCACGATGAACCGCCCGGGGTGTTCGATCCTGTCAAACTGCATACGTCGTGGCGACCAGTTGAAATACTGACGCCCATCGTCCTGTTCGGCAATCATGACACCATGAAAGTACCAACCGGAGTTTGATTTGTACCCTGAATCAGTTGTGTAAAAAGAAAAACCCCGAAGATCCCAAATCGACTGAACCTGTGATGAAGGACCATGATGCGCAATGCAGAATGGTGCTCCCCCGGCAAGTCTGTTTGCGTGACCAATCACCATGACAGCCGCAAGGATCGACCAGAGTGCAGCCCCTGTGGCGACCGCCATTCCCGACAAGGCAGCACGTGTTGCAAACGGCCCCAGATAACTGCCTCCCAATAACAGCAGGCTTGCCGCCACCCCAGATGACAGCGCGCCGCCGTGAAACATCACCAATAGGCCCGGTTTTGGCGAAGCGAATGCCCAGACGATCAGCGTCAACAACAACCCAAACAGAAGAACGGCGATTGAAGCTGACTTTGCCAGCACCGGCGATACAGGGGTTTTTCGCAAACGCCCTGCGAAAACCGCAACCAGCGGAACCAGCGGAGCAACCCACACCGTCAGGGCGAGAATCGAAAACACCCCTATCGATGCACCCAAGATCCTCGCATCAAGCGGTTGAAGAAAGCCGACGGCAATCAAAGCGGCACATGCACCGCGTATGGAAACGAAGTTTCTTTCCGACCAGCTTGCTGCAGTCAAAACGCCCTACTCCAGCGGGCGGGCCTCGTCCACCAGCATCACCGGGATGCCTCCCCGGATCGGGAAGGCCAGGTTCGCCGGTTTGGAGATCAGCTCCTGCGCTTCGGCGTCATATTCCAGCACCGCATGGGTGACCGGACAGACCAGCGCCTCCAACATGCGGCGGTCAAAGGCTGGCTGCTGGGGCAGTTCTTCGCTCATTGAAGGGGATCCTCATTCGAACCGCAGCGCAACGCGAATTCGATCAGTGTGACAAGGGTTTCCCGCCTTGTGGCAAGAGAGGGCGCCTCAAGCAAGGCCTGTTTGTCCTCGGGTTCGAAATCGAGCAGCATCGACAGGGAGTTGATCAGAAGCTCGTCATCAGCCCCTTCAAGCGCCTCCCAGTCGGTGGACAGGTTGCGCGCGGCGAAATAGCGCGACAAAAGTTCCAGAAGCGCCGCCCGCTGAAACCCGCAATCCGGTTCAGCGCGGCCCAAATCCGCGTCAAAGCCAGCCCAGTCCACCTCGCATTTGCGGTAGGGGGAAAAGCCCGTAATTTCACTATTGATACGAAACCGGGAGATACCCGAAAGGGTGATCAGGTAACGGCCATCTTCGGTCTCTGAAAACTGCGTCACGCGTCCTGCGCAACCAATGGCGTGCAAACCGCTGTTCCCGCCATCGCGCTCGGGGCGGGGCTGCACCATTCCAATCAATCGCTCGCGCGTCTTGAGTGCGTCCTCCAGCATCTGCAGGTAACGCGGCTCAAAGATATGGAGCGGCAGCTTTGACCGGGGCAGCAAGAGCGCCCCGGGCAGTGGAAAAACGGGCAAGGTGCCCGGCAGGTCCGCTTGGTTCAACATGAAGTCTAGTCTAGCGCGCCTGCCGCCTCAGGCAAATATCATTGAACTCAATTTGCGACGCCCGTTCAGAACGACAGGATCATTGGGCTGCAGCGCATCAAAGATCGTGAAGAGCTGCGTTTTGGCTGCCCCGTCGTTCCATTCGCGGTCGCGGCGGAACAACTCCAAAAGCTCGGCAACCGCAGCTTCGGCATCACCTGCAGCATGCAGCGCCTGCGCCAGATCAAACCGTGCGGCGTGATCTCCGGGATCCGCGTCCACCTGGGCCCGCAATTCGGCCACCGGACCTGCGTTTTGCGCCTGACGGGCCAGTTCGATCTGGGCGCGGGCGGCTTCGATCTCGGGCGCGTCATAGATTTCCGCGGGGGCGCCATTCAGGATGGCTTCGGCCTGGTCAAGGTCCTCCAGCGCAATGTGCGCACGCGCAAGACCGCCATAAGCAGCGGCATTCTTGTCATCTTCACCCAGAACGGCAGCAAATGTCTGGGCGGAATCGGCCACGGCTCCCTCGGCCAACATCTCTTCAGCGGCCTCAAGGGCAGCGCCAAGGCCGCCATCCGCCTCGCCGCCCGCGGCCTCGATCACCTTTTTGAGGAAGGCGTCGATCTCGCTTGGCGGCAATGCGCCCTGGAACATGTCAATGGGACGGCCCTGCACAAAGGCGACAACCGTGGGAATCGATTGCAGCGGCAGCCCCTGCTGCGCCAGTGCCTGCGCCAGGCGCTGGTTCTGATCCACGTCGATCTTAGCCATGGTCACAGCACCCTTGGCGCGCGTCACCGCAGCCTCCAGCGCCGGGCCAAGCGTCTTGCAGGGGCCGCACCAGGGCGCCCAGAAATCGACAATCACCGGTGCCTGCATCGAGGCGTCGACCACGTCCTGCATAAAGGTCGCTTCCGTGACGTCCTTGATCAGATCACCTGCGGGCGCAGCCGTGCCCGCACCACCGAGAATATCCATCATGCTCTTGTTCTCCGTTTGGAACTTGCCCCCTATATGGAATCCCGAGCCCAAGAAACCAAGAGAGGAGTTTTCGGGTGGCCCGTTCACGGCAAGTCCTATCCGGGAACCAGAACACGCGAAAGTCGGACCGCATTCGCACCACAAACCACGCCTCACCCGGAAACACGGCAGCGCTCCCGTGCCCGCAGGCGCCCTGAGAGGGCACCTTTGTACGGCCTTGGGCCGCGCAGCGCGCGAGCGCGCTGCGGTTGCGTCCCGATCCACGACAGTCGCCAACAGCGGTCCCGCCGTGCGTTAGCACGGCGCCCGGCCCAACTGAGACGGGTCAATCTGCGATTGCCCCGGAACGGGCGGGAGTGCCCTCCGCAGGTTCAACGCTCTAGAGATCGAAGGTGGCAAAGACCGGCGCGTGATCGCTGGGTTTGTCCCAACCGCGTGCATCCCGCAAAATCCGGCTGGAATGGCCCGCGTTCGAGATATCGCCCGTCGCCCAGATGTGATCGAGACGCCGACCCTTGTCCGCTGCGTCCCAGTCCTTGGCGCGATAGGACCACCAGCTGTATAGCAGCCCATCGGGGATGTCCTGCCGGGTGATATCAACCCAGCCGCCTGCATCCTGCGTCTCTGCCAGATGCTCGACCTCGATGGGCGTATGGCTGACGATCTTCAACAGTTTCTTGTGATCCCAGACATCATCCTCGCGCGGGGCGATGTTGAGATCCCCGACCAGGATGGATTTCTGCGGCTTGTCGCCATGGAACCAGTCCCGCATGCCGGTGAGGTAGTCGAGCTTCTGGCCGAATTTCTCATTAATCTCGCGATCTGGTTTGTCGCCGCCTGCCGGAACGTAAAAGTTGTGGATGGTGACGCCGTTCTCCAACTGACCAGCTATATGCCGTGCGTGGCCGAGCTCCGCGAAATCCTCGCTTGCGACCTCTTTGATGGGCAGGCGCGACAGGATCGCAACTCCGTTGTACCCCTTCTGCCCGCGCGCGACCATGTGGGTGTAGCCAAGAGCCGCAAAGCCCTCCATCGGGATCTTCTCCACCGGGCTTTTGCATTCCTGCAGACACAGCACATCCGGCGCCTCTTCCTGCAGCAGCTTAAGCACGATGGGCTCGCGCAGGCGGACGGAATTGATATTCCAGGTGGCAAGGGTAAAGGGCATGCGCGGTCTCCGGCTTGAAGGATGGACCTTCGGTACCACAGGCCCCAACCCGCGAGAAGTCCGGCAATCACAAAGACAAGTATTGACCTGTGGTCGCGCCGCGTAAATAAACGTATGCGTGTTTACTTTGATGCTATACTCGTATTAATTGTGGAGAGATTACATGTCAAAAGAATCTAACTGGCAAATCGAACTGAGTGGCGACATCAACAAGGCCCTCGACCAGATGGCTGCTTTGGGAAAACTGGTCTGGGACGGGTTCCATCAGCCTTCCACCGCCGTGGTGATCGAGTTGATGAACGAAACCAAATATACACTCCACCACGTTGGCAACTATCGCTGGCAAGGCAACTTCAAGGAACCGACAGACGGTCTGCAGCCGGGCCACGGGCGCGTCTGGGGCATGGAGTCCAAAGGTCTGGATGGCAGCTTTGGGGCCGTGATCTATCAGCTGTGGAATGGCGACACCGAATTGAAAGCCTATCTGGTCATCGGCAACCTGGTCTATTTTGACGGCGCCCAGCCGCACTACACGGCGCTATTGACGGAAATTAATCAATACACCGAGGGGAAACCCCGCACGCTGAACCTCTTGAATGACGGAAAATCTTCGGCCTGGACGCAAGCATACCCCGACATTGCCGGACTATCCCTGACAATCAAGGCCGACATCTGGACAGAAACGATCAATGCCAGAGCAGAGAACTTCCGCGTTCAGCTGACTGCGACACCCTGAACAAAGGGCAAAAAAAGACCGGGCACAAGGCCCGGTCCAGTCCAACAGGGAGGTGCATATCATGACCCGGATATGCGCGGGATTTGATGAAGATCCGTTGCAGGATAAAGGTGACTGCTAGATCTCTCTTTGATCTGCGTCAACGGGTTTCCCCTGCGTCAGGATGCCTTCCTTTCGCCTTCAGGTTGCCAGACGGTAGCCGCCCGATTCCGTTACCAGGATCCGCGCGTTCGAGGGGTCCGGCTCGATCTTCTGGCGCAGGCGGTAGATATGGGTCTCCAGCGTATGGGTGGTGACGCCCGCGTTGTAGCCCCAGACCTCATGCAGCAGCACATCGCGTGCAACCACGCCGTCATTGGACCGATAGAGAAACTTCAGGATATTGGTTTCTTTCTCGGTCAGGCGGATCTTGCGGTTGTCCTCGGTCTCCAAAAGCTTCATCGCCGGCTTGAACGTGTAGGGGCCAAGGCCAAACACCGCATCTTCGGACTGTTCATGGGTGCGCAACTGGGCGCGGATACGGGCCAGCAGAACCGGGAACTTGAAGGGCTTGGTCACGTAATCGTTTGCACCCGCATCGAGGCCCAGAATGGTGTCTGCATCGCTGTCATGACCGGTCAGCATCAGGATCGGTGCCTTGACGCCCTGTTTGCGCATCAGGCGGCACAGCTCGCGCCCGTCGGTGTCCGGCAGGCCCACATCAAGAATGACCAGATCGTAAAGCGCTTCTTTGGCGCGCTCCATCGCGGCCTGACCGTTCTCGGCCTCGAAGACATCAAAGTCCTCGGTCATGATCAATTGTTCGCTCAGCGCCTCGCGCAGATCGTCGTCATCATCCACCAACAGTATCTTTTTCAATTGCGCCACGGGGCTGTCCTCCTTTGCGTTGGCAAACAGATGCGGTCAGCATCTCACAACCACAAGATATGCTTCAAAAGTTTCACGCCCTCGTGTCCCTGACGCAGGAATTGTTTCACTTCCGTTGCATTTGGGCCTAGGTAGGGAGCGTTATAATGTCACGAACCGCCGGATGGTTGCATGAGCCTGCTGCCCACCACTCTCGAACTTCTGGCCCGCGCGCGGGTCGATCTGCGCATGGGGCTGCCCGTGGTGTTGGAAGGCAACGGCACGGCGGCACTTGCGCTGGCAGTCGAAAGCCTCACGGCCGAGCGGCTGACGGATCTGCGCGCCCTTGGCCCCGTTTCCCTGGCGCTGACCGCGCGGCGCGCCGAAACGCTGAAGGCGCGCGCCTATGACGGGGATCTGGCGCGGATCGAGGTCCCGACAGGGGCTGCAATGGGGTGGATCCAGGCCCTTGCCGATCCGGCGGATGATCTGAAGACCCCGATGAAGGGCCCTCTGATCAGTCTGCGCGAAGGACCTGCAGACCTGCACCGCCTTGCCATTGCACTGGTAAAATCGGCCCGCCTGCTGCCAGCCGCGCTTTTGGTGCCCATCGGATCGAACGCTCCCTACGTCACCGACTATGGGCTGACACGCATTGCCGAGGCTGCCGCAGAACCGCTCCTGAGCCAAAGCTCCCCGCTGCACCCGGTCGCCGCCGCCCGCCTGCCCATGGATGCCGCCGAGGTCGGCCGCCTTCATATCTTCCGGCCCGAAGACGGCGGAGAAGAACACTACGCCGTTGAAATCGGCCGCCCGGATCGCAGCAAGCCGGTCCTGGCGCGGCTGCATTCAGCCTGTTTCACCGGCGATGTGCTTGGTTCGCTCAAATGCGACTGCGGCCCGCAATTGCGCGGCGCGCTGGCGCAGATGGGAGAGGAAGGTACCGGTGTGCTCTTGTACCTCAACCAGGAGGGGCGCGGCATCGGCCTTGCCAACAAGATGCGCGCCTACAGCCTGCAGGATCAGGGGTTCGACACGGTCGAAGCGAACCATCGCCTTGGCTTTGAGGATGACGAACGCGACTTCCGCCTGGGTGCGGCGATCCTCAAGGAGATGGGATTCAGCGCTGTGCGCCTGATGACCAACAACCCCGGCAAGATCGCGATGATGGAAAAAACCGGAGTGACCGTCACCGAACGCGTGCCGCTCAAGGTAGGTGAAAACGCGCATAACCGCGCGTACCTTGCAACCAAGGCGGCCAAATCGGGACATATGCTATGATCACCCGGGCCGCCTCCCCTGCTGATCTGGTGCTGACACCGCGCGGTGTCCGTTTCATGGGGCGCACTCTGCCCTGCACCATTGGCAAGGGCGGGCTGACTCGAAACAAGCGCGAAGGAGACGGAGCCACCCCGGTTGGCGTACATGGTATTGTCGGGATGCTTTATCGGCCGGATCGCATTGCCAAGCCTGCGGATTGGGCAGTTCCCGTTGGGCCAAGCGATCTGTGGTCAGACGATGTGAAAGATCCCGACTACAACCTGATGGTCCGAACGCCGCATGAGTTCAGCCACGAGCGCCTGCGCCGCGCGGATCCGCTTTACGATCTGGTGCTGATCACCGACTGGAACTGGCCCAATGCGGTCAAGGGGCGTGGATCAGCCATCTTCATCCACCAATGGCGCAGGCCCGGCTACCCGACCGAGGGCTGCATCGCCTTCAGCCGCAGCGACCTGCACTGGATCGCGCCGCGCCTGCGGCACGGCTGCCGGGTGATCATTCCGCCGGTTTGACCCGCTCGCCGAAGATGGCCGAGCCGACGCGCACATGGGTCGCGCCCAGCGCAATCGCCGTTTCGAAATCACCGCTCATCCCCATCGACAGGCCTGTCAGCCCGTTGCGCGCCGCGATCTTGGCCAATAGCGCGAAATGCAGCGCGGGCTCTTCCTCTACAGGGGGAATGCACATCAGCCCCTTGATCGGCAGGTCCAGCGCGCGGCAATCCGCGATGAAGGCATCGGCGTCGGCAGGCAGCACGCCCGCCTTCTGCTCTTCCTCGCCGGTGTTGACCTGAATGAAGAGATCCGGGCAATGGCCGACCTCCTGCGCCAGCCGCGCGATGGCCTTGGCCAGTTTGGGACGGTCGACCGAATGGATGCTGTCGAACAGCTCCATCGCCTGACGGGCCTTGTTGGTCTGCAAGGGGCCGATCAGATGCAGGTCGATCCCGTCGAATCGCGTTGCAAAATCCGGCCACTTGCCAGCGGCCTCTTGCACGCGGTTTTCGCCGAAACACCGGTGGCCCTGCTCCAGCACGGCCTCGACCCGCTCGTTGGGCTGAACCTTGGAGACGGCGATCAGATGAACCGATCCCGGCGCGCGGCCTGCGGCCTGTTCGGCCTGTGCGATGCGGGTCTTGATCTCTTCCAGGGACATGGGTGGCCTCCGAGCAATGAAAATGCGGTTGGATCTCGGCGCAGAGAAACACTGTTTGGCGCAAAATGTTAAGGGGCAAAAGAAAAGGGCGAGCCTGCAAGCAGGCCCGCCCCCAATTTCACGCTAAGCGTGGTTCAGCTTAGAAGCTGAAGTACACACCAGCCTGGAACTGGTTGTCGTCGTCGGCTTCGTCAACGTAACCGGCAACGATGGTTGCGCCGCCACCCAGGTCGTACTGGTAGTTGATGCCGAAGGAGGTGCCGTCAACGCCGCCGTCACCTTTGACGGTGGACACGGAACCAGGTGCGTCAGCGGAGTTCACCCAAACCAGGATGTTGGACGCTGCGCCGATGTCCATGTTGCCTTCCAGAGTGAACGAGTCAACCTGGTCGGTCGAACCGTATGCCAGTTTCGCGCCGAATGCACCGAAGCTACCGCCGATGGCAGCGAAGGTGATGTCGTTGATTGCAACGGAGGAGGACTGCATCGCTGCGGTGACATAGTAGTCGCCGAAGGAGTAGGTGACCATTGCGCCGGTGCGGTCTTCGCCGCCTGCGGTACCGGCAACGGTGCCCCCGTTACGCTGCGAGTAGGACAGGTGACCGGTGAAACCACCAGCGGAGTACAGAACTTCAATGCCGTTTGCGCCAGCGCCAGCGGAGGAGTATGCGTCCCAGTTGAACGAAGTACCTGCGTTGGTTTTGATGGCCAGCGAGTGGAAGCCCATGCCGTCGATGCCGGTGCCTGCGGAGCGGGTGCCGGTGGTATACAGGCCGGGTGCGTTTTCAACAGCACCGATGATGTTGCCGACGTTCACGGAGATACCGTTGTAGGTCACACCAAAGCGAGCGCCGTTGAATGCGCCGGTGCCTGCGGTACCGTCACGGCTCTCGGCCTGTGCGCGGTAGCGAGCATTGAAGCCAACACCGGCGTCGGTTTCGGTCGACATGTCGAACTGCAGACGCAGACGGCTGGTGATGTTGGTTTTGGAACGGCCAACAACGCGCTCGTTTGCGGAGTTGTAGTCCAGACCGAAACGGCCGTAGCCGCCGATTTTCACGTCTGCTGCAGCCATGCCCGCGGTCGCGATCAGCGCGGTGGTTGCGAAGAGAACCTTTTTCATAGTTTTTCCCTCGGTTTTCAATTCACATGCCCAAACCGGGGAATCCGGCGTGGGTATGACAAGGGGTTTCGCTCTTTCGGCCCCGGTTTGGCAAGAGCCGCCCATCGGCCGCAGATCATTGCCGCCCGCGATGGTGCAGCTTTGCCACAGTTCTGTTTACCATGTTTCAGTATGACCCTGCAGACATGGGGTTTCTTGCGCTTCAACCCCACCGCCTTTTCATACTTCTTAACGGCAAGGCAGCGCTTTTCTGCTGCCTGCTTCACCCGGCAATACGGATGTGAAGAACCTCTGCCAGTAGATTCTGCAGCCGCCAGCTCTGATGGCACCGGGCTTCGATACACCGCCCCCATTGCTAAAGCCCTTGCCCCGCTTGCTTCCCATGCGATAGGACTGCCTCAAGTCAAAGGCTCCGGGAGCGGCTATGAAACTGCAGAAGATCTTCAAGGTAACACTGATCGGCGCGCTGTGCCTGGGCGTGGCGGCTTGTGGCGGGCGCGGTAAGGATCGCCCCGTGAACACCACTGCACCATCGGAATTCAACAACGACGTTGATGCCGCAAAAAGCGACAAATCCTCGATCTGGGATGTGTTTGGCGGCAAGCCCGATCAGAAGGTTCAGGTCAACCGGTATCTGTGGAACGCCAGCATGGATGTGCTGAACTTTCTGCCAGTGCAAAGCGTCGACCCCTTCACCGGCGTGATCGTGACAGGTTACGGTACGCCTCCGGGCGGCGGACGCGCCTATCGCGCCACGGTGCATATCAAGGATCCGGCGCTGGACGCGCGCTCTTTGAATGTCTCGCTTCACTCCAAAGGCGGGCCGGTCAGCGCCTCTACCACCCGCGCGGTGGAGGATGCGATTCTGTCCCGCGCACGGCAGCTGCGCATCGCGGACAAGAAGTTCTAACGCCTCTCCCCTCTGGAAAGCCGCAGAAAACATCAGTATCACCAGCGCCGGGCCCTATCGCCCGGCGTTTTCACTCTCAAAGGACCGCATCCATGTCGCGTTACTCTGCCTCCGAGATCGAAGCAAAATGGCAGGAAGCCTGGGACAAGGCCGGGATCTTCCAGGCCAAACGGACGGCAGACAAGCCGAAGTACTATGTGCTGGAGATGTTCCCCTACCCGTCGGGCCGCATCCACATGGGGCATGTGCGCAACTACACGATGGGTGACGTGGTGGCGCGCTACAAGATGTCCACCGGCCACAATGTACTGCACCCGATGGGATGGGACGCCTTCGGGATGCCCGCGGAAAACGCCGCAATGGCCATCGGCGGCCATCCCAAGGACTGGACCTATAACAACATCGCCGACATGCGCGGCCAGATGAAGCCGCTGGGCCTGTCCATCGACTGGTCCCGCGAATTCGCAACCTGCGATCCCGAATACTACGGCCAGCAGCAGTCCCTGTTCCTTGATTTCCTTGAAAAAGGTCTCGTCTACCGCAAGAACGCAGTGGTCAACTGGGATCCGGTCGATATGACCGTTCTTGCCAACGAACAGGTCGAAAACGGACGCGGCTGGCGCTCGGGCGCGCTGGTGGAGCGGCGCGAGCTGACCCAGTGGTTCTTCAAGATCTCCGACTATTCCGAGGAACTTCTCGACGCGCTCGATACCCTGGAAAACTGGCCCGCCAAGGTGCGGCTGATGCAGGAAAACTGGATCGGCAAATCGCGCGGTCTGCAGTTCTCGTTCGAGCGCACGGACGGCGGCGAAGCGATCGAGGTCTACACCACCCGCCCCGACACACTGATGGGCGCGTCTTTTGTCGGCATCTCGCCCGATCACCCGATTGCCAAGCAGCTTGAGGCCGACAGCCCCGAGATGGCTGAATTCCTGGCCGAATGCCGCAAGGGTGGCACCACCGCCGAAGCCATTGAGACCGCACCGAAACTCGGCCGAGACACCGGCATACGCGTGAAGCACCCGCTGAACCCGGAATGGGAGCTGCCGGTCTGGATCGCCAACTTCATTCTGATGGACTATGGCACCGGCGCGATCTTTGCATGTCCGGCACATGACCAGCGCGACCTCGACTTCTGCCGCAAATACGACCTGCCGGTCACCGATACCTTTGTTGCCTTGGACGATCCCAAGCCGGTCGAGAACGAGGCCTTCGTGCCGCCAAAGAGTGAAAAGGTGAAATGGATCAACCATTTCGCCGGTCTCGACGAGGCAACTGGCGACGAGGCAATCAACACCACCATCGACAAGGCCGAGGCCGAAGGCTGGGGCCAGGGCGTCACCAAGTTCCGTCTGCGTGACTGGGGCCTGTCCCGCCAGCGTTACTGGGGCTGCCCGATTCCGGTCGTCCACTGTGACGGCTGCGGCGTGGTGCCCGAGAAGAAGGAAAACCTGCCGGTCCGCCTGCCGGATGATGTCAGTTTCGACAAGCCCGGCAACCCGCTGGACCGCCACCCGACCTGGCGCGATTGCGCCTGCCCGAAATGTGGCAAGCCCGCTCAGCGCGAAACCGACACCATGGATACCTTCGTTGATTCCTCCTGGTATTTCGCCCGTTTCACCGCACCGCGCGCTGAAACGCCCACGGTGATGGAAGAGGCCGAATACTGGATGAATGTGGACCAGTATATCGGCGGTATCGAACACGCGATTCTGCATCTGCTGTATTCGCGCTTTTTTGCCCGCGCGATGCACATCTGTGGCCACCTGCCAGAAACCGCTAAAGAGCCCTTCGATGCGCTCTTCACCCAAGGCATGGTGACCCATGCGATCTACCAGACCAAAGGCGACAATGGCCGCCCGGTCTATCACTACCCCGAAGAGGTGGATCTGCGCGACGGCAAGGCCTTCCTCAAGGAAACCGGCGCCGAGGTTGAGGTGATTCCCTCGGCCAAGATGTCGAAATCCAAGAACAACGTGGTGGATCCGCTCAGCATCATCTCGTCCTTCGGGGCGGATACCGCCCGCTGGTTCGTCCTGTCTGACAGCCCGCCGGAGCGTGACGTGGAATGGACCGCCGCCGGTGCCGAGGCCGCCTACAAGCACCTGAACCGGGTCTGGAACCTTTCGGTGAAGATTGCGGACATGGACACGAGCGAGACCGGCTCGGGCGATGAGGATCTGCTGCGCGAGATGCACAAGGCCATTCGCGACGTGACGCTGGGCGTCGAATCCTTCGGTTTCAACGCCGCAATCGCCAAACTCTATGCCTTCACCAACACGCTTGCGAAATCAAAGGCGGGCGCAACGGCGCAGAAACAGGCGATCCGCACCCTGGCGCAGTTGATGTCCCCGATGACCCCGCACCTGGCCGAGGCGATCTGGGAAGCGCAAGGCGGCGAAGGTCTGGTGGCCGTCGCGCCCTGGCCCGTTGCCGACGAATCCATGCTGGTCGAGGACAGCGTCACCCTGCCGATCCAGATCAACGGCAAGCGGCGCGGCGAAATCACCGTGGCCAAGGATCTGGGCAAGGACGAGGTTGAAAAAATCGCGCTGGCGCACGAAGCTGTGCAAAAGGCGCTGGATGGCGCCGCTCCGAAAAAGGTGATCGTGGTGCCGGGCCGTATCGTCAATGTCGTTGCCTGACCTGAGGCATATCCTCCTGATGCCGCTGGCTGCGCTCCTCATGGGGATGTCAGCCTGCGGCTTTACCCCGGTCTATGCGCCGGGGGGCACGGGCGATGCGCTGTATGGCAGGGTCCTTGTACAGTCTCCCGAAGAAATGCAGGCCGACAGCGACGTGGACGCCTACCACCTTGTGCGCAGCCTTGAGGAGCGCCTCGGGCGTGGAGCCAGGGGCACAACTGACGGAGATTACCGGCTTGATCTGACACTGCGCACCCGCAGCGAGGGACAGGCGATCACAGCGGACAATGCCACCACGCGCTATTCCATCATCGGCACCGCCGGCTACGTACTGACCCGGCAGTCGGACGGCGTGATTGTCGCCAGCGGGACCGAGGATGCCTTCACCGGCTATTCCGCCACAGGATCGACCGTGGAAACGCTGGCCGGCGAACGGGACGCGCACGAACGGCTGATGCAGATCCTCGCCGACCGGATCACTGCGCGGCTGTTGACCACGGCGGATCTGACGTCTCCAGCCTCCACCGATCCGGTTGAGGGATGAAACTCTCCCCGCGTGAAGCAGAGGGCTATTTTGCCAAGCCCGACCCGGACAAGACCGGCCTGCTGATCTATGGCGCCGATGCCATGCGCGTGGCGCTGAAACGCCAGCAGATGCTGGCGGCCCTGCTTGGCCCCGGCGCCGAAGAGGAAATGCGCCTGTCGCGTATGCCCGGCTCAGACCTGCGCAAGGATCCCGCTCAGCTTTTGGATGCGATCAAGGCGGTTGGCTTCTTCCCCGGCGCCCGCGCTGTTTTCGTGGAAGATGCCAATGATGCAGTCGCGCCCGCGATCCTGACCGCGCTCGAAGACTGGCAGCCGGGCGATGCCCAGATCATCGTGACCGCTGGTCAGCTGAAAGCCACATCGAAACTGCGCAAGGGATTCGAAGGCCACAGGAATGCCTATGCAACCGGCATCTACGACGATCCCCCATCCCGCGCCGAGATCGAGCGGATCCTGTCGGAGGCTCAGATCCGCGATGTGCCCGGTGACAGCATGTCGGCGCTGACGGATATCGCCAATGACATCGGCCCCGGCGATTTTTCCCGCATGATCGAAAAGCTCGCGCTTTACAAATTCGAAGACACCGGCCCCCTCACGCTGGAAGATATCGAGGCCGTCGCGCCGCAATCCACGGAGGCCGCGCTGGACGATGTGCTGAACGTGGTGGCCGAAGGACGCAGCGCCGAGATCGGCCCGCTGTTGCGGCGGCTTCAGGCTCAGGGCACCAATGCGGTAACGCTCTGTATCGGGGCCACCCGCCATTTCCGCACGCTTTACACCGTGGCCGCCGATCCGGGTGGCCCTGCACAGGGCATCGGCCGTCTGCGCCCGCCTCTTTATGGAAAGCGCCGTGACCGGGTGCTGCGGCAGGCGCAGGGCTGGGGCGCCGCGAAACTCCAGACGGCGCTGACCATCCTCACCGATACCGACCTGCAGCTGCGCTCTGCCGGGCAGACAGCGCCTGCGCTTGCGCTGATGGAGCGCGCGCTCATCCGTCTCGCCATGCTGAGCCGGTCACGATAGAGCGCAGCGTCCCATCTCTTCTGCCTTGACGCCACGACATCCGCGCGCATCTGATGCAGCCAACAAATCAGGGAGAGAGACACATGTACACCGTGATCGGCAAACCGATGACCCGCGCCTTCCGCGTGATCTGGACGCTCGAGGAGCTGGGCCAGCCCTACGAGCTGAACACCGCCGCGCCGCACAGCCCGGATATCGTCGCCGTTAACCCCTCGGGCAAGGTCCCGGCCCTGATCGAGGATGGCGAGGTGATCACTGATTCCACCGCCATCATCACCTATCTGGCGGACAAGCACGGCGCGCTGACCGCCCCGGCAGGCACGCTTGCGCGCGCTAAGCAGGACGCCGTGATGCATCAGATCCTTGATGAGATCGACGCGGTATTGTGGACCGCCGCCCGCCACAGCTTTGCCCTGCCCGAAGAACAACGCGTGCCCGCGGTGAAGGACAGCCTGCGCTGGGAGTTCGAACAGAACATCGCCCGGCTGGAGGCCCGCCTGATTGGCCCATACCTGATGGGGGATGCGTTCACCATCGCCGATATCATCTGCGTGCACTGCCTGAACTGGGCCTATGGCGCCAAGTTCCCGGTCGAAAGCCGCGCCCTGCTGGACTACTCGAAAACCGTGCGCAGCCGCGACGCCTTTCAGCGCACGGCAGCACTGGCCAAATAAGCGACCGCGCCCTGCCCGGCCCAGCGCCCGGTGGCCAGGCAGGCCGTCAGCAGGTAGCCCCCCGTGGGCGCCTCCCAATCCAGCATCTCCCCGGCGCAAAACGTGCCGGGGATCGCTTTCAGCATCAGCGCCTCATCCACAGCCTCTTGGCACACGCCGCCAGCGGTCGAGATTGCCTCGTCCATGGGCTGCAACCCCCGGTGGCGCACCGGCAGACATTTGATCAGCGCTGCAAGTCCTTGCGGATCCTGCGGCAGGGGCCGGGCAAACTCCTGCAGCAAGGCAATCTGCACAGGCGGCAGCTTCAAAACCTTGCGCAGATGGTTCGACAGGCTCGCCTTGCCGCGCGGACGTTCTAACCGTCGAGCGACTTCCGCCACAGTCAGATCGGGTAGCAGATCGAGGCTCAGATCGGCACCCTCCCGCACCGCCGCACAGACCGCATAGATCCCGCCGCCCTCAAGACCGCGCTCGGAAATCACAGCTTCGCCACGCGACGAAAAATCTCCCGCCCTCAGCGCAATCCCTTTCAGGGGCGCCCCAAGATGCGTACGCATGTGATCGGACCACGCCACAACCAGCCCCGCATTGGCAGGCTTGAAGGCAGCCAGCGGAACACCCCGCTCCGCCAGAGTCGCCGCCCATTCACCATCGGACCCAAGCCGCGACCAGCTTGCACCGCCCAGCGCAAGAACCGTCGCTTTTGCATGCACCGTCACCAGCCCTTCAGACGTGTCAAAGGTGAGGTCCTCGCCTTCCCAGCCGACCCAGCGCCAGTGCGTGCGGCGCTCAACGCCCATCTCCTCAAGCCGCGCCAGCCAGGACCGCAACAGCGGAGATGCCTTCATCTCCTTCGGAAACACCCGCCCGGTGGAGCCAGTGAACAGATCGCACCCCAACCCCCGCGCCCAGTCCTGTACGCCGCCCGCATCAAACGCCCGCACCATGGGCGCCAGCCAGCCCCGCGCGGCGCCGTAGTGATCGATCAGATCCTCGAAGGGTTCATCCTTGGTCAGGTTCAGGCCGGACTTCCCTGCCATCAGGAATTTGCGCGCAACCGAAGGCTTTGCTTCGACCACCAGCACGCGATATCCGGCGCGCGCCAGTTCCTCGGCCGCCATCAGACCCGTCGGCCCTCCGCCGATCACCACCGCATCCCACTGTTCTGCCATTCCACCCTTGTCCACACATGTTTCCGCCGCATGTAATGCACCCAAGCCCCAAAGACGAGAGGCCCAGATGTCAGACCCGGACGCTTCCCCCATCTGTCCCCTCTGCGACCGCCCCATACCCGGGGACGTGCCCCAAAGCCTGCACCACCTCGTTCCGAAACTCAAAGGCGGCAAGGGAGGGCCCACGGTACTCTTGCACCACATCTGCCACCGCGAGATCCACGCTGCTCTCAGCGAAGCAGAACTCGCCCGCGACTATGCCACAATCGAAGCGCTGCGCAGCCACCCCCGTCTGGCGCGTTTCATTTCCTGGATCCGGAAACGACCACCCGGCTTCTCCTCCCGCGTCCCTGGAAATCGGCGCAAACGATAGGATGTCCCCGGCACGGGCAGCGGGTCAAGGCTGGCCGAAGGCCACCCTGCGCAGCAGGGGCGCAGCGCCTTGAGGCGGTGACGGGGCCAATACGCTTGATATGGCCGTCTGAGGCAGATTCTGCCCTCAGACGGCCTCTTTGCAAAAGAAAACGCCGCGCGACAGCGCGACGCCATGCCCAACGGGACGCAGGGCATGTCAATGCACCAAGGACGGGCGGGAGCCGCCCTGCCCTCTCAGCGGCACATCTCCAGGATCCCCCGTGCGGTCTCGGGCTTGGCCGCCAGAGCATCGCTCAATAGGGACCGGGCACTTTCCATCAGATCATCAGCCGCAACGATCCGGTCCACCAGCCCCCAGGCCAGCGCCTCCTCGGCCTCGATCTTCTGCCCACCGGCCAGGATCATCTTGGTGCGCGCCGGGCCGATCAGCGCCACCATCCGCGCCGGGTCCGAGGGCTGCGGCAGATAGCCGAGCTTCATCACCGGGTAAAAGAACTTGGCCGAAGGCACCGCAAGGCGGATGTCGCAAGCCAGCGCCATCCCGTTGGCACCCCCCGCAAGCGTTCCGTTCAGCGCCGCGATCTTGAGACATGGCAATGCAGCGATGGCACCCGACAGCCGCTCCCACAGGGGTGAGGTCGCAAGACCCGCGCGCGCCTCGTCCAGATCGGCGCCGGCGCTGAAGACCTTGCCCGCTCCGGTCAAGATGAAACCACGTGCCTCTCCTGCACGCTCGGCGATCTCGGCCAGCTCCGTCAGCATCTCCCCCGTCAGGGAGTTGGCCTTGTCCGGACGGTTGATCGTGACCGTCCAAAGGCCCTCATCCGAAACATCCAGGTTGATCATACCAGCCCAACCCGGCGGCGGATCGCCTCGTCCCGCAGGGCGATTTCCTGACCTACGAATTCATCCGCATCGCTGCTGCACATCCACAGCAGTGTGCGGGCGGGCCATTCGGCGGGAATGTGATCTTCCCAGTTCAGTTCGCTCACCGGGTTGATACCGCTGGCCTTGATCTCGCGCTGCATCTGGGTGGCGACTGTGCCCGGCGACAGGCCCATGGCGCGGATGCCATTACCGCCTTCCTCAAGGTGCAGCGCGCGGGTCAGCATTGCTGCGCCGGCCTTGGAGGTGCAATAGGCGCTCCAGGCCTCGAGCGGATTATGAGCCGCACCGGAACTGACGGTGATGATGGTGCCGCCACCGGCCGGTTTCATCAACGGCAGGGCGGCGCGAATGCCGTAGAAAACGCCCTTGATATTGATGTCGATGAGCTTGCCCCAGGCGGCGGGGTCCACGTCTTCAAGGCGCGCGATCGGTTCGATCACGCCCGCGTTGTTGATCAGCACATCAAGGCTGCCGAAATGCTCATGTGCCTTGGTCAATGCATCCGCTACCGCATCAGGATCCGCCACGTCGCAAGCAAAGGCAAGCGCCTGCCCGCCGATCTCTGCGACAAGGTCCTTCAATGCCGCCTCGCTGCGCGCCAGCAGCGCCAGATTCGCGCCCGCCGCTGCAAACACACGCGCTGCATCGGCTCCGATGCCCCGGCTGGCCCCGGTGATGATAACGGTCTTGCCATTGATATCCATGCTCTTGATCTCCAAATCCCTTGGCCGCCGCTGCGGCGCTGCCATTCTTGCCCATGTGGTAAACCGCCTAGGGGGAACGGTCCAGCCCCAGGCCCCCTTGACGGCGACCGCGCACAAGCTGACGATAGATCAAATTGCTGGCTATGAGAGGTTTCAGTCATGTCCATTTTCTTCACGCGCAGCTGTGGCGCCACCGCCCTGCTCGTTTTTTCTGCTCACGGTTCCATGGCTGATGTCTCCGCCCAGGATGTCTGGTCCGACTGGAAATCCTACATGACGGGAACCGGCTACGAGATCACCGCCACCGAAAGCCAGTCCGGCAATACGCTGACCGTGTCGGACCTGTCCATGATGATGCCGATCCCGGACGAAGAGGATGTCACGGCCGCGATCAGCATGCCCGAGATCAAGTTCACCGAGAACGGCGACGGAACCGTGAGCGTGTTGCTGCCGAAAGAGTTCCCGATGATCGTTCGCGCAAGCGAGGATGACGAAAAATTCACGGTTTCCGTTACCGTCACCCACGATGGCACGCCAATGACGGTCTCCGGCGATCCAAAGTCCATGACCTATGACTATGCCACCAGCCTGATGACGGTGACGCTGGACAGCATCGAGGCCACAGGCGAAGACATCCCGGCAGATGCGGTGAAGGCCACCGTAAGTTTGGCTGACATGGTTGCAAAGACCACGATGTCCTTGACCGAGACGCGCAGCTACGAACAGACCTGGACCGCTTCTTCCGTGACCTACAACCTCGACGTTCGGGAACCGGGTGGCGATGACCATGTCTCTGCCAACGGCACCATGCTTGATCTCAAGACCGGCGGTACAAGCACCATACCCGCCGATCTCGACAAGGCCGGGGATATGGCTGCGCTTCTGGCGTCCGGGTTTGGCTTTGACGGTTCTTTCTCGTACGCCAGCGGCAACTCTGCGGTTTCCGTTCAGGATGGCAGCGACAGCTTTGCCTTCAACAGCACCTCTGGCGGCGGCAAGATCGGCATGCTGATGGATGCGAGCAAACTGTCCTATGACGTCACGCAAAAGGATATGGACTTTAACGTCAGCGGGTCGGAAATTCCTTTCCCGCTCGCGCTCAGCATGGCCGAGGCCGGTTTCAACATCACCATGCCGCTGGCCAAATCCGAGGAAGAGCAGGACTTTGCTCTTGGGATTTCCTTGCGCGACTTTGCCGTGCCCGAGATGCTCTGGGGCATGATTGATCCCGCAGGCACCCTGCCCCACGACCCGGCAAGCGTCGTGCTGAGCCTCACCGGCAAGGGCAAGGTGCTGTTCGACATCTTCGATCCCGAAGCCATGGAGCAGGTCGAGGACGGCGACATCGCACCGGGTGAGCTGAACGCGGTCACGATCGAACAGCTGCTGGTCTCGGCAGCGGGTGCAAAACTGACCGGAACCGGCGATTTCACCTTCAACAACGATGACCTCGTCAGCTTTGACGGCATGCCCGCCCCCGCAGGCGAAGCGAACCTGTCACTCGTTGGTGCGAACACGCTGATGGACAAGCTGATGGAGATGGGCCTGATGAGCGAGAGCGACGCCATGGGCGCGCGCATGATGATGGGGATGCTGGCGGTTCCGGGCGAAGGCGAGGATACGCTCAACTCGAAGATCGAGATCACCGAAGACGGCAAGATCCTGGCCAACGGTCAGCGCCTCAAGTAACGCACGCCTCATGCAGTTGCATCTTTGGGACCGCCACAGCGCGGTCCCTTTTTATGTTGGCATTTCCCCTCATTTGACCCTACGCCCTTGCAGCAGGGGGTCACTCTGGCTAGCTCTATGGCAACCCAGAATTACAGGATGGCCTTTTGCGCATGACCCAATCTCCCGAAACCCTGTGCCATGCCCTGATCGAAGCCGCTCGCAAGGCAGGCGCCGACGCGGCGGACGCCATGGCCGCCGATGGCTCCTCGCTCAGCATCGAGGTGCGCGAGGGCAGGCTGGAGCATGCGGAACGCTCAGAAGGGACGGATCTGGGCCTGCGCGTTTTCATCGGCCAGCGGCAGGCGCAGGTCTCCTCCTCCGACAGCCGCCCGGAGACGATCACGGCCATGGCCGAACGCGCTGTCGCCATGGCCCGTGAGGCGCCCGAGGATCCCTATGCAGGGCTTGCTGATCCCGCCCAACTTGCGCAGAACTGGGATCTCGCGGCTCTGGATCTTATCGACCCTTCGGATGAACCAGCTCCTGCTGCCCTGCAAGAAGACGCCTTGGCCGCCGAGGCCGCCTGCCAGGCCATCGAGGGCATCACCCAGGTGCAATCGGCGGCTGCGGGCTATGGGCGACACACGGTGTTTCTCGCGACCTCGACCGGGTTTGCAGGCGGCTATACCCGCACAGGGCGATCCACCTCCTGCACCGGGATTGCGGGCACCGGCACAGGGATGGAGCGCGACTATGACGGCGATTCACGCACCTATCAAAACGATCTGCGCAGCCCCGAGGAAATCGGTCGCACCGCCGGGGAGCGCGCCGTGGCGCGGCTCGGCGCGCGCAAGCCGAAGACCGGCAGCTATCCGGTGCTGTTTGACGAAAGGATCTCCTCTTCGCTGATCGGTCACCTGTTGTCAGCGGCCAATGGCGCAGCCATCGCACGCGGCTCTTCCTGGCTGAAGGACTCCCTCGGCCAGCAGATTCTGCCCGCGCATCTGTCGGTAATCGAAGATCCGCACCGTCCCCGGATTTCCGGCTCGCGCCCCTTTGATGGCGAAGGCCTGCCCACGCGCCGTCGCGCTATCATCGAAAACGGGATGCTGACCGGCTGGACGCTGGATCTCGCCTCCGCCCGCAAGCTGGGGATGGAAAGCACCGCTAATGCTGCACGTGGCATCGGCTCGGTGCCTTCGCCCTCGAACTGGAACATCGCGCTGACCGAGGGCGATCAAAGCCGAGCTGACCTGATCGCGGGCATGGGAACGGGGCTTCTGGTGACCTCACTGATCGGCTCGACCATCAACCCCAACACAGGGGATTATTCGCGCGGGGCTTCGGGATTCTGGGTGGAAAAAGGTGAGATTTCCTATCCCGTCAACGAATGCACCATCGCGGGCAATCTGCGCGACATGCTGATGCGGATCGTACCCGCCAATGATGCGCGCGGCTACCTGTCGCGAGTGGTACCATCGCTGCTGGTCGAGGGGATGACGCTTGCCGGCAACTAGAACTGCAAAGACGGCGGACCAGGCGGATCTTGAGCTGCTGATCCGTGCCGCCGAAGCCGCGGGCGAAATAGCCTGTCGCTATAGCGGCCCGCAGACGCGGCGCTGGGACAAGCCGGATGGGCAGGGCCCGGTGACCGAGGCGGATCTGGCGGTGAACGCCCTTCTGGAAGAGATGCTGCCCGCAGCACGGCCCGACTATGGCTGGCTGTCCGAAGAGACCGAGGACAATACCGAGCGGCTGGCGCGGGACAGTGTCTTCATCATCGATCCCATCGATGGCACCCGCTCTTTTGCCGAAGGTTCCCGCACCTGGGCGCATTCGCTTGCCGTGGCACGGGCAGGTCGCGTCACCGCCGCCGTCATCTACCTGCCCCAGCGCGAGCGGATGTATTCGGCGGCTTTCGGGGTAGGCGCTTCTCTCAATGGCGTGGCAATTGAGGCCAGCGCCCTCACCGACCTTGCGCAGGCCGACGTGCTGACCGCGCGCCCCAACCTTGCGCCTGAACATTGGAAAGGACGCCAACCGCCAGGTTTCAACCGCAGCTATCGTCCTTCTCTGGCCTATCGCATGGCAAAGGTCGCTGATGGACGCGCCGGGGCCATGCTGACCCTGCGCCGCAGCTGGGAATGGGACATCGCTGCGGGCGATCTGATCCTGCGCGAGGCGGGCGGACGCGCCAGTGACAGATTTGGCAGTGATCTGCGCTTCAACAACCCCGTGCCCCTGCTGGATGGCGTGGTGGCCGGACCCGAGCACCTGCACAAGGCGTTGATCGCCGCGCTGGACCCAAACGGGCCGGGCATTGCCGGTTGACCTGTCTTCTGCGCCACGCGCGACTGGAATGAACGGACTGACGATATGGCCATGAGCGATGTCTCCCAGGCAGACACCCCCCGCCGCCGCCCCGACGGCGAGCTCTTGTGGGTGCACGCCACCAGCACCGAGCGGTTTCTGGCCCTCTGCGACCTTGGTACGCGGCTGAAGACAGCCCGTCCCGACCTGGTCGTCCTGGTGACCTGGGAGCCGGATATCCTGGTGCCACAGGACACCGAAGGCTGTGACATCGCCGCCGGGATGTTGCCCCCGGACAATGCGCCCGAGGTCCGCGCCTTTCTGAACCGCTGGCAACCGGATTTTTGCATCTGGTCGGGCGGCAGGCTGCGCCGCACCCTTTTGCGCCGCATGCGCGAGCAGGGACTTGATGCGCTTCTGGTGGATATCACCGAGGAAGAACTGCCAAGCCGCACCAGCCGCTGGCTGCCTGATCAGCGCAAGCGCATGCTGGATGGGTTTTCCGGGATCCTGACGCCTGATCCAGCCGTGCGCACCCAGCTGTTGAGGTCCGGACTGTCGGCGCAGAAGGTGCAAGTATCCGGGCGCCTGCGGATTTCGACCACACCACCAGGCTGCAATGACGATGATCTTGAGGATCTGCAAAGCACACTTGGAAGCAGGCCCGTCTGGCTGGCGGCCCATATACGCCCCGATGAGCTGCCCATGGTGCTTGAGGCGCAACGGATCGCCCTGCGGCTGCTTCACAGGCTGATCCTGGTACTGTCCCCGGACGGGCATGCCAATCTGGAGATATTTCGCTCTGCCCTGCGCGACAGCGGGCTGCAGTTTGCCGACTGGGAGGCCGGAGACGAGCCGGATGACTATACGCAGATCCTTTTGACCGATGGTGAGGAGCTGGGCCTTTGGTATCGGCTTGCCCCGGTGTGCCTGATGGGTGGCAGTCTCCTGCGCGGGCGCGAGGGGCACTCTCCACTTGACGCAGCAGCGCTTGGCTCAGCCATCCTGCATGGCCCGGGCACAGTGCGCCACCAGGAAATCTATGCCCAATTGACCAAGGCAGGCGCGGCGGAATGCGTTTACACCGCGCAGGAACTGGCCGAAATGGTGATTCATCTCTCTGCCCCTGACATGGCCGCCGAGATGGCCCTGGCCGGGTGGGAAGCCGTGACGGAAGGCGCTGCAATGACAGATGAGTTGATTGATCGCGTGCAGGATCTTCTGGACGCACAAGAGGCACAGCATGCGACCCCCTGAATTCTGGAACAAACCGCCCGGCGCCTTTGATCTGCGCACCACGCTTTTGGCCCCACTGGGCTGGATCTATGGGGCCGCCACCCGGTCACGTATCGCCAAGAGCACCCCCGAACGTATCGGCGTACCGGTGATCTGTGTCGGCAACCTGAACGCCGGCGGCACCGGCAAGACGCCGACAGTGATCTGGCTGATCGAGGCTCTGCACGCCATGGGGCACACCCCCCATGTGGTCAGCCGCGGCTACGGTGGCACGATCATCGGCCCCGAAGAGGTCGATCCGACGCGCCACAAGGCCTCGCAAACGGGGGATGAACCGCTGTTGCTGGCCGCCTTTGCCGATGTCTGGGTGGCCCGCGACCGCGCCGCAGGGGCACGCGCGGCAGCCGAGGCGGGCGCGACGGTGATCCTGCTCGATGACGGGTTTCAGAATCCTGCGCTGGCCAAGGACCTGTCGCTTGTGGTCGTCGATGCAGCGCGGGGCTTTGGCAACGGCCGCTGCCTACCTGCCGGCCCCCTGCGCGAGCCCGTCCCCGAGGGGTTGAGCCGCGCCGATGCAGTGCTCTCTATCGGTGATCCTGCAGCGCAAGAGCGGTTCGCGCGCCAGTGGGGAAAAAAACTCGGAGATCTGCACCACGCCACCGGGCACCTCGCCCCTCTGCCCACCGGTATGCCCTGGCAGGGAACGCGGGTTCTCGCCTTTGCCGGGATTGGCTATCCGCAGAAGTTCTTTGACACGTTGAAAGCCCTCGGGGCCGATCTGGTCCGGGCCGAGGCGCTGGACGATCACCAGACCCTTCCGGCGGCACTGCTGACCCGGCTGGAAGCAGAGGCCAAAGCGCTGAGTGCCCAGCTCGTCACCACGGAAAAGGACGCCGTGCGCCTGCCCGACAGCTTCCGCTACAAGGTGATCACCCTACCCGTACGTCTTGAGATCCAAGAGGCCGGACCTTTGACGGATCTTCTGAAGCGGGCGGCACCGCCACCGCCCTAGCCACAAGAAGAAAAGACCATGCCAGAAAGGCGTGTTGGTCGTCTATGCGGACGAAGAGAGCTTTCGCGGAGCAGCGGGTCACTTTTTCGATATCACTCCACTCCGCCCGATGAGGAACTTACTTGCGTTGAGGGAGTTGAACGGTCAGCTAACCACCGATACTTGTATTGACAAAGGAAGGTTGAAGAGGCGGGAATGCAAAAGAGTTGGATTTGTGCTTTGGCCTTGGTTTCGCTGATGGCAGCTTGCGTGAAACCTGAGTCTGAAGACAACGATTATGCGATCCAATCGCGCTATGGCGCGTGGTCGGTCTTGTGCAGCGAGGCGCAGGCGCATTGCTTCGCTTACCTGCCTGTCGAGGACATGGCCGGCAAGCCAATTCTCCATATCAGCGGAGAGTTTCTACCCAAAAACAAACAGGCTGCTCTTGCAGGTTTCACTGTCGAGATCCCAGCTAGAATGATTGCGCGGGGGCGCCCGGACCTGACCGTGAACAAGGCTGCCGGGCTCGTGATATCTGTCGATCACAGGTTAGCGCGGCGATATTCCATTGGGGACTGCAAACGCGACTATTGTGTGGTGCATGCGGGGGTACCGCGCGAGTTCCTGCGGGCGCTTGAAAGGGGTAAAACTGCCCAGCTCACGCTTGTGTTTTCGGGTTGGCAAGAAAGAACAGAAGAGTTTTCTGTTCCCTTGAACGGTCTGGCTGAGGCGATGAAGGCTGCACGCTGAATGACTCATCACGCTGAAGCGGGAGTTGGGCGTTCAAGTGTAAGACATCCGAAAATCACTTTGTTGGGGCAGCATGTATTTGGCGCCCTTTCTCACTCACACCTACCTATCAGACCCCAAGGTGGCCGATCCGGCTGACTCCAGAGCAGACCAACACGATTTTCGGATATGTCCAATGAAAAACCCGGCACCGGGGCCGGGTTTTCATGTCGTGTCTCTAGAACGGATCAGCCGTCCAGTTCGGCGTCGATCAGGGCCTTGAAGGACTCATAGGACTGATTCTCAATCTTCTTACCGTTCAGCACGAAAGACGGCGTCGCGGTCACATCATCTTTTTCGGCGTTTTCCTGGTACCATGTCACCAGGGTCTGCAGCTTGGTTCCGTCCTGCAGGCAGGCCTCCAGCTGGTCCTTTTCGAGGCCCGCCAGAAGGCCGATCTTGCGCAGCGCATCGACGATCTCGGTCGCGCCGCCAGCGCGGGCCCACTCGGATTGCTGCTGGAAGATCAGATCGGTGATGCCAAAGAACTTCTCAGGCCCCGCGCAGCGCGCGATGGCCGAGGCCCAGAGACCGTAGCGGTCAAAGTAGACCTCGCGGTAGATGAACTTCACCTTGCCGGTGTCGATGTAATCCGCCTTGAGCTGCTTGTAGGGGCCGGTGTGGAAGTTGGCACAGTGCGGACAGGTGTAAGAGGCGTATTCGATCAGCGTCACCGGCGCATCCTCGGCGCCCTGCACCATTTCGACGATGGTCGATGTGTCGATCTCGGCCTCTTGCGCGACGGCAGCGCCGACCAGCGGGTTTTCAGGCAGCCTGTTTTGGCCGCTCAGACCAGAGATGGCATAGGCCCCGGCAGCCACGGCCACCACGGCAAAGACACCAGACATAAGACGGGTCATTCATACCCCTTTCGCATTGTTTTCTGTTTTGTAAGAACGTTGCGCCCAAGCCGTTCCAGCGCGGCGCGCAGCCCCTCATCACCGACACCTGCGGCCACATGGGCGGCCTCAGTAACCGCCTCTGGGTCGGGCTGGACGGGGGCGGCCTGTTTCGGCGCATATTTGAACGAGACCTGTCCTTCGGAGAACCCGATCGGGGCGGTCTGGGTGATCAGCACCTTCGAGATCGCGTTGTAGCCGTAGACCGCGTTCACCTTTTCCCGCAGCTTTTCCTTTTGCATTTCCAGCATTGGCGCATTGGCGCCTGTGGTCAGCACCGTCAGCGTCGCCCCGAAGGAACTGCGCCCATAGCCGACCTTGACCGGCCGCGCCATGGCGGCCAGATCTGTACCGACAATCTCTTCCCAATGGGTGAGCAGACGGGACACCGCAAAACCCCGGCTTTCGCCAGCCTTGCGGATCTGGTCGTTCAAAAGCTTGGAGGTCCGTGCGAACCCGCGTGTGCTGCTGCGTCTGACTGACATGACTGTGGTTTTGCGTGACTGTGCGCCCTATTGTAAAGGGTCCGTTTGCAGGCGCCAGCGAAACCAGAAGAGGCAAGAGATAAACTATGCGTGACTTGAAACAGGGGGCCGAGGCGCTTGGGCGTGATCTGCTGGAGTGGTACGACGCCAATGCCCGCACCCTGCCCTGGCGCACGTCCCCGTCAGATCGCGCGGCAGGGGTGCGCCCCGATCCCTACCGCGTCTGGCTGAGCGAAGTCATGCTGCAACAGACAACTGTCGCCGCCGTAAAGGATTATTTTCACCGCTTCACCAGCCGCTGGCCGACGGTTATGGATCTGGCTGCGGCGGCGGATGCCGATGTGATGGGCGAATGGGCCGGTCTTGGCTACTACGCCCGCGCCCGCAACCTTTTGAAATGCGCCCGCGTTGTGGCCGAAGACCTGGATGGCATCTTTCCCGATACCTATGAGGGCCTGCTCAAACTCCCCGGTATCGGCCCCTATACGGCGGCCGCAATCGCCTCGATCGCCTTTGACCGGCCCGAGGTGGTTCTCGATGGCAACGTAGAGCGGGTGATGGCGCGTCTCCATGATATTCACGATCCGCTCCCCGGCTCAAAACCGATCCTGAAAGAGCGCGCCGCCGAGCTGACCCCTCAGGCCCGCCCCGGTTGCCATGCGCAGGCGGTGATGGATCTGGGCGCCACGATCTGCACGCCCAAGTCCCCTGCCTGCGGGATCTGCCCCTGGCGGGACCCTTGCGCCGCCCGCATTACCGGCACTGCAGCAGAGCTTCCGAAGAAGACGCCGAAGAAGCCAAAACCAACGCGTTACGGCTTCGTCTACCTCGCGCGCAGCGCTGCGGGCGACTGGCTGCTTGAGCGGCGCCCCGACAAGGGGCTCTTGGGCGGCATGCTCGGCTGGCCCGGATCAGAGTGGAATGACGCACCGGACCCCGCGCCGCCATTTCAGGCCGATTGGCAGGATCTGGGGGCAGAGGTGCGCCACACCTTCACCCATTTTCACCTGATCCTGCGCGTGATGGTGGCCGAGCTGCCAAGCAGCTACACCCCCGACGCGACCCAAGAGGTGATCGCCCGGCACGATTTCCGCCCCTCGGATCTGCCTACCGTGATGCGCAAGGCTTTTGACTTGTGGCGCGGGGGCCAAAACACAAAAAACTGAGGTCATTCGCCCTCTTGGGTTTCCCGCCGCCCCGGCATAGGGTTTCACCAGACGCACCATGACCCCATGGGAGAGCCGAAGATGAAGCCTTCTGCAACTGCAGACCGTATCGCTCACAGGATCACGCCCGAGGTTCTGCGGCGCTGGCAATCCGCCCTGCCCTTCTGGCTGTCTTTCCTCCTTGTACCACTGTTGTGGTTCTCCGCAATGATGGGGGGGTGGTGGATCCTTCTGACGCCGGTTGTGACATGGTATCTCTTCGCGGCGCTGGATGGGGTGTTCGGTCTCAACCTCGACAATGCCGATCCAATGACACCCGAAGACGACCTGCGCTGGTACAGCATGCTCACCATCGCCTGGGTGCCAATCCAGTTCCTGACCCTGTTTGGATTGATCGCCTATGTGGCGGGCAACGAAACCCTCAGCGCTTTGGAGAAATTCGGCCTCTTCTTCGGCATGGGCGTGATCAGCGGCACCGTGGGCATCAACTACAGCCACGAGCTGATGCACCAGCGCAGCCGCCTCGAACGCTGGCTCGCGGATATCCTGTTGGCGATGGTGCTCTACTCTCATTTCCGCTCGGAACATCTTCTGGTGCATCACCGCTATGTCGGCACTCCGCGTGACCCGGTCACGGCGCGCTACAACGAAGGCTTCCATCGTTTCTATCCACGCGTTTTGCGCGAATGCTGGCAGTCCGCCTTTCGCGCCGAAAGAGAGAAGCTGGCGAAAAAGGACCGCCCCTGGACGGATCTTTCCAATCCCTTCTTCCGCTACTGGGCTTTACAGGGCGCGATGCTGCTCCTCGCCGTTGTGCTAGGCGGCTTTGGCGGGCTGGTGCTGTTCCTCGTGCAGGCGGGGGTGGCCATCTGGCAACTTGAGCTGGTGAACTACGTGGAGCACTACGGTCTGACCCGCAAACACCTGGGCGAAGGTAAATACGAAACCGTGCGACCCTGCCACTCCTGGAACGCGGCGCACAAGGCGTCGAACTGGCTCCTGATCAATCTGCAGCGCCATTCGGATCACCACTACAAGCCCGACCGGCGCTTTCCTCTTTTGCAGAACTACACCGAGGCCGACGCACCGCAACTGCCCTACGGCTATCCGGTGATGACCATCGCCGCGATGATGCCACCCGTCTGGCGCCGGGTGATGAACCCGCGCGTGCGCCGCTGGCGCGAGATGTATTACCCCGAGATCACCGACTGGACGCCCTACAACCGCGCCAGCAATCCTACGCCGCGCTGATGGAGCCGCCCGCACCGCGCACGGCGCGGTGCTACGCCCAACGGGAGAAGGGCATGACAATGCCTGCCGACGGGCGGGAGAGCTTCCTTCGTGGAATAGTCAGGAAGCGCGGCTGTAACGCACCCCTTCGGGTTTATGGGCATCGAACTGGCTGGCGATGATTCGCGTCAGGGCGCGGCCCTCGGGCAGGACCGAAAGGCCCTGTTCATCCAATGCCACCAGATCGCCGAACCGCGCCTGAATGGCTGCCATCTCGATATCAAGGCTGCGCGCCAGATCGCCGTACTCCCGAATCAAGGCCCGCCGGTCCAGGTGGAAATCGCACATGATCATCTCGATGGCGCGGGCCCGCAAATGGTCCTCTTCGCTCATCTCGTGACCGCGTGCACCAGCCAGATCTCCGGCCTCGATCCGCTCCACATAGGCGGGCGTCGCCGCTGCGTTCTGCACATATCCCCCGGCGTAACGAGAAATCGACGAAGCACCCAGTCCAATAAGGGTCGGGCAACGGTCGTCGGTATAGCCCTGGAAATTGCGGCGCAGATGGCCGCTTTTGGCCGCCTTCGCCAGCCCGTCGCCCGGCAAGGCGAAATGGTCGATCCCAATCGTTTCGAAGCCGGCGGCCCGGAATTGATCGCCCGCAAGACAGGCCAGTTCATAGCGCTCGGCGTCCCCCGGCAAGGCCAGCTCATCAATCAGCTGCTGACGCTTGGCCACCCATGGCACGTGAGCATAGCCAAAAAGCGCGATCCGGTCCGGCGAAAGGCTCAGCACCTTATCCACCGTATCCGAGAGCCTCGCAGCGTCCTGATGGGGCAGCCCGTAGATCAGATCGGCGTTGAGGGACATGATCCCCGCCTCACGCAGATCCTCAACGCAGGCGCGGGTGACCTCGTAGGATTGATCCCGGCCAATCGCCGCCTGGACCTCCGGATTGAAGTCCTGAATACCGATGCTGGCACGGTTCATTCCAACATCCGCCAAGGCGGCGATCTTGTCCCGGTCCACAAGCGTCGGATCGATCTCAACCGAGAATTCCCAGTCCGGCGTCCGGGGAAACACCGCCCGCACCGCGGATGCCAGACGATATATCAGATGCGGCGGCAAAATCGTGGGCGTACCGCCACCCCAGTGCAAGCGGCCCATCTGCACCCCCTTTGGCAGATGCTGCGCGACCAATCGCAACTCTGCCTCCAGCGTCCCGATATAGGCTTCGACCGGGTCGAGACGCCGGGTCCCCTGGGTGCGGCAGGCACAGAACCAGCACAGGCGTTCGCAAAAAGGAATGTGGACGTAGACCGACACCGGTACAGCCGGATCCAGCGCCTGCAGGTGGGCAGCTTGTTCCGGTGCGCCCACAGCCGATGAAAAGACCGGAGCCGTCGGATAGGAGGTGTAGCGGGGCACCCGGCTGTCGAACAGCCCAAGAGTGGCGAGGCGATCAATCTGTGTCATACCGCCCTTCTTGGCCGGTTCCGTTTGAGCCGACTTTGCGCAGGATCAAATCGCGCGGTCAAATCGCCTCAAAACTGCTCCAATCGCCCCGCGTCTGCACGCATAACAGGGAATCAAGCGCCTGAAATCCCGCGGGAATACGCAGATCGTCCAAGACTTCTGAGAAATTGTCATATCAGCTTCATTTTGGGTTTGACGCCCCTCGCGACTCCGCTTATACGCCCTCTCCACGACACCTGCCCAGGTGGCGGAATTGGTAGACGCGCTAGCTTCAGGTGCTAGTGTCCGTATGGACGTGGAGGTTCGAGTCCTCTCCTGGGCACCATTTCCCAATACATCACGATATCTGGTGGAAATACCGCTTCAACGGTGCGCTCTGGTTGTCGATTGGTCAGATCCGGACGCATTGAGGCATGACCGCCACTGCCGCGCCCGACAGGCTTTCGTTCTCCTGACAGTCCATCGATTTTGCCGGTCATGTGTATCCGGCTGCTTGCGACAAGAACATCCGATGGACATGTGCTGTTGAGCGACCAAGCCGGAGCCCTCGGCAGGGTTCCATAACGAAAGAGGGGCCGCGATCGCAGCCCCTTTCCCTGTGTCTTGCGTGTGTCGTCGCTCAGAAGCGGTGCGAGTAGGACAGCCTCAGACCGTAGTCCTCATAGCCGCTGACACCCAGCCCGTCATACATTGCAGACAGGTCAAGCGCGCCACCGTAGGCCCAGGTGTAGCGCAGACCAAGGTCCAGTTTGCCACGCCAGCCTGCATAGGCCGGGATTACGGTCTGGGCCACGGCCGTTCCGCTGGTCGAAGACCAAACCCCCGCCAGCCCACCGGTCAGCAGCATCGAGCCGCCGTCTGTCGCAGGCATCTGGTGGGACATGTCCACACCAAATGAGGCCTGCCGCAGGTGGATCTTCTGTGCACCGATGGCATTGCCGAGACTGTCGGTATAGGCCTTCTGGTCTTCGTTGGCATAGGCAACGTCGAGATAGGGCATAACGCGGGTATCGCCCTGCCGTAGCTCCCCTGCCAGACGCAGCTGGGCCAGCAGACGGGTGGTGTCGAAATCATCCTCATAGGTCCCGAAGGGCGAGATGCTGTTGGAAGTCTCGCCGTATAGCAGGCGCCCCTCCAGGAACAGCGCCTCACCAGGCAGCTGCGCAACCACATAAGGTCCAGCCATCCAGCCTGTACCACTGACCGCACTGGCGCCGCTGTCCTGGCTCAGATGATCGAACTGGAGCATGGCGCCAATCAGCACGGTCTCGGACACCCGGAAATGTGTTCCCACCGCGCCAAAGCTGTATTGACTGTCACTGGAGTCGGTCTTGCTCCAGCGGCCCTGCAGACGGAACCACACGGGCTGACCAGCGCGCGAGGCGAGGTCGAAATCGCCGGCACCACGGGTCACATGCGCCCGCGCAGAGCCCGCACCGTCCGCGCCGGACAGAAACCCGATCAGGCCCGGCTGGTTGGCGATCAGCTGGTTGGCCCGCCCATAAAGGAAGCCTGCGATCTGCTTCTGGGTTTCGGTCACTGTCGTATTCGCAATCACCAGCGTGTTCGAGACCGTGGTCTGATTGCCTGCGCCATCCTCAGCCGCACCGGCAGGTACCTGGACGCTGACCGTGCCGACACCGCTGGCGCGCAGCTGGGCCTGGTATGACGCCCCCGTGCCGCTGACGCCGACAACGGTGGCATTGCTGGCCGAGACATCGGCAGCCGTGAAGCCGGTCACATCCTCCGAAAAGGTGACCGTGATGGAGAAGGTCTCATTGACGGCGACCCCGCCCGCGGGACCGCCGCTCAGCACAACGTCGGGGGCGGTCGTGTCGACTGTCGCGGTGACATTGGCCGAGGATGCTCCGCTGCCGTTGGCCGAGGAAACGATGATGTTTCCGCTGGTCTGGGGCGTTGCCGAGGTTGCCGAATAGGGTCCGGTTCCGGCGCTGAGAACAGTGCTTTCGGGCCCTGGGGCAGCGGCTTTCAGGGTCCTTGCCGACACGCCTACGGTCGGCGAAGTCTGAACCTGGCTACCATCGGGGAAGGTGACGGTGACGGTGCTTCCGATCTGTGCCGTACCGGTCACGGTGACAGTCTGATCGCCATTGACCACGACGGAACTGATGGTGGGGGCCGGGGGCGGCGTCCCATCGGCAACCGTCACGGTAAAGCTTACCTGCGTCCCGGCATTTCCCGCACTGTCGCTGGCATCCATGGTCACCGTGGTCTGCCCGATCGGGAAGTCATGGGCGCCCGTCAGCGTCGTCGTTCCGACCTTGTAGGTGATGGAGACCGAACTGTCCGTATCGTCCGAACCGGACCCGAGGGAGGTTACATCCAGAGACGCTGTGGTCTCTCCGGCCGCGGTGGTCAGCCTCTGATCGTCCGGCGCGGTCAGAACCGGCGCGGTGCCATCCCCAACGGTGACGGTAAAGCTGACCTGATCCGCCGCATTGCCCGCACTGTCGCTTGCATCCATGGTGACGGTGGTGTCGCCCACTGGGAAGTCATAGGCCCCGGTCAGCGTGGTGGTGCCCACCTTGTAGATAATCGCCACAGAACCATCGACGTTGTCGGCAACAGATCCCAGCCCGGTGACATCGATCGAGGCAGAACTCTGCCCCGAAGCGGCAGTTTGCGACTGATCATCCGGCGCGGTCAGAACCGGTGCTTCTCCATCGGTCACAGTGACGGTAAAGCTCGCCTGATCCGCGTCATTGCCTGCCGCATCACTGGCATCCATGGTCACCGTGGTCTGCCCGACCGGGAAGTCGTAGGCGCCCGTCAGCGTGGTCGTGCCCACCTTGTAGGTAATGGTGACAGAGCTGTCGGTATCATCCGTCCCGGAGCCGAGCGAAGTCACGTCCAGAGCGGCGGTTGCCTTGCCCGCATCCGTGCTCGCGGTCTGGTCGGTCGGCGGCGTCAGGACCGGCGCAGTGCTGTCAGGTGGATTGCCTTCGGTACTCAAAGTGAAGGTTCCAGCATCCATCCCTCCTGCAGCCTCGGTCAGGGTGAAGGTGAACCCCATGTAGGTGTCCGACTCAAATGTACCGTCGGCCCCGTCCTGAGTGAGCCCGGTGATCTTATCTGCTGTGGTCCCGAGGCAAGACGCAATCACATCTTCGCTCACAGGGTTGTAGTAGGTAGATATTACCCCCCCCGTCTCGAAGTACGCGC
This sequence comes from Phycobacter sedimenti, assembly GCF_038148855.1. Classification (NCBI taxonomy): domain Bacteria; kingdom Pseudomonadati; phylum Pseudomonadota; class Alphaproteobacteria; order Rhodobacterales; family Roseobacteraceae; genus Phycobacter; species Phycobacter sedimenti. Next base: position 8,764 of record NZ_JBBVGR010000011.1, on the reverse strand, counting down.
CACCAGCGAGTTGCGTTTCGGTGCCGTACAAAACGACAAACCCAATTTGGCTTGAAACCGAAACATACTTACGGGCGTTACATGAACCTAGGCTGATGGTTTGATCGGAAACATCATCACCCGTTGTAAAACTAAGCGCCCCGGTGGGAACCATCTGTGTGGCTGCCAGGCAGAGGGCAAAATAGTGGTTTCTGAATCTCATTGGTCTCTCAATCCTCCTAAAGTCTTGGCAGAGCTCAAATTTGCGATACGCTGACGTGCTTTTGTATGGAAAATTCTTAAAATGAGACTAAGTGCAGAGGGGCTGAGAGAGAAAAAAGAACGTGACCCAACGTCCGCCCGAAGCCTTTCCTGAGAACAATCATAGGGTGCAGAAAGAGGCGGCGCTGTTGTTTGCCCTGTCAGCGCAACGAACTGCGACGCCTACTTGACGCGCACGTCAATGTCAGGAGACAAATTTCTTTTTGATATCAAAATAGTAAACCCCGCCGGTCAGCGGGGTTCAGTAATAAAGCTTCACCGTCACGCAAGCAAAATGCTTTTCGTGATGCCACTCTCGATCAGTCAGTCAGACCTGACCCCGACCAGCAGACCAGGCGCACGGATCTACCGCTATGGTTTATCCATGTTGCTGCCCGCCTTGAGCGTATCTGCGTTGTCCGCATCTGCCCCAGTGTCAGGTGTCGGGTTATTCTGGTCATCGCTTGGCGGGACATCATCTGCAGCGATCAACTCGGCCTCAGCCACCTCTTCAGACGCTTTGCTCGCAGCTGGCGCAGCCCGTAACAGCGGCAGCATATGCGCGCCGGTTGCGCTTGCGATCTCGGGCGTTTCCGGACGCCGCCAGCTGAGAGTGTCGAAACTGGTGCAGTTTTCGCACACAGGTACCCATTCACTGTGGATGTGGTTGCAATTGTCACAAACCCACTGCGGACCACGTGGCGCGCTGAGCGCGCGGGTGAGCCAGCCCTGCACGATGGCGTCAGAGGCCCCTTCGCCCCGTTCGATCGCGGCCATCAGCGTCAGCGCCCGCGCATCCGGGGCGCGTTCGGCCAGATCGCCCAGCGCGCGACGCGCCTCGGGGAAGTCCTCGGCAACGATGTTGAGTTCGGCCATCACAAGGCGCGTCTCGTCGTCATGGGGTTTGAGCCGCGCCAGCTGGCCAAAGCGCTTCACCCTTTCGGAGGCGGTCTCGGTCGGCTCCACCTCGGCAAAGGCATGGGCCAGATCCGGGTGTGGCTGCGCCTCCCAGGCTTTTTTCAGAACGCGCACGGCGTTGCGGGTCTTGCCCTTGGCGATATAGGCACGGGCGGCCATGGCGGCGGCGGGCACCAGATCTGGCGACAGGCGGTTGGCCTCGATGGCCTGTTCCTGCTGTTCGACCGTGGCGCCCTCTTCGATCACGCCTTTGGAGGCAGATAGCGCCAGAACAGCATCGCGCCGTTTGAAGACGTCACGCGGCAGGGTGCCGGTCTTGAGCTTGGTTGCAAGCGTCTTGCGAGCCCCCGCCCAATCCTCGGCGCGGGCCTGCAATTGCAACAGCGTATCCTGCACCTCTTCGTGCTTGGGGCGCAGGGCAAGCGCCTTTTCCGCCAGCTGGCGGGCCGTATCCGTGTCTCCGTCCGACAGCTTCTGCTTCATGATCCCGCGCACCCCGACAAAACGTGTGTTCTGGTTGCCCAGGAGGCGTTTGTAGGCTTCGGCGGCTTTCTTGGTGTCGCCGGCCATTTCGGCGGCTTGTGCGGTCAGAAGGTCCGTCAGTTCTGGCTTGTCCAGGTACCGCGCCGCGCGCGACGCCTTGGCCAGCGCCAGACGCCCCTCGCCCGAGGCCAGCGCCATCATCCCGTCCGACAGCGCCTGGTATCCCTTTGCCTCGCGCCCCTTGTCGAAATAACGCGACAGGGCAGTCTCATCCCCGTTGAGGAATTTCAGCGTGGCGATCAGCAGCGACAGCAATTTGAAGAACAGCCACACCACCAGCACCAGAACCGCCAGGGCCATCACCGATTGCAGCGCGCCAAGGGTGTATTCAGTGCCCGCAACGGTGATCTGCACCCCGCCGGCGGTTTCCATCAGGATCCCGGCGCCAAGGGCCAGAAGCGCGACGATTGCAACAAAGACGAGGATTTTCAGCAATGACCAGAGCATGGCAGGGTCCTTATTTCGCGTTCAGGCTTTGGGACAGATCATCGGCGGCGGAAACAGCTGCGATACGGGTGCGGGCAGCGGCCTCCCAATCCGAAAGAGCCGCGCGGGCCGACTCGGGCAAGCCGCCGAGTTCACCAAGGGCGTCAGACATCCTGCCTTCATCAACGAGCGCCCCGGCGCGGGACAGAATGGCATCAGGGTCATCTCCGTCGCGCGGCGCGACCGAGCGTGCACCCAGGTGGCGCTTGATGTAATCCATCACATTGCCGGTGCCTTTTGTCTCTTCCCGCGCGGCAGCAAGGGCAGCGCGGGCGGCGGGGGCGAAGGTGTCGCGCAGGCCCGTCAGCGTGGCGACGCCGGTATCTGCGGGCGCGGTCAGGGCCTCGGATACCGTCACATCAAGCGCCCTCAATTCATCAACCAGATCGACATAACCGCTGCCGCTGTCCAGCGCGGAGCGCATACGGGCCAGAACCGTCTGGGCGCTTGCGATACGCGCCGCCTCGGCGCTGGCCGCGTCCATCTGGCGGGCCTCTGCCATCATCTGCTCGACCTCGGCGCGCTGTGCTGCAAGGCTATCCTGTAGCTGTTTCAACTGTGCATCTACGGCAGCAATGGCTTCGGGGGATCCGGCATCGGCAAGCGGACGCTGTTCCAGCGCGGTCAGACGGTCGGTGATTGCAGACAGTTCGGCCGCCAGCGCTTCGCTTTGGGGTGCGTTCTGGGATGCGCCCACGAGATCGGACAGTGTTCCATCAAGCGCATCGAGCCGCGCGTTCAAAGGAGAGAGGTCAGGGATCGACAGATCATTGATCTGAGCCTCGAGCGCGGTCAGCTCCGAGCGCAGGGCATTTTGTTCCGCCTCGATCGCGGCAACGTCGACTGTGGGCGATTTCAGACGGGACGGCAGGACAGAGTCCAAAACACCGCCCTGACCCAGCACAAAACCCACCACAGCAGCCACGGCACCGCCCAACAGGGCTGCTCCGAACCCGCCGCGTTTTTCCACGACCCGTTCGACCACCTTCTCCGGTTCTGGCGGTTCGGCAGCTATGGTCTCCTGCTCGTTCTCTGCGTGCTTTTCGGCTTCGGCTTCGGCTTCGGCTTCGGCTTCGGCTTCGGCTTCGGCTTCGGCTTCGGCTTCGGCTTCGGCTTCGGC
>NZ_JBBVGR010000011.1:0-5364 GCF_038148855.1 Phycobacter sedimenti | reverse complement strand
GTGCTTTTCGGCTTCGGCTTCGGCTTCGGCTTCGGCTTCGGCTTCGGCTTCGGCTTCGGCTTCGGCTTCGGCTTCGGCTTCGGCTTCGGCTTCGGCTTCGGCTTCGGCTTCGGCTTCGGCTTCGGCTTCGGCTTCGGCTTCGGCTTCGGCTTCGGCTTCGGCTTCGGCTTCGGCTTCGGAAGCGCGAACCTCGGATCCCTCGTCAGCGTCAACGGGGTCCGGCGCGACTGTCTTGGTATCCTCAGAGGGCGTGACCTCGACGATCTCTGCGTCGGTTACATCATCCGGAGTTTTCTTTTCAGCCACGTCGGCCTCCCACTCGATTCCACCGATCCTGAAGCGCGCGCGACTCTGTCAGCGTGAATGCGCTCACCCAAAGGCGACACTACTGCCCGCGCGGCCGGTCCTCAACCCGCGCAAGACAGGCTGCGGCATCACGGACCATCGATGCCATGGCGGTCGCATCAGGCGAGCTACATACCTGCAAGTGCCTGCAATTCAAGGCTTTCAAAGGCTCTGCCACCGCCTGACTTAACGCAATCAGATGCAAATTGGATGCATCCGGGCAGATCTCGGCGAAATGCTGCGCAGTGCGGGGCGAAAAAAGCGGCACAATCATAGCGCGATGCGATGTTATTGCACGCAATGCGTCTGTCCCAAGTGGCAGCAGGCGCTGATCGTAGATCGCCTGCCCCCGGCACTGCACCCCCGCCGCAGTCAGCCGCGCCGCCACATCGCCACGTGTGTTGCGCCCGTGAAGGTGCAAAACCGGGACAGAGGAAGGCGTTTCGATCAAGGCCTCTACCAGTTCATCGGCGGTTTTGCCGGTGCATTTCGCATCCCAGCCTGCCTGCGCGGCCTTTTGGGTCGTGCGCTCGCCTACACAATAGGCTGTCAGGTCTGTTGGTACACGACCGATGGCCGCCTCAACTCCATTGGCCGAGGTAAAGATAAGCGCCTTGATCTCTTCACTGGCAATCTCACCAGGGAGACCGACGATCTCCATCAAGGGTGCGTAGATCACATCGACCAATACCCGCACCTGCAAGGGCAAATCCGCAACGAAGCGCTGCGCCGACGGCAGGGGGCGCGTCATCAACAGGCCCACGGTCCCTTGGCTTGTCGGATCGGTCACATCTCGCTCCCGGGATTGTTTGCAACTGTCATAGGTGGTAGCTGCGGCGCTGACCTGATGCAATGATAGCGCGATGACTGACAGCCTGACGATCCTTGGCCTAGAAAGCAGCTGCGACGATACCGCGGCTGCCGTGGTACGCCAAACTGACGATGCCCCGGCCGAGGTTTTGTCGTCGGTCGTCTTCGGTCAGACCGAACTCCATAGCGCCTATGGAGGGGTCGTCCCCGAGATCGCCGCCCGCGCTCATGCGGAAAAGCTGGATATCTGCGTCATTGAGGCGCTGAAAGAGGCCGGGCTGACACTCAAAGACATGGATGCTATCGCCGTTACGGCAGGTCCCGGCCTGATCGGAGGCGTGATGTCAGGCGTGATGTGCGCCAAAGGAATCGCGGCCGCGACGGGCTTACCCCTCATTGGTGTGAACCATCTGGCAGGCCATGCGCTGACGCCGCGACTGACCGACGGCATCGCCTTTCCCTATCTGATGCTGTTGGTGTCCGGCGGGCACTGCCAGTACCTGATCGTTCGCGGGCCCGAGGATTTCACCCGCCTGGGCGGCACCATCGACGATGCACCGGGCGAAGCCTTTGACAAGACCGCGCGCCTTTTGGGTCTGCCGCAGCCCGGCGGCCCTTCGGTTCAGGCCGATGCGGAAACGGGTGATCCCAAACGCTTCCGTTTTCCGCGCCCGCTTTTGGACCGGCCCGATTGCAACCTGTCCTTTTCGGGCCTGAAAACCGCACTGATGCGGATGCGCGATCAGATCGTAGCGGAAAAAGGCGGGCTGACCCGGCAGGACCGCGCCGATCTCTGCGCCGGGTTTCAGGCTGCCGTGGTGGATACCCTGGCCGAGAAAACCCGCCGCGCATTGGCACTCTACATGGAAGAAAACCCAGCCACCCCGACCGTGGCGGTTGCCGGCGGTGTCGCCGCCAATACCGCCATTCGCGCCGCCCTGCAGCAGGTCTGCGCCGAGGCAGGCGCCGCCTTTACCGCGCCGCCCCTGCGCCTGTGCACCGATAACGCCGCGATGATCGCCTATGCCGGGCTAGAACGCTACAGATCCGGCGCCCGCGATGAGCTGGACCTGACCGCCCGCCCCCGCTGGCCGCTGGACCAGACAAGCCCCGCCTTGATCGGGTCGGGCAAGAAAGGGGCCAAGGCATGAGCATCTCGGTCCTTGGGGCCGGCGCCTTTGGCACTGCCCTTGCAATCTCTTTGGCCGGGAACGGGCCAGTGACGCTGTGGGCGCGCAACAGGACCCATGCAGAGCAGATGGCCCAAAGCGGAAAAAACGAGACCCGTCTGCCCGGTGTCGATCTGCCGGAAAATGTGAGCGTGACCTCCGATATGAATGAGGCCGGCGGAGGCGAAACCATTCTTCTGGCCGTCCCGATGCAGAAACTGCGCGCGCTGCTGACGGAAAACGCGGAACTCCTGGGGGGAAAAACCCTCGTGGCCTGCTGCAAGGGGATCGAGCTGAGCACGGGCCTTGGTCCCATTGCCGTGATCCGAGACTGTCTGCCCGATGCGCGGCCCGCCCTTTTGACCGGACCCAGCTTTGCTGCAGATATCGCGCGCGGTCTGCCGACAGCGCTGACACTGGCCTGCACAGATCCTGATCTGGGCAAGACCTTGCAGGCAGAGCTGACCACGGCAAACCTGCGCCTCTATCGCACCACGGATACGATCGGCGCGGAACTGGGCGGTGCCCTGAAAAATGTCATCGCCATCGCCTGCGGTGCAGTCATTGGAGCAGGCCTTGGCGAAAGCGCCCGCGCGGCGCTGATGACCCGCGGCTATGCCGAGATGCAGCGCATGGCGCTGGCCTGCGGTGCCCGCGCGGAAACGCTTGCGGGGCTATCCGGCTTTGGGGATCTGACGCTCACCTGCAGCTCGAAATTGTCACGCAACTACCAGCTTGGGCTAGCGATTGGCCAAGGGGGCGCCTTTGATCCATCGGTCACTGTGGAAGGCGCTGCAACAGCGCGTGCAACCGCCAAAAAGGCCACCGGAATGGGCCTTGATATGCCGATCACGCGGACTGTCGTCGGTTTGATCGATGGCGACTTGACGATCCATGACGCAACCGCTCAACTGCTGTCACGACCATTAAAAGAGGAATAAAATGCTTATAGCATTGATTGCACGCGATAAACCCGGCCATTTGGACACCCGGATGGCGAATCGCGCCGCGCATCTGGCCTATATCGAAGAGACCGGATCGGTCGCTCAGGCCGGGCCTTTGCTGGATCAGAACGGCGAAATGGTCGGATCGCTGATCATCCTGGACGTCGAAGACATGGCGGCGGGCGAAGCTTGGGCCGCGGGCGATCCCTACAGCAAGGCGGGTCTCTTTGAGGCGGTAGAGCTGATCACCTGGAAAAAGGTCATCGGCTGATGGCCTATTGGCTGTTCAAATCCGAACCCTCGACCTGGAGCTGGCAGGACCAGCACGCCAAGGGCGACGCGGGCGAGGAATGGGACGGCGTGCGCAATTACCAGGCGCGCAATTTCATGCGGCAGATGAAGATCGGCGATCGCGGCTTTTTCTATCATTCCCAGAAGGAGAAATCAGTCGTCGGCATCGTCGAGGTCTGCGCCGAGGCTCACCCTGACAGCACCACGGATGATGACCGCTGGGACTGCGTCGATATCCGCGCGGTTCGCTCTTTCGAAAAACCCGTTTCTCTGTCGCAGATCAAATCTGACCCGCGACTGTCCGATATGGCGCTTGTCAAAAGTTCACGCCTTTCGGTGCAACCTGTGACAGAGGATGAATGGCGGATCGTCTGCGCCTTGGGTGACACAAATCCGGATTGACCTCACAGCATAACGCTGTGGTCCCGAACTCTGATATCGCTGGCACCAAATTCACGGCAAGGCAGAACAAAAAAGTGTTTTGCACTTATAGAGGGTCTGAAAACCGAAAAAGGGAAGATCCTGTGAAAGCAGGACCTTCCCTTCACCCCGCGTGCTCCATATCCACCACACGCGTATGAGAAATTCGGTTCCTGCCTTCCTGGCGGGTTGTCTTATTGATAGCGCCAAAGCACCCGGTCGCGCAATCTAATAGCCCGGACAATACCCATAAAATGCGACATGCATTTTGAGTATGTTTGAAGTCCTGTTCAAAGGCACCACTGAACACCGGATCCACGATCAAGCAAGGCCTGGTCAAAGGGCTTGAACCGGGCAATCCGCCCGTCCCAAACAAGCGCCTATTTTGGGAACAAGTACGTCAAAGCAATGCGCGCGGCCCAACCGGATGGCCCCCCTGGTGCGGAATCGGCGTAGTAGCGGATCCCTCCTGCCAAGCTTACCGGCTGTTTTCCAAAGGTCGTAACCTTGCTGTAGATCACAGAGACGGGAATCGAATCTGTGTCCCGCACCCAGTCATGGGTGCCTTCAACCTGCAGCGTCAGGGTCTGCCCGTTGCCGAGCGCTCGCGCGACGAAGGGCTGGTAGAATGTGGCGCTGATATCCATTGAGCCATCCACATCCCACAGATGGTTGACTAGGCCACCATAGGTCCAGCCGTTTTTTTGCCACAGCGCCACAGCCGTGGGACCAGCGGCAAAAGTATCCGCGCCCAGAGCGTTGTCAGTTGCCGTTGGCAGCAGAAAAACGGGCCCTACCCCCCAGATCAATCCACCCGCCGTCGGAGCCTTGGGCGAAAAGAAAATGCTCTGCACTATGTCACCGACGCCCGTTTGCCTTGATCCCGGAACCACATCGTTTTGGGTGGTCAGGGGCACGATCGTGCGCGAAATCAGGTTCCAGTTGTCATTCAGCGAAAATGGAATGACAGGCTGAACGTTCACGGTCACACGAGAGCCATCACCCCCCGCGCCAATCCCGCGATCAAGGTTGAACTGAAACGGTACACTGATCAGGTCTGCGACCGGATTTGACAGCTGTTTTGCAAGTGCATCCCCGTCAGAAGCAAGGGCGCTCCTGGATATACCGACGAGCATAGAGAGGACCAGAAGGGCGAAACGTGAAAAGCTGCGAGAAAACATGACGGCTCCAGATGATGCAGCAAATCATATCATGAAAAAGCCCCCGCGAATTTGTGCGGGGGCTTTGTCGTTTGGATTTTGGCGATGTGTTGCTCAGTATCTGTAGTGTTCGGGCTTGAAGGGGCCCTCTGGGCTGACGCCGATGTAGGCGGCCTGTTCGGGGCTGAGCTGGGTCAGCTTGACGCCGATGCGGCCCAGGTGCAG
>NZ_JBBVGR010000010.1:157826-195248 GCF_038148855.1 Phycobacter sedimenti | reverse complement strand
TTCTGTGCGACGTCACCATGGAACGGCTGCAATAACAGACTTTCAGTAAGCAAATTCGAACGCCCGCTTTGTCCCGCCCTTTTGCGGGAAAAATCTATCCCAGTTGGTGGACCACTTTCAGGGGGCAACTCCACTCGGTCCCCGAGCAGCCAGTCGACTTTTGGGAGACTGCTGAGCAACGCCCGCGCGCCGATGTAGTCGCTGATCTGACCGGCGGTGACGAACAGGTCGAGCGGGCGTCCCTGGCTTTTGCAAATGGCATGCAACTTGGTGTTCATGCTGCCCTTGGTTCGACCTATCAGGCGCCCGCGCCCCCGTGCGTCGGGCAATTGATCCACTGGATCAATTCCTGATCCTCCTTACTTGACGCTCAAACTGGCCGCGGTGCGGTGTGCCTTCAGGTAGGTGGCGTCGATCATCGCAGTCTTCTCTTCGCCGTGCCCCGCGGCAAGACCGGTCATCATCCGCGCGAAAATGCCCTTCTCGCTCCAGCGCTTCCAACGACTGTAAAGCGTCTTGTGTGGAGGGGTATCGCGCCACCTTAACCCATTGAGGGTGATGAATATAATTCCGCTCAACACAGGCCGATCATCGACCCTAGGCTTGCCGCGCGACTTCGGAAAGTAGGGTTTCAGACGCGCCATCTGCGAGTTGGTCAGCCAGAAAAGATCGGTCATGTCACCGCTCCGTTTTGGGAGCCGTGAATCACGCAGCGCTCGGGAAATCAATGCATCCTGACCCTAAGCAACGTGCCTACGGATCTCCCGGATAAGAGAGAGCAAAAGCGTTTTTGATACCGGTTTTGCCAGCACATCATCCATGCCCACTGCCAGGTAGTGGTTCAGCTGCTCCGGCATGGCGTTCCCGGTTACGGCCACAATGAAGCTGGGTTCTCGGCCAGTCGCTTTTTCAATGGAGCGGATTTTCTGTGTCGTTTCCACACCATCCATTTGCGGCATCTGAATATCCATCAAGATGACATCAAAAGAAAACGCGTGCGCCAGGCCGATTGCCTCTTCTCCACTGGAAGCCGATTGCACCCGGAAGGGAGTTGATGAAAGGAATTTCTCCAGGATGAGCCTGTTCGTCTTGTTGTCATCGACCACAAGTACATCCAGCGCCACAGGTGCCGGAGCGGAACGCAGGACGGGATGCGTTTTGGTCTCCGGTTGATCGGTAGCCGGAATCAGCGGCAGTCTTACTTCGAAGGTTGCTCCCTGCTCAACGCCGGTTGCCAATTGCAGACTGCCCCCCATTAAGTGGCAAAGCTGGCGGGATATCGAAAGTCCAAGGCCTGTACCGCCGAATTTTCGGGCATCGCCGCCGTCCACCTGCTGGAATGGCTGAAAGATCAGATCCCGTGCCTCGCGTGGTACGCCGGGGCCTGTGTCGCTGACGCGGACCAGCAGGAGCGCGCCATTATCTGCTGGCTCTGCAGAGATCGTGACGCACCCGCTTTCGGTGAATTTGACCGCGTTGGACACGAGGTTGTGCACCACCTGGCGAAACCGGTGATCGTCGCCAATAATGGTCTTTGGCAAGTCGTCGTGCATTTCTACGCGCAGGCTCAAACCCTTTTCCTTGGCCCTTGCGGAGAAGAGAGCTCGCGCGCCCTCGAGTGCAACCCGGAGCGTGAATGGTCTGTTTTTCAGCGTCATCTTTCCAGCTTCGACCTTTGAAAGATCAAGGACATCCCCAATCGTCGTAAGCAAGACTTGGCCCGAATCTTCGATAGCCTGCAGAAATTCACGCTGCTCTTCATCCAGCGCGGTGTCGCTCAGGACCGATGCCATTCCAAGAACGCCATTCAGAGGTGTGCGGATTTCATGGCTGACGTTGGCAAGGAATTGCGTTTTCGCGCGGTTGGCGGACTCGGCTAGTGCCAATGCTTCGCGGAGGGCTTCGGCAGAGCGTTCTCTTTCCGTGATGTCGACCAGCGAGACGGACCAGCCCAACAGGGGGATCTGGGCCTGGATCGGGCTGTCGATCGGAACTGCGCGCGGATCAAAGACACGTCCGCCAATCCTGATCGGCGCTGCGCCGTTGATACCTCCGGCTGCTATGAGGCTTTTTAGCAGCGGGCCGATTTCTTCCAAGTGTTCGAGCGTTTCGCCATGCTTCGGAAGCTGTTGGCCGAACAAGTCTTTCGCGGCAGGATTTGCGCTGACAAAGTGGCCAGCCGCATCCACCAGGATCACGGGATCCTGGGTGGCGTAGAACATAAGGGTCCGGCCCTGAGCTGCCGTATCCATCATCGAGTTGTTCACCAGCAGCCAGCTCAAGGCTATGAGTGAAACTGCAAACATGAACGGTGTCGGGTCGAACCCAAAAACCGTCACGCCCCATCCGATATAGGCCAGATTGGCCGCCACCGGAGCTGCGGTGATGATGATCAAGGCGCCCATGAATGGCCGGAAGATTTTTTTCGCCTTGAGAAAAGCAAAAGCCAGCAGGCCCAAGGCGACAATCAGAAAGACGTACAGGGTGGCGGCAACCGCAAAGAAAAGCGGTCCGTGGTGGAATATGACGAAGCTATTGCCGCCCTCTGTCACAAGCCGGGTGTCTGGGCCGTAAAGCAGGTGCGTCCAGCGGTTTGTAACGGCGATAGCACTTACCAGACTTGGAAGGCCAATATAGACGAGAAGCCGGAGCGGCCGACGGCTCCGGCGCTTGTTCATCGTGTAGTCGAAGACAAAGAATGTCCACGCGATAGGCACGAGGACTATTCCAGGCCAGGCAGCCAACGACCACCCGACCTTGCAGGTTTCGCTTTGCGAACCCAAATCAAGGACGACTGTGAAAAGCCACCACAGCATCGCGGCTAAGGTCACAACGAAGGAGAGCTGACCGGCAAAAGGAATATTCCGTGCGATCCGGATCAGAACAACGGAGCAAACCACCCATAGGGTAGCGGCGGCGCCGGAGGCCAAGTTAACGTCTAAATTCGCAAGACAATTCATGACCTACCTCGGCAGCTTGGGTCTGTGGTCCGGTCGGCAAGGCAATGGAAACAAAAAGATATTCTTAAAGCCGAAAAGATGGTGCTGTTTTGAACTCCATATGAAGGCGGATTTATTGCCGAAGTGTTAAGAGTACGGGTCGAATATTTCGATAGTACTTTAACCATGCAAAAGGGCCATAAAGTACGGACCGCCAACCCGACAAAAGGTTTTGCCACGGGCCTTTCGCGGAACTGCACGGTGGCCTATTCCTGTAGTAGGTCTCGTCCGGGCCGGCCTCCTTCCACCGTCAAATCTGACTTTTCGAAACCGACAATATGTGCTTCGCGACTGGCGGTGCGTCTATCTGAAGGTAATATCAGCGGCGTTGACGTGCTCCCCTTTGAGTCCGCGGCTTTTAGTTAGCCCTGTTCAGGGTTTGATCCTCTACCGCTCCTTGGTGATACTCCCATGGGGTGAGCTCGTAGAGGGGCTTGTGGGGGCGGTGATGGTTGTATCGGCGCTTCCCTTGCGAACGCGCGCAGAGCAGCATTTGACAAAGGGGTACAGTCGATCTGAATGTCTGCTTTCGGGAAATCTGGCAGAATACTATGTATCTGCAGCAGGGATGATCGCTGCGCAAGGTGCGCATGTCGTAATTGTGCCGTCATTGTCTTGTGGAGTTTGAGCGGCTTGGTTGACCTTGAGGTGGCGGGATTGCTCTTGCCAAGCGCGGCCCTGCTGGCGTAATAGCGTCTCATGGCATGCCGGGAGGTCCGGCACGCTTTGACATACCAGAGCGGAGGACGCACTGATGAAAGACCCCCGGACGCGGGTTCTGGCCGTCATGATCGGCCGTGTGAACCCTGTCACCAAAGCCCACCTGCATATTCTGGATACTGCCGCGCGCGCCGCGGATGACGTGTTGCTGTTGATCGGCAGCGCCTACCGGCCGCGCAGTTTCCGAAACCCGTTGAAATTCGACGAGCGCAAGGCGCTGGTGCGAAAGGTGACGGCTGGGCTGGACGCGCGGCTCGATATCCTTCCGTTGATCGACACGCTGTATTCCGACCGCGCCTGGGCGGCCAATGTGCGTATGGCGGTCAAAGCCTATATCCGGGCGCGCGGCTGGGACGAAGATGCGGTCAAGGTTCTGCTGACCGGCTTCGAAAAGGACAAATCCTCGCGTTATCTCAAGTGGTTCCCCGAATGGGAGGCGCGCCCGATCGAGCCTTTGACCCACTTGGGCCGGGTCATCAACGCCACCGACCTGCGCGCGGCGCTGCTGCTGCCCGACCAGTCGCAGGACGGTCTGGCCGAAACCTTCGGCGCGGCTCCGGTTGCGGCTTTCGCGGGCTGGATGCAGGCCAACCCCGAAGCGGTGCAGACCGTACGCGAAGAGGCGATGTACATCCAACGCTATCGCGCCGGGACCGAAGCCGCCGAGAAGGCCTTTGGCTATCCGATCCCGATCAACACCGCCGACGCGGTGGTGGTGCAGTCCGGTCATGTCCTGATGGTGCGGCGCGGGGTGCAACCGGGGCGGGGCACCTTGGCGCTGCCGGGCGGGCACCTGAACCGGGACGAGACCGCCGAACAGGCCGCCATCCGCGAACTGCGCGAGGAAACCCGGCTGGATATGCCGCCCGGCCTGCTGGCCAATCGCATCCGCGCGCGGCAAGTCTTTGACCACCCGGATCGGTCCGAACGCGGCTGGGTCCGGACCGAGGCTTTCCTGTTCACGCTCGAGGACCGCAACCCGATGGAGCGGGTCAAAGGCTCGGATGACGCGGCAAAGGCGCTTTGGGTACCGCTGGACCAGATCACGCCGGACGAGATCTTCGAGGATCACTTCGACATCATCCAGCACTTCATCCCCGAAGTGGCTGTGTCCTACAGCTCGATCCTGATGGCGCATCTGCAGGCGCTGTGAGTTCCGGCCGCCCGCGCCGGGCCCTTCGGGGCGATGGCGGGCACGACCGGGGGCCGGGAGGTCCGTCCCCCTTACATCCGTCCATATCCGAGGAGGAACAGGACAATGACTATGATCAAACCGCGCGCGGCGCTGTTCGACGATGCGCTTGACGCCGACAACATCCTTTTCGACACCGACAGTTACAAGCTGTCCCACTACGCTCAGTACCCCGAGGGCACCGAGGCGGTCTCCTCCTACATCGAGGCGCGCGGCCCCTTCGGGCAGATCGACACGCTGCTGTTCTTCGGCCTGCAAGTCGAACTCGCCCGGCTGTGTGGGCCGGTGGTTACGCAAGCCGCGCTGGATCAGGCTGCGCCTGTGCTGAAGGCGCACGGCTTTGACATCTACATTGCGGGCTGGCAGCGGATCATCGACGAGTTCGGCGGCTGCCTGCCGGTTGAGATCGACGCCTTGGCCGAAGGCACCATCGTGCCCGTCCACATCCCGCAACTGCGCATCCGCAACACCGCGCCTAGGTTCGGCTGGCTGGTCGGTTTTCTCGAAACGCGGCTGCTGCGCGCGGTCTGGTATCCCACGACCGTGGCCTCGGTGTCGCGCTACCTAATCGGGGAAATCCGCCAGCGGTTACTGCTGACCGACGGCAGCAGCGAGGGGGCAGAGTTCAAGCTGCACGACTTCGGTGCGCGTGGTGCGTCGAGCCGGGACAGCGCGGCACTTGGCGGGCTGGCACACCTCGTGGCCTCGCGCGGGACGGACACGGTTCCGGCGTTGGTCTATGCGCGCAACTTCTACGGGGCCGAGATGGCGGGCTTTTCGATCCCGGCGACCGAACACTCGACCATGACGGCGCTTGGACCCGATGGCGAATGCGCCCAGATGGAACGCTTCCTCGACGCCAATTCGGCGGGCATCATTGCCTGCGTGTCCGACAGTTATGACCTGTTCCGCGCCATCCGCGACTACTGGGGCGGTGCGTTGAAGGACAAGGTCATGGCCCGCGCGGGGACGCTGGTGATCCGTCCGGATTCCGGCGACCCGGTGCAGATCGTGCCTGACGTGATCGAGGCGCTGATGGCGCGCTTTGGCTGTCAGATGACGGCCCAGCGCTACCGCATCCTGCCTTCGCAGGTGCGGGTGATCCAGGGCGACGGGATCAACCCCGTGTCGCTGGTCGCAATCATGGAGGCGATGATCGCGCGCAGGCTGGCGATCGGAAACATCGCCTTCGGCATGGGCGGCGCACTGCTGCAAAAGGTCGACCGCGACAGCTTTGGCTATGCGATGAAGGCCTCTGCCATCCAGATAGACGGCCAGTGGCGCGACGTCTTCAAGGATCCGGTCACGGCGGGTGGGTCCAAGACCTCAAAGCGCGGGCGACAGGGCGTGATGCAGACCGACAGCGGCGCACTGGTCGCGCGGCGGCAGGAGAACATCCCCGCCGGGGCCGATGCATTGCTCCCGGTGTTCCGTGACGGCGAGATTCTGCAGCGCTGGACGCTGGAGGAGGTGCGCGCAAGGGCCGGGATGTAACCTGAGACCAACGATCTGCCCGTGCCAAACGCGGGCAGATCACCTCGTCAATCCGCTATTGGCTGGTCTTGACCCACATACGCGCTCGGACAGAATGTCGAAGATCAGCATGAATTGTCCCACTCCCCATGACAAGAGATCTCAGGTCAAATCTGATGCTGCAAACTGCGTGAATGGCCGGTTCCGTGACGCCGCGCTGCTGCGGCAAGCGCCGAAGCGGATGACCGCTCTGGGCCTTCAGTGTAGAGGGCCCATGGTCCTTTAGATTTCTATGGTTTCTGCAATCGCAGGGGCATCTTCAAGCTCGACTCCGAGGAATCGGACAGTGCTGTCCATCTTGTTATGTCCCAATAGGAGTCGGACTGACCGCAGGTTGACCGTCGTCTTGTAGATTTGCCTCACCTTGGTTCTTCGCATCGAATGCGTGCCGTATGCGCTTGCCTAAAGACAAATCGACGTCACCCAGTTACGGAAAATGCGCGCATAATGGCGTGTCGAGATATGAGGGCGTTCTTGAAACCGGCCTGACCAGAGGTGTTCGGATCCAACCAGCAATGGGTCTTGCATCCACTTTTCGAGCAAAGCACGGGTGCTCTCGGAGATTTCGAAGCGGACAGGTTTTCGCGTCCTGCATTGCGTTGCGGATGCTCGTTCCTTGATCTGACCGGATGCCATGACATCTACGACCTTCATTCTGACCAGATCGCAACCGCGCAACTTGCTGTCGATTGCCAAATTGAAGAGCGCCAAGTCGCGATGGTTCCCAGCCAACGCTAGGGTCAGGACTTCGGTAACGGGGTCGCCTCAGTCAAGCGATTTTGCGCAGTCAAATTGATCCGCCAAGGCGGTTCGCGCGGATCGGGTGTGTCCGCGTCTCTGCTTTCTGGCTGCCTTCAGCTGAGGTCCTTCGGATACATGCTTCGGTTCGTGGTCAGCGCGGCGGCTGCCAACATGATGCTGGTTCGGTGTATTTTCGATGGGCCCATCCCATAGGCGTGCTTGGCTTGTGTCAGCGACAGTCCTGACCTCGACAGCCTGCGATCAAGCAGGCAACGGGTGACGGGTCATCCAGTCAGGCAAGGTTCGGCGCGGCATCCGGCTGGAAGGCTGTGCCATCGACCCAAATCCGATGCAGAATGACCGCGATGCGTCGCGCTAGCGCGACCATCGCGACCTTGCGACCACGCCGTTGCGCGAGTTGGGCTCCCCATGTTCTCAGCCATGTTGATCGGCCACGGTTCATCATGACGGTTGCCGCCTGGCACACCGCTCGCCTCAGATTGAAGTCACCAGCTTTGGTTATGCCGCCTAACACGTCCCCTTCGCCAGACTGAAGGCGAGAGGGCGTCAAGCCAACCCAAGGATCACCCCTTTTTGAAGACCGAAAGCGGGTCGGATCATCGACCGCAGCACGGAAGGTTAGCGCCACGACGGCACCGATCCCCGGCATCCTCATGAGGCGACGGCATACTGAATCATCCCCGGCCAGCCGACGCACGTGCTTTTTGAGACCGGCCAGTTTCTGTCGAAGAGACGCTCTGGCCCGCAGCATTGCTGTTGTCGCGGTTTCGAGCATCGGATTGCCTTCCGCCAATTCTCGAATGCGCGTCTCGAACCTGCCGCGAGAGATCGCACCAACCTTCAGACCAAAGTCCCGGAACAGTCCTATCAGCGACATTTCCAACGCGATCATGTTCTGCTGAATGGCCTTTCGGGCGCCGAGAACTGCTCGGGTTTCGTGAGCAGAGACGGATTTACAGTGGACCGGCCGGAACCAGCCGAGGTGGAGCAGGCGCGCAATCCCTTCGGCATCCCGCCGGTTCGTCTTGATCGGCATTGCCTTCAGCGCTCCTTTTATCTGCCGCGTTTCCATGAGCACCGCATCATGGCCAGCTTCGGCCAGTCCTCGATGCAGCCAGTGCGACATTGGACCAGCCTCCAGGCCGATTGCTGCGATGCTGCCGTCCAGATCGTCCAGCCAGTGCGCCAGAGCTTCGGGTGCGCTTTCAGTCTCTGCCTCTTTGATGATCTTGCCGTGCTCGCTGATCACGCAGAACCAGGTCTTCGCAAGCGATACATCCAATCCAACAAACAACTTCATCCCGTCAAGGCCGGAGAAGCATGTTCCCAAAAGACCTCATGAAAGAGCCGAAGGACGGCAGGCGGAACGACAGGATCAGACAAACCCGCCAGAAGGATCTTCTAGAATGGCCCAAATCTCTTGACGGCTAGGGACCCGTAACCGACGTCCTGAGCCTGGTGATCTCAGGCACGTTCCAATTGTGCCTTTGGCATCATCATGTGTACGCCCTTCTCACGATTGACCGTCTGGGTAATTCGAAGATCGCCAGCCAGACTGCACAGCATATATGCCTCTTCCCGGCTGATTCCGAGGCGTGTGCATACCACTTTGATCATTTGGCGAAGAGCCATTTCAGCACAGACATCCAAGGATGGATGCATCCCCATCGTTATGTAATGAGTGGGCGTCTCGGCCTGCGGGTAATCCAAAGCGATATCTTGGCGCAGCGTCAGGCGAAAACGACCCTGCAAGGCAGTTTCAATAGCGGTTATGCAGACCTCGCCATCGCCTTGTGCAGCATGGCCGTCGCCGCAAGAGAACAGCGCGCCTTCTGCGTAAACTGGCAGATACAAGGTGCTGCCCGCCGTCAGCTCCTTGTTGTCGATGTTGCCGCCGTGACTGCGCGGCTCGATTGTCGCGATACGCCCCCACTCCGGCGGCGGTGCAACGCCCATCACGCCAAAGAAAGGGTTGAGCGGCAACGCCTTGCCCCATGGCAAATGCGCCACCTGACGGTCCGCGTCGAGCGGCAGAATTGTCTTCACCCGGTTCGGAAACTCCAGAGGCAGGGTTCCCGCCAGGGGGCGGACCATGTTGTAGCCCCAATCCTGCCGCAGCTGAATATCGAGGACATCGACCTGAAGCACATCGCCGGGCATCGCACCATCTACGGCCACAGGGCCGGTCAGGATATGCCCCGGCATCCCCGGCAGCCCGGTGTCATGGATGTCGAGCAGCTCGCTCGGCACGTGAAAACTGCCACCCGGTAGCATGTCCGGCCCGCCAGAGACCGTATTGATCACAACTTCTTCGCCGCTGTTAATCGTCAGGACAGCCGGGTGTTGCGCGTCGAAGAACCCCCAGTGGCAGGTTTCCGGCGACGCGTTGAGTTCATGGACCATACTTGGGTTGTCCTTTCTGCATCTGTTCGAGGGGCAAGTTACTTGCCGTTATCCAGATCGATCAGCTCAGTTTCCCAGCTGCTGTCGGATGGGTCCATTTCATCGCGCAGCGCATCGAAGCGCGTTGTCAGGTGGTCTCGCATGGCCGTACGTGCGACATCGGGGTCACCCGCAGCAATCGCTTCGATAATGGTGATATGCTCGCAGTTGGACACTTCCAGCGATGGCTCGCTTCGGGCCCTTGCCCGGATCCGGATCCAGTCAGGGTTTTCGCGGATCTTGTCCAGCAGTGCGAAGGCCGTCAGCAAGGGCCGGTTTCGGGCGCATTGTGCGATCAGGCGGTGGAATGCCCCGTCCCAAAGCTCGATCGCTTCTGGGCCGCTGGATTCAAACTGGCGCTGAGCAAGCCTGCGCAACCGGGCGAGCTCATCCGGTCGCATCCGGCGGGCGCAAAGGGCGGCGAGTTCCGGCTCGATGCACAGACGCGCCTCCATCACCTGAAGCGCATTGGTTTCTCCGGCGATCTTCGCCGCCAGGTCTGCCGTCGGGTCGGCGGGCTGTCCCGCAAAGGTGCCCTTGCCCTGCCTGCGCCAGACAAGTCCCTGCTCTTCAAGGCTGTCCAAGGCCAGACGAACAGACCTGCGACTGACATCGAAATGCTCGGAAAGAACCCGCTCAGTTGGCAATTTGCCATCGGCGGGAAGGCTGCCTGATTTGATCAGCTCAAGCACCTTCTGCTTTATAGGTTCGACGGATGCGGAGCGAATTGAAGACGACATGTTCGGGATATTACTCGTGAGAGATCTGTTTTCACGCGCAAAAATGCCATGACGGTTGATGCGGCGCGCCACGAGGGATACGCGCTCCAGGCATCACTTGTCCACCGCCTGAGATCGGCTTGCTCGACCTTCTGCGATGCGTTTTGCCTCAGCTGCGGCGATGTCAGCGTCTATTCCCTCGCGCGTGGGAAACCCGGAAAAATTGTCGCGGCCAGGCATGCCTTTGGCAAAATGCACATAGCGCTCCTGGGCAACATCCCAAAGGCGTGCCAACTCTGCCAGAGGATCGCTGTGATCGTCGGCCCGGATGTCCAGCCATGCGTGATCCTCGCCTCGATGGATGATCAAGCCCGCCGCCTGGCGACCACGTTTGTCTCCTCCAGCGCTCTCACCGGCCTGCATGGCAATGATCAACCGCTCGGCAAAGGGCAGGTCGGCGTGCTTTTCATAGGCCTCAGAGGTGGCTTCGATCACCTCCGGCCCTGCCAGCATGTTTCCAGCCACCGAGTGATCTCTGGCGATCAGATGTCCGGCCCAGTCAACGCAGTCGCTCCCTGTATGCGCAGCAAAACGACCTTGCGCATCCATCATATGGGCCTGACGTATGGCTTGCCCCTGATCGCGGGCGACAAAATCGGCCAGCACATCTTGGGCGGATTCACCGGCTGCCAGACGTGCGCGCCCCTCGGTGCCCCATACCGGATTGCAGAACGCCTGCGAGGCGACGGCCACGGTCGGCCCCACGAAGGGGACCGCCGCGCCGCAGGCAAAGAAACGGGAGGCCACAATCAGACCGATTGCTCCATCCGCAGGATCGCGGGCTATCACGGACCAAGTCATCGGCCCACCGCATAGGCTTGCATCAGACGGGGGGTCGCTGCGGCGCGCAGCATCCCGTCCGGCTCGCGCAGGGCTGCCGTGAGGCGCCCCACGGTCCAGGGGTCGGCCACAACCACGTTGTGCCCCCTGTCACGCAGGTCGCCGATCACCGCATCGCCAAAAGCCGGTTCAACCATCATTTCGGCGGTGCGTACTTCGCGCGGGAAGAAAGAGCCCTGGAAGTGCATCGAATGGAAGAGCGGTGCATCCATGCATTGCTGCAATTCCATACCCCAGTGGACAAACCGCAGGAACCAGATCAGCTGCCACTGATCCTGCTGGTCGCCGCCCGGCGTGCCAAAGACCAGCTGGGTGCCGTCTTTTTCGGCGAGGCTTGGCGTCAAGGTGGTGCGCGGTCTGCGCCCGGGCGCAAGGGAGGTCGGCAGACCTTCTTCAAGCCAGAACATCTGCGCCCGTGAGTTCAGCGGAAAGCCAAGGCTGGGGATCACCGGAGAGCTTTGCAGCCAGCCCCCGGATGGTGTTGCGGCCACCATGTTGCCCCAGCGGTCGATCACATCAAGATGCACGGTGTCGCCCCGCTTTTCGGTCAGGTGCGACATGGTCGGTTCTTGCGCTTCAACCGGTCCGACATTGAAGTCGCGGGCCGAGCGTTCGATGTAAGCGTCGGCCAGATGCTCGAAACCGGGTACCCGCCCCGGGCGTTGCTCGGTCGAGGCCTGGTCCGTGATCAGCTTGCGGCGCTCTGAGTTGTAGTCTTCGCTCAGCAGGTAATCCATCGGGACCTCGCTATGCGCTGGGTCACCGTAGTAGGCTTCCCGGTCTGCGTAGGCCAGTTTCATCGCTTCGGTCACGGTGTGCACGAACTCTGCGCCGAATGGATCCATCGCGCCGAGGTCGAAGCCTTTCAGGATCGCCAGTCCCTGCAGCATGACAGGCCCCTGGCTCCAGGCCTCGGTCTTGTGCACGGTCCAGCCTTCGTACTCATAGCTCAGCGGAGCCTCGTAGGTCGCGCGCCAGGACTTCAGATCCTCGGGCGCCAGAACCGCGCTGTGTTTTTTGTCCGACACATCCATCACGTGGGCGTCTTTGAGGTAGTCGAAGATGGCTTCGGCCACGAACCCCTCGCGCCATTCCTGCCGGGCCGCATCGATCTGTTGCGCCCGGTCTCCGCTTGCGGCCTCTGCAAGATCGACGAGGCGTTGATAGGTATCTGCCAGATCCGGATTCTTGAACAGCGCATTGGGCTTGGGTGCCTTGCCGCCCGGCGTCCAGACAGCGGCGGAACTTGGCCACTCACGGGCAAAATACTCGGCCAGCCCCGCGATGGTATTGGCGACGCGGGGCAAGATGGGGTGCCCGTCCCGGGCGTAGGAAATCGCAGGGGCCATCACCTCGCGCAGGCTGAGCGATCCGTGATCACGCAGCATCAGCATCCATCCGTCAAAGGCACCCGGCACCACCGTGGCCAGCAGGCCTGATCCGGGGATCAGGGTAAGACCCTGCGTCTTGTAGTGCTCGATTGTGGCTGCAGCAGGGGCCACGCCCTGCGCACACAGGACTTCGGTCCTGCCCGTCGCAACGGAGTGAAAGATGGCCGGCATATCGCCGCCAGGACCATTCAGATGCGGCTCGACCACCTGCAGCGTCAACCCCGTGGCGACCGCTGCATCAAAGGCATTTCCGCCCTTTTCGAGAATGCTCATGCCTACGGTCGAGGCGATCCAGTGGGTCGAGGTCACTGCCCCGAAGGTGCCACGGATCTCGGGCCGTGTTGTGAAGTCGGACATAAAGGTCTCCGTATTGAGTTAGTGCTCGCGAGGGTCCAGCGCATCGCGCAGTCCGTCGCCGAGAAGGTTGAAACCGAGGACGACCAGGAAGATGGAGATACCTGGCCATAGCGCCATCCAGGGCGCCTGATTGAGAAAGTTCTTGGCCGTATTCAGCATGGACCCCCAGCTTGGTGCCGGTGCCTGCTGGCCTAGTCCCAGGAAGGAAAGGGAAGCCTCTGCGATGATCGCGGTGGCAATCGTCAGCGTTGCCTGAACAAGGATCGGCGGCAGAACATTGGGCAGGATATAGCGCCGCAGGATCTTGGGGGTGGGCAATCCGATCGCAAGGGCGCTGTCGACGTAATCCTCGGACCGCACGTTCAGAACCTGCCCGCGTGTCAGGCGGATAAAGATCGGCGTCGCCGAGATGCCGATTGCGATCATGGCATTGGTCAGGGACGGGCCGAGAAAGGCCGCCAGTGCGATGGCGAGGATCAGGAACGGCGCCGCCAGCAGAGCCTCGGTGCAGCGCGAGATCACCGCATCGATCCAGCCGCCGAAATAGCCAGCAAGAATGCCCAAGGGAACGCCAAGCGCCAGTGCGATGCCGACAGAGATCACGCCCGCCAGCAATGAGGCCTGCGCCCCCCAGACAAGGCGGGACAGGACGTCGCGGCCAATCTCATCGGTTCCCATCCAATGGGCCGCTGATGGCGCTTTTCTTACCGCGCCCCAATCCGTTGCTGCCGGATCCGGGATCGGCAAGATCGGCGCCAGGATCGCGATCAGGATAAAGAAGACAACGAGGACGCCACCAAGAAGGGCACTGCGATGCGCGCGGAACTTTTTCCAGACGCGGTTCTCCGACGCGCCATCAAGCGTGGTGTCGGTGGAGGCGGGGGCTGAGGCATTGCTCATGTCATTGCCCTCTCAGACGCGGGTTGAGGATGAAGTACAGGACATCGGCCAGGAGGTTCATCACGATGAAACCGACCGCGGTAACCAGAACAATGCCCTGCACCACGGCGTAGTCGCGGTTGAACACGGCATCGACGACCATTTTGCCAAAGCCCGGTATGGTAAAGATCTGTTCAGTCAGGACCGCTCCGGCTACCAGTTCGCCGAACAACAGTGCCGTGAGGGTAACGATCGGTGTCAGCGCATTGCGAAAGGCATGTTTCAGGACGACGCGGCGCTCGCTTAGTCCCTTCGCACGGGCAGTACGGACATAGTCGGCACTCAGGACGCCCAGCATGGCTGATCGCGTATGGCGCATCATCGTCGCGGCCAAGGCCGTTCCCAGTACGAAGGCGGGCATGAGCATGGTCCGGATAGACTGACCGAAGTCCTCGGACAGGGGCACGTATCCGGAAGCAGGCAGAAGCTGCCATTTGACGGAGACCAGCAGGATCAGCATGATCCCGAGCCAGAAATTCGGGATCGACAATCCCGAGAGGGCGACCACGTTTGCCACGTAGTCGGTCAGCGTGCCCTTGCGATAGGCCGACAGAATGCCGGCAGGTACCCCGATCACAAGGGCAAAGATCATGGACATGGCCGCAAGCTGCAGAGTCACGGGCAGTTTTTGCAGCATCAGTTCGGTCACCGGCTGATTGGTGCGCAGCGAGATACCCAGATCCCCCTGCAAGGCATTGGTGATCCAGGTGAAATACTGCACATGGATCGGATCGTTCAGCCGGTACTTCTCGCGCAGGAGTTCCAGCACCGCCGGATCGCGCTCTTCGCCTGCGAGTACAAGCAGAGGATCCCCCGGCAGGAGCTTTTGCAGCGCGAAGACAAAGATCGAGATCAAAATGATCGTCGGCACCGCAATCAGAATGCGGCGCATCAGGAACAAGAGCATGGGCGAAAACCTGGTTTCTTGGGGAACCCCGCCCGAGCAGGGGCTGAGACAGAGGGCATGCCGCCCCGGTTTTGGCCAGGGCGGCGAAGAGGCGCTATTACTCGGTCCAGGTGACGCCTTCGAGGCGGATCATCCCGTCCGGATAAGGTGTGAAACCGTCAAGTTTGCTGCTATGCGCCCAGATCCAGGTCTGGTGATAGAGGTAAACGATCGGCGATTCCTCGACCAGGATGTCGCGGGCAGCGTCATACGCGGCCTTGCGGTCCTCGGTGCTGGCGGCAACGCGCGCAGCATTGAGTGCCTCGTCCACGGCTGGGTTCGAGAACTTGCTGTCGTTGATGCCGCCATCAGTGGTCATGAACTGGTGGATGTTGCCATCGGGATCGACCCGGCCGGACCAGCCGATCTGGCTGGCGGTGTATTCCCCGGCGGACTGATCTGCCAAGAGGGTGGCGAACTCCTTGGAGGTGATCTTCACATTGATCCCAGCCTCGGCCGCCATGGCCTGCACCACCTGCATCAGTTGCAGCGGCACGGTCGTGTTGGGCACCTGTACTTCCAGTTCAAGGCCGTCGGGATAGCCTGCTTCGGCGAGTAGAGCTTTGGCCTTGGCCACATCGCGGGCGGGCACCGGGTGATCCGTGTCATACCAGGGCGAAGTTGGCGGGTAAGGTTGGTTGCCGGCCGCAAAGGCGCCTTCGAACACCACCTGGTTGATCGCGTTGCGATCGATGGCATAACTGAAGGCCTGGCGCAGACGCTGGTCGTTGCCCCAGGGATTGTCACCCTTGGGCCCATTGTTCACGTTGAAGGTAATGCCCTGATATCCAAGGGAAACCGCGCTGGCGACTTCGATGTCGCTGTTGGCATTGGCTTGTGCCAGGTCGGTGGCTGCCAGACGCTCCAGCATATCGATATCGCCCGACTGCAGGTTGGCAAGACGTACGGTCGTATCCGGGATCGGCAGGAATGTGACGCTGTCGAATGCTATGGCGTCCGCATTCCAGTAGTCCGGGAACCGCTTCAGTACGATTTTGTCCTGAGCGACGCGCTCTTCAAAGCTGAACGGGCCCGAGCAAACGGGATTGAGCCCGAAATCCGCGCCAGCGGCTGCAGCAGCGGTGGGGGAAATCATCATGCCGGCGCGGTCAGCCAGCTGCGCCATAAGCGTCGCGTCGGGCCCCTTGAGGTTCAGCTTGATTTCATATTCGCCGGTCACCTCGGTTGACGTGATCGAGGACAGCTCCGACTTGCGGCGCGACTCGTCCATCGTCTTGGACCGCTCGATGTTTGCGGCGACCGCTTCGGCGTTGAATGGGGTGCCATCGTGGAAGACGACGCCCTCGCGCAACTGCATGGTCACCGTCGTGCCATCCTCGGAGACCTGCCAGGCGGTGGCCAGCTGCGGAATGATTTCCAGTTCGGGCGTGATGTCGACCAGCTTGTCGCACATGGAGGCATAGACGATGCGCCCGACGAAGGTACGGGACTGATCCGGGTCAAGCACATCGGCATCCGATTGCAGGCCAATGCGCAGGTCTTTGGCGCTTGCGCCAGTAGCCGCCATCCCGATCGCTGTTGCACCCAGCAGGGCAGCCATCAGTGTCGGTTTCAGATTTTTCATGTCAGTATCCTCTCTGTCGGTTGTGTGTTTTTCTTTGGTTCCAAGTGTTTATTGTTTTTATGATCGCGGGGGCTGGGTCGTGCGATGGGTAACGCTGCCGCCTTCGATCGCCTCTCGATAGAGGGCGAAACGCTCTTCGGCGCTCTGGGAGTGCTCAATTTCGGCTGTTGCGCTGTTCATTGGTGCGATCTCCGCCCAGCGGTGACAGGCCACCTGATGGTTGTCATCGGCAACAGGATCCAACTGCGGAACAGCCGTCTTGCACCGCGCTTCGGCAAAGGGACACCGGGTATGGAACCGGCATCCGGGCGGGGGCGCGGCGGGGCTGGGCATCTCACCGGTCAGCCGGACCTGGCTCTCCTCCCCTGAGGAACGCGGTCCGGGGATCGAGGCCAACAGGGCCTGTGTGTAAGGATGGCGCGGCTGGGCAAACACGGCCTCTGTCGTGCCCATCTCGACGATCCGGCCAAGGTACATGACTGCGACCCGGTCACTCATGTGGCGGATCACGCCCAGATCGTGCGCGATGATGACCAGCGTCAGCCCGAGCTCTTCCTTGAGGTCGGCCAGCAGGTTGATTACCTGCGCCTGAACCGACACATCAAGGGCGGAAACCGGTTCGTCGCCGATCACGAGTTTCGGCCCCGAGACCAGCGCCCGGGCGATACCAATCCGCTGACGCTGCCCCCCTGAGAACTCGTGGGGGTATCTGTTGGCGTGCTCGGCGGGCAATCCGACCTTGCGCATGATTTCAGAAACCCGCGTGCGCCTTTGCCTGGCGTTCAGGTCCGGAGCGTGCACTTCCAGCGGCTCTCCGATCAGTTTGCCGACGGTCATGCGCGGGTTGAGCGACGAGAACGGATCCTGGAAAATGAACTGCATGTCGCGGCGAAGGCGCGTCAACTGGCGGCCACTGGCATCGCTGATGTCCTGCCCGTCAAACATCATCTGTCCAGATGTCGGTGACAGAAGTCGCATCAGCAGGCGCGCAAGAGTGGACTTGCCGCAGCCCGACTCTCCAACGATGGCAAAGGTTTCGCCCTGTTGGATCTGCAGCGAAACATCGTCCACGGCCCGCACCAAGGGGGCCTTGTTCAAGAAGCCCTTGCCGCCGAAGTGCTTGGTCAGACCTTGAGCGTCCAGAATGGTGTTCGAAGTCATGCCTGCACCGCCGTGTTCTGCTCCAGTGGCGCGAAATGACAGGCAACGCTGTGGTCCGGGCCAAACGCCCGCAGCGCCGGGCGCTCGCTGCACGCACTGGCGGAAAAGGCGCACCGGTTGCGAAAACGGCACCCCTTCGGCATGTTGCGGATCGCCGGGACTGAACCGGGAACTGTGCTCAGGCGGGTGCCGGGCTGATCAAGGCGCGGCATCGCGCTCATCAGGCCGATGGTGTAAGGGTGCTGGGGATTGCTGAAAATTTCCTGAGCAGTGCCCTGTTCGACCACCTCACCGCCATACATGACAGCGACACTGTCGGCGATTTCCGCAACCACGCCCAGATCGTGGGTGATCATGATCGTTCCCATGCCTGTCTCACGGCGCAAATCGCAAATCAGATCGAGAATTTGCGCCTGAATGGTCACGTCCAGTGCCGTGGTCGGCTCATCTGCGATCAACAGCTTGGGGTCATTGGCCAGGGCCATGGCAATCATGACCCGCTGGCGCATGCCACCGGATAATTGGTGCGGATATTCTTTCAGGCGTTGTTCTGGCGCCGGGATCCCAACCTTCTCCAGCATGAGGCGGGCATGACGCATCGCCGAGCTGCGCCCGCCGCCCTGATGCTGGACAATGGTTTCCGCAATCTGATCGCCCACCGTGAAGGAGGGGTTGAGCGAGGTCATCGGCTCCTGAAAGATCATCGCGATCTGATTGCCACGTTGGTCTGCAGGCAGGTTATCCACCTTCAAATCGTAGGTTTTTCCCAAAAAGCTCAGTTTTCCCGACAGAACATCGGAAGACCCCTTGGGTAGCAGCCCCATGATCGACATTGCGGTGACGCTTTTCCCGCACCCAGACTCGCCCACAATACAGAGGATTTCACCGGTCGAGACCTTCAGGCTCAGCCCGTTGACCGTGGCGGCATCTTGTCCACGAAATCGCAGCTTGAAGTCCTCCAGCCGCAAAACGTCCTTTGCGGAATTCTCTTCAAGAACCTGTTCCGACGGCATAATCGGATCCTCTCTTTTCTGCTGGACTCGAACCAATCGAACCAATGTGATATTGGTTCGTTAATCTTGACCTGTCAACTGCCTGATGTGTTTGTGAATATGCAAAGGCCTTAAATGCACAAAACCGATGCACTGCGGAGCTCTGCGATGCGAGAGCGGAACCGTTCATGCAAGGCCCTGCGGCGGCGCTATCGGTGGCCAGAATCTGCAAATTGCCGCCTTTAGTCTCGGACGCGGTGCTTTGGGAGGACACCTGATCGACGCATGCCGACCGACTTCACTTTCCGTTCATGCCTGACTTCACGGCTCTTGCAGGCAAGATGCATTCCCGGTCCTAGGCTAGCGATGCAGCTCAGGCGACGGCTTGGGCCATTGACGAGGAACCGGTCAAAGAACTGCATGCCAAGATCGCGGGGGGAGGCCGCGAATGCCATGCTTTCGAATGAGTGGCCGAATGCAGTTGCCAACGATTTTTTGTCACGAAAGCTCTAGCCGTGGATCGGCAAGTGAGGTGCAAGAGGCTCTGATGATGTGACCGCCCCATCCCGTGATTGCACAGACGAGAGCACTTGCGACGGTGGCAAGTTTCAGGGTTTCGCCGACGTATCGCATCTTAGACGCCAAGTGATTTGGGTGAAGCGCGCAGGCAGCCTGCACCCGGCCTGTTCGAAAAGCCCGATTAATCCTTCCGAAACAGCGACGGTGATAGGAACGCATGAAGCTCATTGAGTTCACGTTTTTTAGGGAGAGCCGCGCGCCAGTGTACTGCGATGTTGTCTGACAAGATACGCCAGAAAGCCCTGAAAAAGGCCACGAGCCCGGAACAGCTTGATACGATGCTGTCCGTGACGTCGGCCTATGGGTGGGTTGCGGCCATTGTTCTGACCGCTCTTGCATTCGGGTTTCTGACCTGGAGCATGTTTGCAACGGCCCCCATAAAAACCAGTGGCAGAGGGGTCATGCTGGTTGAGGGGGACGTCCAGACTGTTGCCGCCCCAGGCTCTGGCATCCTGTCTCAGATCCTTCATGAGACGGGTGATCACGTGCAGCAGGGGACTATTCTTGCCCGGTTGGAAAACCCCATCATGGAAACGCGCATCGAGGCTGCGAAGTCAAACCTGCGGCGTGCCGAAGAGGCCGCCCAAAGAGTTCGCCGCTCAAATGAAGAATTCATCCGATCCCTCAAAGAAGAATACGCAGTCGCGGAACACTATCACGATGCGCGCACCCTTGATCTGACCGACAAGACCGCCCGGCTCAAACAGCAGTTGCAAGAACAGGATGATCTTTATGCAAAGGGCTTGATCACCAAGACGACACTCCAGGCGACTGAAAACGCACTGGAAAACGCGCAGGAAGCCTTGATTGCAGCGCGGTATGACTTTTCGGCGCGACGCACCGAGTTCCTGACGGATCTGCGTGATGCGGATCAGGACATTCAGGATCATATCGTTGCTGTTCATCTCGCCGAAGAAGGGCTGACAGCCCTTGAGGCAGACTACGCTCGCAGCACGATTGTGCGGGCCTCTGAAACCGGAACGCTTGCCGAGGTATCTGCGCGCCTTCGCGAGCCTGTCCAGCCAGGCGACACCCTGTTCGAGATCCTTCCCGGACAGCCGGATGTGCAGCCAACGGACGGTCTGGTCGCCGTTGTTTTTGTCGAAGCCTTCACCGCTGCCAGGATTGCTCCCGGGATGGCGGCGGAGGTGATCCCTGCCTTTGCGATGATTGAACGCGACGGCTTCATCCGCGGTGAAGTCAAAACTGTGTCCGCTTTACCGGTGACAAGGGCGCATTTGTTGATGCGCCTCGGGAACGAAGAACTTGTGGAGAGCCTTGTCCAGAGCGGCCCCGTCAAGGAAGTCGTGGTGTCGCTGAGGCAGGATCCGAACCGGCAGGCCAGCTTGCTGTGGTCCAATGGCTCAGGGCCGGGTGTTCCGGCCGCCATAGGCACGCTGGCCTCATCGAATTTTGTGATTGATCGCAAACGCATAGCGAGCTTTGTCTTCCCCAAGCTGGATGAACTCCTGCCAGCCCTCAGGGAGACTGACGTCTCCGAAACGGCGACCGGTTCGCGATCATGAAAGGGCGGCGTACACCGACCGTGCTGCAGGTTGAGGCAGAGGAATGCGGTGCAGCTTCGCTGGCCATGATCCTTGCCTACTATGGTCGCTATGTGAGGCTTGAAGACCTGCGGGCCGAATGCGGGGTCTCGCGAGATGGGGCGACGGCGGCGAATATCCTCAAGGGCGCGCGTCGGCACGGGCTTGTTGCGTCGGCCAAACGGCTGGAGCTGCCGCGTCTGAGAGAAATCACTCTGCCCGCGATCGTCTTTGTGAACATGAACCATTTTCTGGTTTTGGAGGCTGTTTCAGGAAACAGATTTCGACTGAACGACCCCGCAATGGGGCGGCGCGTGGTGTCAAGGGACGAGTTCGATGAGATGTTCACCGGCATCACACTGTTGTTCGAGCCGGGTGAAGCCTTCGAAAAGACGTCAAAGCCGCAGAGCAGCCTCAGGACTCTGCTGTCGTTCCTCGGGCAGGATCGCGCCGCAGTCTCTCTTGTCGTGTTGACCGGCGTGACACTGATCCTGCCGGGCCTTGCCATCCCGGCCTTCAGCAAGGTGTTTGTTGATGACTACCTCATGGGGCATCAGGAGGACTGGCTGTTCGGGATCGCCGTGATCATGTTCCTGGTCATCCTGCTGCAGAACGGATTGATGGCACTGCGCGCGTTTTACAGCGCCAAACTCGAGGCCAAGCTGGCTCTGTCTATCAACGCCGAAATGGCCTGGCGGCTCCTTCGGCTGCCAATCCCCTTCTTTGAGCAGCGTCTTGCGGGATCCTTGGCCGGCCGCGGGCATATGGCGCAACGCGTTGCGGACCTCGCGGGCGGCAGCTTGGTCGGCGCGGGGCTGGATGCGCTTCATATTTCCTTTCTTGTGGTGGTGATGCTGAGCTACAGCCCCGAGATGACCGGGGTCGTGGTTCTCCTGCTACTGGCAAGCGGGGCCGCTATTCTGGCTATGCAACGGAAAATGGACAGCCTTTCGATCAAGACAACGATCGAGACGATGAAGCTGACCGGCAAGACCATGATCGGCATACAGTCGATCGAAAGCATCAAGTCCTCGGGCACGGAGGCGCGTTTCTTTGAAGGCTGGGCGGGAACACATGCCAATATGGTCAATGGCCAGACCGCGCTGGCCCTGCGGCAGGCATTGCTGAGCACAGCGCCCGGGTTCATCTCCTTCTTCGGAAAGGCCATGACGCTGCTGGCGGGCGGGCCTCTGATCATGGATGGCGCACTGACAATCGGCGCACTTGTCGCTTTCCAAGCTCTGCTGGCCGCAATGGACCTGCCCTTCAGATCGCTCGTTACACGGCTGCAGGATCTCACCCAGCTGCAAGGGCCGGTGAAGCAAATTCGCGATGTCACCGATTATCCCGAAGCAGAGGAATTCGGACCAGCGCGCGGTGGATGCGCGTCGGCGGGTCGGCTCAAAGGGGCCATTGCCATTGACGGTCTAGGCTTCGGGTATAACCGGCTTGCGCCACCTTTGTTGTCCGAGTTCAGCATGTCAGTTGCACCTGGGCAGCGGGTTGCCCTTGTCGGGGGCTCCGGCAGTGGCAAGTCCACCGTGGCGAAACTGATCTCTGGTGTTTATAGGCCATGGCAGGGCCGGATCACCTTTGACGGTCGTCCGATGCAGTCCATCCCGCGTGAGACGCTGCGTGATGCAATTTCTGTAGTCGACCAGAATATCGTGCTTTTTGAGGGTTCGTTTCGCGACAACATCTGCCTGTGGGACACCGTCATTCCCGATGCGGACATCGTCGCGGCAGCACGGGACGCAGAGATCCTGGATTTCATCGCAAGCACCAAGGACGGATTTGATACTCTGGTCGAAGAGGGGGGGCGGAATCTGAGCGGCGGCCAGCGTCAGCGCCTGGAAATTGCACGCGCTTTGGCCCGCAATGCGCCGATCCTGATCCTTGATGAAGCAACAAGCGCATTGGATCCAATCGTCGAAGCCAAGGTGATGCAGAATATCAAGCGCCGCGGAACCACCTGCGTGATCGTCGCGCACCGGCTGTCCACGATCCGCGACTGTGACGAGATCATAGTCATGGACACGGGAGCGGTCGTTCAGCGCGGCTCGCATCAGGCGCTTTGCGATGTTGAGGGAACCTACCGGGAGCTGATCGCCACATGACAGCGCTGGTTGCAAACGCTACGGGATCCGATCCCTGCCGCCTTCACCTGCGCACAGCCGAGGTGATGGGGTTTGACGATCCCGGTCACTGTTTCATGCTGCGCAGCGGCCGTATTGAGTTGGCCGTTGACATGGATGGAGAGCAAACGGCCCTGTTTGAGATTTCTGCGGGGGAAATCGTCCTGGGGTGCACCGGCGAGGTTCGCCTGTCAGGCCGGGCTCTGGACGAGACAGAAATCGATGTGGTCGCTCTCAGCCAGTTTGTAGGAGAGACTCCACCGCAAAAGGCGGCTGACCTCTTGGATCGATGGCTTGAACGTCTGGCCGCGCTCAGCGACGCCCAAACGTCGCAAGATCAGTCCGTGCCTCCGGTTGCGATCACGGTTGGTCATCAGATCACCACGGAAGACGAGGTGCCATATGTCGCCAGCAAGGGAGTGCTGTGGGTTCGCCGCAAACTGGATGAGGCTGCGCCTTACGTGGTTGTGACGGCTTTTGGTCCAGTCTTCATTCCCAAAGGACCACCAACCGAGGTGCAGGATACCTGCGATATGTTGTCAGAGCCAGATGCCGCCGGGATCATGGCGCAGACAACCGTGGCTTTTGTGTCCGCACTGGCCCAGCCTATGCGGCGTCGGTTGGAACATGAGCAGCGCATGCAACTGCGCAGCGAGCAAGACGCCGGGCGGATGGCCCGGGCAAATCGGCTGATCGAGAGTGCGCTTTCGAGTGATGGACACAAGCTGTCCGATGGTCCCACAGACACCATCCCAGGCTTCAGCCCGCTTGCACGACTTGCCGAACGGGCAGGGTACACGTTGTCCATGGCGAACGCGCGTCATTCCGGCTCTGCCATAGAGGGTATCAAGGCGCTCTGTGATGCCAACAACCTGCGATATCGCCAGATTGCGCTGACTGACAAATGGTGGGTGAGGGACGCGGGCGATTTCCTTGCCTTTGATGAAAAGGGGCAGGCCCTTGCGGTGATGCGCGAGGCCTGGGGCTACGTTGTCTGCGACTCTCAAGGCACGAAAAGGCGGTTCCGCGCCGACATGGCCGAACAGATTCAAGGCGCCGGGCTGATGATCTACTGGCCGCTTCCGGAAAGGCTTTCGCACGGTGGGCAGGTTCTGAGGCATGTCATTCGGCGGTGTTCTGGAGATCTGAAGACTCTGATCGGTGTCAGTGCGGCGTCCAGCGTGCTGACCCTCTCCTTGCCGGTCATGACCGGAGCTCTTGTTGGCGCGATCATTCCGCAACAGGACAAGGCCCTTCTAGTGCAGATCGGAGTGATACTGGCAGCCGTGTCCGGTGTGCTGTTTGTGGTCTCCGTGATCGCACAGATTGCTGCCGCACGCCTTGAAATGCAGGCTTCGACGATTGTTCAATCCGGAGTGATGGATCGTGTGCTGAGGCTGCCGGTCGGCTTTTTCAGGCAGTATTCATCCGGTGAGCTGACGCAACGCACCCTTGCGATTTCCCGCCTTGAGCGGTTGGCAACCACTGGAATGATCCAAGGGATGCTGGCTGGCGTCTTTTCGATCTTCAGTCTTGCATTGATGATCCATTATGCGCCCCAGCTTGTTCTGCCGTCTGTCGCATTCGCCACTGTTTTCGTAGGATGCAGCTTTTGGGTCGGCCGAGCGCAGACCGGTGCCGCGCGACAGGCGACACAACTGGGCGGCGCGGTCTCCTCCCGAATGCTGGAGATTGTTCAGGGCATCGAGAAGTTGCGGATTGCCCGTGCGGAACCTGCAGCATTTGAACGCTGGGCCCATGCCTTTCACCAGCAGCAACGGGCTGCCTATCGCGAAAAACGCATGAAGGCATTCTCGACCGTCATCAATGCCTCTTTCCTGCCTGTGGTGACCCTCGGTGTCATCCTGACCATCGGTGCCTCCGGTGTGCATCAGGATCTGAGCACCGCGCAAATCGTGAGCTTCCTGAGCTGTTTCGCAATCTTTACCGGCTCCCTGAATGCGCTGGTGAGGAACGCCACTGAATTCGCGGGCATGCGGCCCATCTACGAATTCAGTGCGCCCATCTTGCAGGAAATTCCGGAAAACCAAAGGGGCGGGCTCGATCCTGGCTCCTTACGTGGTCGCATTGCGCTGACGGGCATCAA
This sequence comes from Phycobacter sedimenti, assembly GCF_038148855.1. Classification (NCBI taxonomy): domain Bacteria; kingdom Pseudomonadati; phylum Pseudomonadota; class Alphaproteobacteria; order Rhodobacterales; family Roseobacteraceae; genus Phycobacter; species Phycobacter sedimenti. Next base: position 170,245 of record NZ_JBBVGR010000010.1, on the reverse strand, counting down.
ATTCTCCTATCATGAAGGCGCTGCTTTGGTGCTGGACGGGCTGGACCTTGAGATCGAGGCTGGCGAATATATTGCGGTCGTCGGGGACTCCGGCTGCGGCAAGTCAACGCTCCTGAGACTGCTCATGGGGTTTGAGACGCCAAACTCGGGAACAGTCTCTGTGGATGGCATTGACTTGCGTCAGATGGACCTGAGGCGCATGCGCCGCCAGATTGGAGTGGTCATGCAAAGTGCAAAGCCGCTGCCGGGGTCGATCTTTGACAATATCGTCGGCACGAATTTCGAGCTTACGATGGAAGATGTGCAGCGCGCGGCCCGTATGGTCGGGCTGGAGGAAGATGTCGCGCGCATGCCGATGGGATACCAGACCGCGCTGACAGACGGATCCGGTTCGTTTTCAGGCGGTCAGATCCAGCGGATCATGCTGGCGCGCGCCATTGCTGCGGACCCGAGGATCCTGATCCTGGATGAAGCGACCAGCGCATTGGATAACCGCACGCAGGCAACCGTCACCAGGACAATGGCGGGCCTTGGCGGTGTGACGCGCATCGTTGTGGCGCATCGCTTGTCCACCATTGTCGCTGCCGACCGGATTATCGTCCTCGAAAACGGTCGCGTGATCGAGATCGGCACCTACAAGGCGCTGATGGCGCAACAAGGAAAGTTCGCCGCCCTTGCGGAACGTCAGCTCGCATGAGCTCCTCGGCGTTCGCGTCGAAGGCCAGAGTCATGAACGAAAACAGGTCTTGGGTGACACTCAGCTCGCCATGGTTGCGGGCGATTAACGGCTCTTCAATCCCTGAATCATAGGGTTCCGCATATGTGGTTGGAAACGAATTCCAAATCACCTTCTTGCCTAACTCTCCCGGCGGCGTTCCATACTTCGTCGCTTTTCTATTTATAACACAGATCGAGGTACCAAATGTCGAATTGGACGGAACAAGATCAGAAATCCGCTGTCTCTGCATTGATGGAACGGTGTGCAAGCGATGCCGCATTCCGCGAAAAGGCAATGGCCGATCCAAATGCCGCAATCAAGGAGGTTTCCGGCAAGGATCTGCCGGAAGGTTTCAACCTGCGCCTTGTTTCGAATGAGGGTGCAGACCTGACGCTGGTCCTGCCCGACCCCATCAGCGAAGAATTGTCGGATGCAGATCTTGAAGCTGTTGCGGGCGGTGGCCGGTCCTGCACGGTCACTGTCTTCTGAGTTTCATTCAGGCTTCTGAAAAAGCTGCATCAGGCGCGCCGTACCTTTGGACACGCGCCTGATACTTCCCGTTTAATTCGTCCGCGGGAGGATCACGTCAGAAAGGTCGTGCGGTGAGCGTTCATTGGGGAATTGCACCACAGAATCCGGGTGAGGCTATCATTTTTCTGCCCACTCATCACGCGCCGCAGAGCCAGACGCAGGCGCTGGTGTTCCCTCATTACCGGTCGCTTCTGAACCAGACGCCTGACAACGTGATCGCTTTTGCGGCCATGCGGTCTGAGGCGGTGCTGGGCGTCCTGATCGTTAGTGTTGAAGGGCAGGGCGCCTCTATCCTGTCCTTTGCAGTGGCGCAACGTGCGCAACGCTCTGGGGTGGGGCGTGAACTGATGGATGCCGGACTGGACGCCGCCGCAAGGCTTGGGGCGCGGACCGCGAAAATCGAGTTTTCAACACGCCCTGAAAATGCTCGCAGCCTGATCGCCTTTCTTGCCGCGACAGGTTGGACAAAGCCGACGCCCAAGGTGTTCTTTTCCCATGCGGATCCGATCTGCGTGCTTAACCAGACCTGGGCCGAACGCGCCCTGAGCCGCGGGCCGCGGAATGCCGGGGTTTTCGATTGGAAGGACCTTGCGCGCAGTGATCGGGACTTCATCGCTGCAGAAATCGCGGCAGGCCGCTATCCGGAGGCCGTGTCCCCGTTCTGGCAGGAAGACCAGATGACGGGCATCAGCATCGGGTTGCGCGCAGGCAATGGTCGGGTTGTCGGTTGGTTGGTCAGCCATTTTGTTCCCTCCTCCCCTGGGGTTATCCGCTACAGCCGCAGCTTTTCCTCGGATGCTCCGGCCTTTCGTGGCAATGGATCCTGGCTGATGGCGGAAACGCTCAACCGGCACGCAAACGGTGCGCTTTATGAGCAGTACCCCCGAGTTTTGTTCGACATCGATTACAGGAACCGCCCGATGATGAACGTCTTTCATCGCCGCTTCGGGCCATACGTCGAACAATCCTACGACCTTTGCACAGCTTCAAAGGACATTGCCCCTCATGCAGAGTGACACATCGCCCATACCGGTCATCACGATCGAAGAACACAACGAGGCGCTGATGGCCCTTGCGTGGGCGCGAGAGACAGGAGCCATCCAGGACGGGCCGGTTCGGTTGCTCCACTTGGACCAACATGCCGATCTGAACATTCCGACGCTCAGTCGCTCGATTGCCGGTGTTCCCTGCCGGGTTGCAGAGATCAAGGACCTTGTGGAAACGGAAATCTCGATTGCCACATTCCTGTGGGCCGGCGCCTATCTGGGCCTGATCAACGAGGTGTTCTGGCTGTCTCCGGACAGTCCCATTCCCGGCGCGCGGCCGCGCCAGACGCAATCCTCGAAGCGTATGCTGATCGCAACGACAGATCCGGACAGGCGAGAATTGCTGACCATGGTCAGGCGCCCGGAAACGCTGTTCTTCGGGAACGATGACCGAATGCCGCTGGACCTGCATTTCGTTGGAACCAACTTCGACATTCCCGAGGCAGAGACGCCCTGGGTTCTCGGGATCGATCTCGATTACTTTTCCTGCAACAGTACGCCGGAAAACGGGTTCCGTATCAGCGTCACCGAGGGCACCTACCTGGCGGTCCGAGATGATGCGTATCATCCCCTGCGTCTGTCGCTTTATCACAGGGTCCGGGCTGTCCGTGACGGCGATGACTTCTGTCTCGAATTTGACATGTTGCCCAGCCGCGCTGCAGATCCCTTGATCCGGGATACGGCGGCGATCGTTGCGCAGGTCTCGGCGTTGGCAGATATGCTGCGCCGCCAGTCCCAGCCACCGGCCCTGGTCGTGATCGCCCGTTCCCGTATCAGCGGCTTCACACCCCAGCACCAGTGGCAATTCATCGAAAAACAGGTGCTTCAGATGCTGCGTGATATTTTTCCCTGTGCCCCGCATGAAGGAGCAAGTCTTTGGTAACGGCAGCCTCACCATTGCCCGTGACCCCGGAGAGCGTCGCAAGATGCGTTCACATCACGGCGGAGCTATTGAACACCTCCTATCTTGCCAAAGGGAACTCACGACCTGTCGTCCTGACTGGCCTGGCGCGGGACTGGCCTGCGATGACCACCTGGTCTTTTGACTTTTTCGAACAGCGCTACGGCCATGAAAGCGTTCTGGTCACGGACCATCTGGGATCGAAAAACATACACAAGGTGCGGCTCTCGGCCTACCTTGACTACGTGCGCAACCCATCAGAGCCATTTCTGGCCGGGAAGCGGTCTGATACGCCCTGGTATTCCCCCTATTGGTGCCCGTTTGCGGACCATCCTGAATTGCTTGACGATTTTGACCTCTCCGGAGCTGTCGAGAACTGGATGCCTGCGCAGGATGCGGTTGGGGCCACACCGGGCAGTTCGGAGGAAATCATGGCGCGATGGGCCTTGCGCGGGTTCATGTGGTTGTTCATCGGGCCGTCCGGAACTTTTACACCGCGACACCTTGATACGCTGAACACACACGCCTGGAATTGCCAGATCACGGGGTGCAAGAGGTTCGACATCTGGCGGCCCGGGGCTCCGAATGACGGGGCACCCGCAGATCTATCGGTTATTCTCGAACCTGGTGAGACACTGATCATTCCGACGGGCTGGGGCCATAGCGTCACCGCATTGGAACCTTCCATCAGCCTGACCGGCAATTTTTTCAACGCATCGAACGCCGCTGATTTCTTTCGCGCCATTTATGCACAGCCCGACACCTGGAGCGCCAAGGGGCGTCTTGTGCCGGAGTTGAAAGCCGCAATTCGCCAGTAACCCTTGCCAGAAAGACAAGCCTTGCCATCCGGAACCGATCTTGACGCCTTCGTAGGGGCGACCGTTGCAAGGGCGATGACCCTGCAAGAGCGGATCGACGCTGGCCGAAAGAGCCAAGTGCCGCCGGAGGAGGCGTTTTGCGAGGATTACCTGGCGCGCTGGAAAGCAATATGTACCGCCGGGGATGAAACCGCGTTCAGGGCAAGGCTGGCGCATTCCGGATTGAGCCCCGCTGATCTGGGCGATTGGCTCGGTGAGCCTGCGCCGGTCATGCGCAGGGACTGGCCGTCATGGGCCGAGACGCTGCACGCGGCCCTTGAGTGCCATCTCCACGCGGAGGGGGTATGGGAGCTGGGCGACCGGGAGATAGTGCCCTTCGCCCCCTTGCTCTGCGGGTTCGAGCAGATTGCCAATGATCGCCTCAGCTCAGCCTTGCATGCCATTGGCCGGATATCGGGCCGTGACCATAAATCGGTCTTGCAAAGGGCTCTCTATCGCCGCCTTGCAGAAACGGCGTCACAGGTTTTTGTCGGCGAGTTTAACGGCTTTCGCGCCCTGCAGCCGCAAGATCAGATCAGCTTTTCCGGTGGGCACGGGATCTTTGACACCTTTTTACAGTCAAAGAGCGGCGCTGGGCTTATCGAGACATTTGCCCGTTACCCTGTACTGGCGCGCTTTCTGGCTGTGCAGACCGATCACTGGATTGCCCACATTGATGAATTTGCGACACGGCTTGAAGCCGACCTGCCGGTTCTGCGATCGGCCCTTGATCTGACTGAGCCGTTTACACTGCGATGTGATTTCTCTGATCCGCACAGGTCCGGCCGGTCCTGCCTTAAGCTGGAACCCGATGCAGGAGCCGGAGTGTTCTACAAACCGACGGCACTAAAGGCTGACATTGCGATAGATGCGTTTTATGCCCATCTTGGCCATCTGACCAAAACAAGCCCTTTGAGGCAACCCAAGACGCTGAACCGCGGCGCATACGGCTGGGTGAAGGAGGCGTGTCACGAACCCTGCCTCTCCGCCCAAGACGTGAGAGCATATTACCATTCCATCGGGCATCACCTGTTTGCGCAGTACCTTTTGGGCGGCGCTGATATCCACTATGAAAATTTGATTGCCGTTGGCGACACGCCGGTGGTGATAGATCATGAATGCCTGATGACAAACCAGCCCGGCCCCGCGTTTGAGCTGGCAACAGCCGAACAAAACGCCGTGCGCGCCCTGACGTTCGAGTCTGTGATGCGCCCGACGATCCTGCCCGAGTGGAACGCCATGGTCGCAGGTCAGCCCGTGGATTTCAGCGCGATCGGCAAGACCAGCGGTCAGCTGTCGACATGGCGAGAGCTGACCCTGTTGTATCCGGGGACAGACAACATGCGGCTGACCCGCTCCCTGCGGACACCATCGAAGACAGGTGCCAATGCCGTTCTTCTTGCCGGAGAGAGCGTCGACCCCTGCGATCATGCACAAGACATCATTCGTGGTTTCGAGATGGCCTATGAAGGGTTTATTGCTGAGCCTGATCTTCCGGCGGATCTGTCCAGAGACCTGAGTGTTGTGAACGCACGCGTCGTTCTGCGACGGACACAGGCCTATAAGGAAAAGCTGCTGCAGCTGTGCGCTCCTTCCAACCTGGTCTCAGGGCCAGCGGCCCAGCTTGCCCTGGAAAGCCTGTTCCGCCCCATCGTGACGGACCCCGCTGCGGGGCAAGGCCTGATACCGGCTGTTCAATCCGAGATATCCCAACTGTTGCAGCTGGACATTCCCGTGCTGTACGCGCGCGCGGACGAGACTGCGCTGCGGTTCCCCGATCATGCTGCATCGCCCGGGGTCTTTCCGCAAAGCGCAGTGGATGCCCTGTTCGACAGGATATCGCGGATGGGGCCCGAGGATCTTGTTGCGCACAAGGCCCAGATCGCTGCGAGCCTGGCCTGTCATCGCCACCCGGATCTCGACCGCAGCGCTGGAGCCTTACCGTCCCGGACTGCCGTTGCCGCCCCATCCGGCCAAAAGGTCTCGGTGCTGAGTGCTGTCACCGGGCTGGCCGATGGGCTGATGCGCCAGGCACACCGTGGCGCAGGCGGATCTTATGCCTGGTGCGGCCCGGTTTACAAAAACCACATTGGCGGTTGGCGCGTGTCTCCGCTGCGGGAGCGGGTATTCGACGGATCACTGGGTATAGCTCTGTTCCTGGCCGCATCCGCCCGCGTTACCGGAAACACCGTCTATCGGGATGCGGCGATCGGCGCCGTCTCCAATCTGTCGGCGTCAGAATTGCGCGGGCACGCGACGCGCACCCTGATGCAGGCGGGTTTGGGCTGTGGGACCGGGGTCGGCTCTGCAATCTACGGGTTGTGTCATCTTGGAACTCTGACGGGGCAGGCAGACCTCGTGGAGGATGCCTATGCGGTCTGGCGCCATGCCGAGGACCTCGGCATCGGTGAGACTGCTGATCTGGGGTTGCTATCCGGCTTGGCCGGGTATCTGAACGCTTGTCTTGTCCTTTACAGCCACCGACCATGCCATGAACTGAGGAACCGCTGCGAGGCGCTCGCCACAGGCCTTGCAGCGATGCCACTGGATGCTCTTGCCCCGGGGTTTGCTCATGGGAGGGCAGGGATCGCATGCAGCCTTTTGCGTGCGGCCAGGCGCCTGGGGGGGGCAGGTTTCAGCTCCAGGGCGCTGGAGCTGTTGGAGGCCGCCGCCGCCCAGCCGGTTGAGCCCGCCATACAGGACCGATCATGGTATCGTGGCAACATAGGTGTTTGCCTTGCGCAGATCGAAGCGGCAGAGCTCGCTGCTCCGGTGCTGCCCGAGCGGGGCGGCGCGCTGGGCCGGTCGCTCGCCCAGCTGGAAAGCAGCGCGTGCTTCGCTCTTGATGATCTTAGCTTCGGCGAAGCAGGATTTGCGTATCTTCTCGACAGAGCGGCAGGACTTCCGGATTTGCAGGCCCACCGTCTCAGGAGCGATCGTCTTTTTCAGCGCCTGTTGCATCGTGCCTCGACGGGAGATCTGGCGTTCGGCTGGCCGTCCGGATGTGCCATGCCGGGCTTTTTCCAGGGCGAATCCGGTGTCGGCTATGGACTCATTCGCCATTACTTGCTCCCAGATTTGCCAGATATCCTCACATTTTACTGAATGACCCCGATACCCAAGCCGCAAGCGGGAACAGTGCGCAGAGAGCGCCCCTTCATCGTGTGCACCCGTGATCTGCTGTTCTCAAGGCGACTGACGTCGACGCCATCTGCACTGTCCGGGCCCGGAAGACATCGTTTTGCGCGGCGTTTCGTTTTCTGAGCGAAAACAACTTCATCCATCGCAACGGCTGGCGCTGGCGAGACGCACCGAAAGGGCAACGAACGACACAAGACGCGCAGCCACGGGGCGTCGGACCGGCAGATCGCGGAGATTGAAAGAACGGGGGAGCCTGCCCGCAGGATCGCAATCGAAGCCCCAAGAGATGGCATCGTTGTTGCGCTCGAAGCGGCCGATGGCATGTTCCTGCAGCCCGGAACGCAGGCCGTCTCGATCACGGATCTGAGCGAGGTGTGGCTGATCGCAGACGTCTTTGAACGTGACATAGCGCGTCTGAAAGAAGACATGGCTGCCGTTGCACGGTTCGAGCATCTGCCGGGGCGCAGCTTTGAGGGGACAATCGACTACATCTATCCCGAGCTTGACCCGCGCACCCGGACCCTTCCGGTGCACCTTCGGTTTGACAATTCCGCAGGGCTGCTGCGTCCCGGGATGTTCGGAAGCGTCAGCCTCGTGCCGCATGAAAGCCGCCAGGTGCTGACCATCCCTTCCGAAGCGGTGATCCGCACCGGGGCGGCGGACCGGGTCATTCTCAAGACGGGCGAAGGTCGGTTCCGGCCCCGTCTTGTCACAACCGGCCTGCGTGACAGTTTCGCAGAAGGCGGGCGCACGGAAATCCTGCAGGGCCTTGCGCCCGGGGAAGAGGTCGTCGCCTCTGCCCAGTTCCTGATCGACAGCGAAAGTGCGCTGAGCGCAGGTTTCATGCGCATGGCTCCGACCGTCGAGGAACCCGCACGCGGCACCGGCACGCTTGTCGCTCTCGATGCGGACCGCAGGATTGCAACCCTGCGCCACGGTGCGCTGGAGAGCCTCGATTGGCCCGCCATGACATCCGAGTTTCCCGTGCGCGCCGACGTGGGCCTCGACCGTCTGAGCGTGGGAGAGGAGGTTGCCTTCCGGGTTGCGCGGGGTGCGGATGGAGTGCTGAGCCTGATTGAGCTTACTCCTGATGATGGTGTCGCCGCGACCGGGACGGGAATGGCGCTGGCCGTGACGCCGGATGGAAAGCTCACACTCGATCACGGACCGATCCCGGAGCTGGGCTGGCCGGCCATGCAGATGGATCTGGCGCTCTCCGGTGTCGATCCTGCGACGGTGGAACTCAACGCGCCGATCGAATTCGATCTGGCCAAGGACGAGGATGGCATGTTCTCTATCATCGCCGTGCGCGGTGAAGCCATGCCTGAGAATACGCCCCCGCGCGAGGAGGCCGTGCCGCAAGCTGCGGCTGCGCATATGGTCGTTTCGGGCACGATCAATGCCGCGGATCCAGAGGCGCGGATGGCCAATATCACCCACAGGCCGATGGTCGAAATCGGGATGCCGGGCATGACCATGGATTTCATGCTCGCCGATGAGATCGATATCGCGGCCTTGCCGGTCGGAGAGGAACGGACGCTGCTTATGCGCCGCAATCCCTACTTCGGCATGACGCTGATCGGCGCCGCAGCCGCGCGGAGTGTGACGCAATGATCACCGCCATCATTCGCACATCGATTGCGAACAGGTTCATCATCGCGGCGCTCACGCTCATGATGGCGGTCGCCGGGGTCTGGGCAATCCGGGAAACGTCGGTGGATGCCATCCCGGATCTGTCCGATGTCCAGGTCATCGTGCGCACCCCCTATCAGGGGCAGGCGCCGCAGGTGGTCGAGAACCAGATCACCTATCCGCTGGCCACGGCCATGCTCGCGGTGCCGGGCGCGCAGGATGTACGCGGCTTCTCCTTTTTCGGCGATAGTTTCGTCTAAGTGGTCTTCGAAGACGGAACCGACCTCTATTGGGCCCGTTCGCGCGTTCTGGAATACCTCGGCCAGATCAACCGGCTCACTCGTTCTTTGGTCGCCTCTCTGCTTGAGTGATTGACCGCTGCGGCCCGTTTGATCAGCTCCACTGAACTGCTCTGACCATTTCATGCAGTGAGCCTATCAGCTGATTTTTAGGAGCAAGGCTGGTTGGGATGCATGATTGCCGCGGATCGTGCGAGCCAATGCGCATGGGAGGCCGAAAGGGTTGCGCCCCTAAAAGTCTGGCCGAAACACAGACAGCCAAGCGAGGCGGGCACCTGACAATGCCCGCCCTAGGTTCGAACTGTGGTTCGTCCTATCCCCAGAGCATGAAAGTCTCGCCGCTCAGGCTCCAGTCTCCGGGCGACACCAGGACATCCTGCAGCAGGATACTGCTTTCGTGGCTGGTACCCGCCTCTGCGGTGATCAGGGTATCTGTTCCGATTTGCGTGACGCTGACCGACAGGCTGCCAAGACCCCACCCCATGATTTCGAGCATGTCGCCTACCTCGAAGTCAGTGACCACATCTGAACCGAAGTCAAAGGTATCACTTCCATTGCTGTAGATCTCGAACTGGAAATGATCGGCGCCCGCGCCGCCGGTAATAAGGTCGTCCCCTTCACCGCCGACGAGACTGTCCGCACCGTCCCCCCCGGTCAGGGTATCGTTGCCAAGATCACCGAAAAGCCAGTTTGCTCCGTCTCCGGCTGCAACGTCATCGGTGCTCAGCACGTCATTTCCCATGCCGCCATAAAGCATGTCGCCGCCACCAAAGCCGTTGAGCGTGTCGTTTCCGGCTCCTCCATCCAGGACGTCCGCCACCCCGGCCGAACCGCTCAGCAGGTCGTCGGAATAGATGTTGTGGCTATAGCCCGTGACGGTCAGATGCGACGACAGATCATGCGACGGCAGATCCCAAGTCGTCATGTGGTAGTTCTGAAGGGTCACCGTGCTTTCATATCTGGTACCGGCACCAAAGGTCATGATCGTATCGGCGCCGCTGATGGCCAGATCAATCGAAACAGGGTTGTTCAGATAGTTCTGAAGCTCCAGCACGTCGCCTTCGGCAAAATCTGTTACGGTATCATTTCCGAACCCGATCTCCGCCCCCGTCGCGTAGTCAGAGTTGATCTCGAAGTGGAACCGGTCCTGCCCTGCACCGCCGGTGATCAGGTCATTATCTGCCTCAAGGCTCGCATATATGGTGTCATCCCCGTCCCCGCCGAGGATCGTGTCATCACCAAAATCACCATAGATCAGATCCGGTCCGCCTGCGCCTTCGATCATATCGTTGCCGGACCCGCCATAAAGCCAATCGCTCATGTCGCCGCCAATCAGCGTGTCATTGCCCCCATACCCGTCGAGCGTGTTGGATACACCGTTGATACCGGCGATGTAGTCATCGGTCGCAACGCTATAAGCATCCCCCATGATGGAATAACTACCATCGAATGTTTCTCCCGGGGGCAGGTGCCAGCTCTCCAGCCTGTAGTTCTGAAGGGTTACCGTACTTTCATAGGCAGTGCCCGCCCCAAGCGTCAGGATTGTGTCATTGTCGACATACTCCAGCGCGATCGTGACTGCTCCCAGCCCGTAGCTGCTGAGTTGCAGCGTATCGCCGACATTGAAATCCTCGATCACGTCCTGACCGGAACTCAGGCCCTCGCCGCTGGGGTAGGCGGATACAAGGTCAATGGAAAACGTATCGGGGCCGTCATTGCCGCGCATCGTGTCATTGCCCAAGTCACCATACATCTGATCCGAACCGACGCCGCCAACCAGGCTGTCATCGCCAAGCCCGCCGAACAGATGATCCCCCGTATCGCCTGCAATCAGCGTATCGTTTCCGGCATATCCATCGAGATGGTTGATCATCCCGGCGGCCCCGACCACATAGTCATCGGTGGCAACGCCATAAGAATAACCATAGATGGTATGCCCGCCATTGAGGCTTCCGGCAGGCGGCAAATCCCAGCTGTCCATCAGGTAGTTCTGCAGCGTTATCGTGCTCTGGTAATCGGTGCCCGCACCGAAGGTCAGGATGGTGTCGTTCCCGACATGGCTCAGCGAAACCGGTGTATCAGCTGCGCCAAAAGATGACATTTGTAGCCAATCTCCATCACCGAAGTCGGTCACCGTGTCGTTGCCAAATCCCACCGCCTCGCCGGGGACATAGCCTGTGAAAACATCAAAGCCGAACTGGTCGAAATCGGCCCCGCCGGTCAGGACATCGTCGCCATCTTCCCCGCAAAGGGAATCCGCGCCGTCACCGCCCACAAGACTGTCATTGCCCGTTCCGCCATAGAGCCAGTCGTTCATGTCTTCGCCAAACAGCGTGTCGTTGCCGCCCTCACCGTACAGCCACGAACTGAGACCGGGACCATCCACAATCAGATCGTCGCTCACCTGTGCAAAACCGTAGCCCCAAAGCGTCCAGGTCCCTGCCGGGATGATTCCGTCGCTTGGCAGCTCCGAGGGATCCACAAAGTAGTTTTGAAGCGTTACCGTGCTCTCCTGAGCCGTGCCAGCCCAGAAGGTCAGAACAGTATCCGTCCCAACATAGCTTGCTGAAACAGTGGCCCCGCTCCAGGCTGACAGAGAGAGCGTATCACCTTCACCGAAATCGGTGATCGTGTCATTGCCAAAGCTGACGCCCATTCCGCTGACGGGGTCATAGGCCACGCTCAGTTCAAAACGGTCCATGCCGCTGCCACCGCTCAGGATCTCGTCACCGAGATCGGCAAAAAGCGTGTCGTTGCCTGCTCCGCCCTCCAGCGTGTCGGCACCCGCAAAGCCATAGAGATGATCATCACCTTCGCCACCCAGTACCCAATCGTCACCTGCATCTCCGTGCAGCGAGTCATTGCCGCTGAGACCGTCCAGCGTGTCATTGCCCGCGCCGCCGAACAGCATGTCATCTACACCGGCCAACCCGATGATATGATCGTCCGAGACGATGCCGTCGATGGAGCCATGGAGCATGAGGCTGCCCATGACCTGGCCGTCGAAGGGCAGGTCCCATTCGGGCACGATGTAGTTCTGCAGGGTCAGCGTGCTTTCATACGTCGTGCCCGCGCCGAAGGTCAGTACGGTGTCGGTGGCGGTGTAGCTGACCGCAAGGGTCACGGCGGGGCCGCCAAAGCTCATCACCTCCAGCATGTCGCCTTCGGAGAAATCCGTCACCACATCGGCGCCGAAACCCTCGTAGTCGGTGCCGGTCCAGACCAGCTCGGCGCGGAAGCTGTCATTGCCGCCGCCGCCCGTCATCTGGTCGTTGCCTGCACCAAAGCCACCGG
>NZ_JBBVGR010000010.1:0-157729 GCF_038148855.1 Phycobacter sedimenti | reverse complement strand
TTCTGCAGGGTCAGCGTGCTTTCATACGTCGTGCCCGCGCCGAAGGTCAGTACGGTGTCGGTGGCGGTGTAGCTGACCGAAAGGGCGACGGACGGCCCGCCAAAGCTCATCACCTCCAGCATGTCGCCCTCGGAGAAATCCGTCACCACATCGGCGCCGAAACCCTCGTAGTCGGTGCCGGTCCAGACCAGCTCGGCCCGGAAGCTGTCATTGCCGCCGCCGCCCGTCATCTGGTCGTTGCCTGCGCCAAAGCCACCGGTCAGCTGGTCATCCCCGTCGCCGCCGTCCAGCGTGTCATTGCCACCGCCACCGTCCAGCGTGTCGGCAAACATTGAGCCCAGGATCACGTTGTCATCTGCGTCTCCAAGAGCCGTTCCGCCATTGGATGGTGCGTTTACCGTATTGGGTGATGTCATGGGGGCCTCCTGAACCTGCGGTGGTGCAACGAAAGGTTGAAAGTGTTAATGAAAAGTAAACAATTTGATCTGTTTGCCTAAGGAAATGGCGTTACAGCCAAGGGGGGGGAAGCCCTTTGACAGCGCCTGAAGCCAACGCAAAACTCTGTATTCCCGCGCATTGTTAATCCCTTAGTAAGCACTCCGGGGCCCGCCAGGGGACCACATCTTCCTTTTGGACCGAGTGCAAAAAGGGAGGCAGAAAAATCTCTCGGGACCAGAAAAAGATGGCCCTCACCCGTGAGGATCAGACCTGCTCAGCCAAAAGGTGCTGGCGCCGGGGAAACATGCCCCGGAGATTCGCAACAGAGGAGGCGGTGGTCGAGCCAGACAGTGGCAGGGTTGTCACGCGGTAAAGACAAGTCCATGGGGTGCCACAGGGCAGAACCAATCAGACAAGTCCTCATCGAGGCCTGGTCCAACGCCGGGCGAACGGAAGTGTGCGTCTGCCACCTCATCCGGACGGGTGGCAGCGGATCTGCGACACCAGTTGAACACCGCCTTGTGCGAACTGAAAAACGCTGCCAAAGATCAGTTGCTGGGCCTGCCGTTCAGGGCCACGAGCAATGTCGACGGCATCATGTTGCCGGGGCCGATCAAACCACCGCTTGCAAAGTCGTGCAGCATTTGCAGGCCGGGTGTGTCGGGGTCGCATCCTCAGTCCGAACGGCTGTGAGCGTAAGCTTCTTGACCCGGTGCATCTGCAGCAGATCCGCGTTGCCATCGGCCGCCGTGACTGCGAAGCGGCGCGGGCCTTTGCAGAGCGCCCCCTGACGGATCCAAGGCGTTCGCCGCAAAGCTGCGCCAGTCAAAAGGGCAGCCTATCATGAACGAGAAGTCACAAGAGGACACAGACAGATGAGCAGCTTTGAAGAGGATCTTTTCCTCAAAGGACTGGAGCAGCGAAAAGCCACGCTTGGCGCAGATTATGTCGAGCGAAACCTTGCTGCCGCCGACGATTTCACTCGCCCCTTTCAGGAGGCGATGACTGCCTGGTGCTGGGGTTTCGGCTGGGGCGATGATGTAATTGATGCCAAGACCCGGTCGATGATGAACCTCTCGATGATCGGTGCTTTGGGCAAGATGCACGAATGGGAGCTGCATTGCCGTGGCGCCCTGAACAACGGGGTCACCAAGGATGAAATCCGGGCGATCATCCACGTCATCGGCATTTACTGCGGTGTTCCACAGGCGCTGGAGTGTTTCCGCGCGGCCCGCAAGGTTCTGGAAGAAGAGGCTGCCGCCGGGGATAACGCCTGAGGGCCACGGCAAGGACCGTTGCGTCGGGGTCCGCCTCAAGCGGAGACCCTGACGCAACCCAGTGCCCCAATGTCCTTTTTAGCCCATTCTTTCCGAACTGTGGCTGCCCGGGGAGGCGGGGAACACCACGGTTTTGTCTCCATTCAGGAACACCCGGTGATGGGCATGCGCATGGATCGCACGCGCCAGCACCTGTGCCTCCACATCGCGGCCAAGGGAGACGTAGTCAGAGGGCGATTGTGCATGGGTCACGCGGACGATGTCCTGCTCGATGATCGGCCCCTCGTCCAGATCCGCAGTGACATAATGCGAGGTCGCGCCGATCAGTTTCACGCCGCGCGCAAAGGCCTGCTTGTAGGGGTTCGCGCCTTTGAAGGAGGGCAGAAAGGAGTGGTGGATATTGATGATGCGACCTGACATCTTTTTGCACATCTCGTCCGACAGGATCTGCATGTAGCGCGCCAGGACGATCAACTCGGCCTCGGTCTCTTCGACGACCCGCATGATTGCCGCTTCGGCCTCGGGTTTGTTGTCCTTGGTGACCTTGATGCAGTGGAACGGAATGTCGGCGTTCACCACGGCCTTCTGATAGTCCATGTGATTTGAAATCACCGCGACGATCTCGATCGGCAGGGCGCCGATTTTGACGCGGTACAAAAGGTCATTCAGACAGTGGCCAAAACGGCTGACCATGATGACGACCTTCATCTTTGCAGAGCCGTCATGAAACGCGGACTGCATGCCGAACTCTTCTGCAACCGCAGCAAAATCGCTCTGCAATTGCTGCAGAGTGGCGCCTTGCTGCGAGTCAAAGGCGACCCGCATGAAAAACCGTCCGGTATCGGCATCATCAAACTGCGAGCTGTCGGTGATGTTGCACCCCTGCTTGGCCATGAACGTGGCAACGGCTGCAACGATCCCGCGCGCGGTCGGGCAGGCGACGGTGAGGCAATATTTGGTCATTCAGTGCTCCTGATAAGTCGCGTCTCTGGGGGCGCAGGTCGTACCGTGGTTGTTGCTCTGCCGGGGTGTTTCGTCTTCTGCTGCGCCAGAGCCTGAGGTCGCGATAGCTTGCCCGCATGGGATTGTCACGGGGATGTCATCGCCAGCCTGTGTGCGGCCCGGTTCAGGGCATGCCACAGCGCACCGGCATAGCTGCGCATCCCGATGATCGCCATATGATCATCTCGGCGGCGGACCAGAAAGACAGTCATGTGGTGCAACCCGGTGCGTATGGCCTGACCCGTGGCGAAAGCGGCGGGATCAATGTTCACCAGCTTTGCCATCAAGTCCTCAAGCGGCGCGGCCCCTTTGACCGATGTGACCTCTACCACCCAAAAGCCGTCGGTCTGTTCGGTGATGCTGCAACCGGGAAGGTCCCCTTGGACCCTGGCCGCAAAATCGGTTTCGGCCTGTCCCGGTCCCTCCAGCATCCATTGATTGGGACCGATCCAGAAAGCGCCGTCTTTGAACTCACCCACCTCTGGTAGCCCCTGTGGCGGCGTGACGCCTTTGCGCAGGGTCAGCGAAGCCAGCGCGATATCCGGGTTTTCGGCAAAGATCAGCGCCCCATGAGACACGCGTGCGGCCTCAGCCATGCCAAGAGCGGTGATCGGGGTCAGGTCAGTCACGCAGGCGCCCTCCTTCGGGGTCGAAAAAATGGGGGGAAACGATTTCGACGTCGAAAGACTGTCCCTCAAGCGGGTTGGCAGCAGTCAGGATCTCGCCCAAACGGGTATCGCCGTCCTCCAGGAACCCCAGAGCGATGTAGCCGCCAACATGGGGCGAATAGCAGGACGAGGTGACCCAGCCCTGATCCGTTTCCAGCGACTGGGGGCTGCCTTTGGTGAAAAGATGCGCCCCGGCGGGAACCTGCACCATGGCCTTGCAGGATTTCAATCCGGCCAGACGGCGGCGATCCTGCGCCAGCCCCTCGCGACGGGACATGATGGCGCCAATCGAATCTTTCTTGGCAGAAACCATGCGACCAAGCCCCAGCATCTGCGCGGTGGTCTGGCCGTTAAGTTCAGCGCCAGCCGCATGACCTTTTTCGATGCGCAAGACACCCAGGGCCTCGGTGCCGTAGGGCGTGACACCAAGATCGGTGCCTTTTTCCAACAGACGCTGCATTAGTGCCTGACCATAGCGCGCAGGCACGGCGATCTCGTAGGCCAGTTCGCCGGAGAACGAGATCCGAAACAGCCGCGCCCGCAGGCCATTGCAGATTGTCAGCTCAGCGCAGGCCATGAAGGGAAAAGTCTCGTTCGACAGGTCAAACCCATCCACGATCCGCTCCAGCAGGGCTCGCGATTTCGGTCCGGCCACGGCGATCTGTGCCCAGGCATCAGTGGTCGAAATCAGCTGCACATCCAGATCCGGCCACAGGCACTGACGCGCGAATTCCATATTCCGATAGACAGCGCCTGCATTGGCCGTGGTGGTGGTGACCACGTAGTGATCCTCTGACAGGCGCGCGCAGGTGCCGTCGTCAAACAGGTGGCCATCCTCACGCAGCATCAGCCCATAACGCACCATGCCGACTTTGAGAGTGCCCATCACATTGGCGTAGATCCGGTTCAGAAACTCACTCGCGTCCGCGCCCTGCACATCGATCTTTCCCAATGTGGTCACATCGCAGATCCCCACATCCCGTCGCACCGCCAGAACCTCGCGGTCCACCGACTGGCGCCAATGGGTTTCTCCGTCACGGACAAAGTACTGCGCGCGCATCCAGGGACCGACCTCGACAAACTCCGCGCCCTGAGTGGCGGCCCAGTAATGGGTCGGCGTCAGCCGCTTGGGCCTGAACTCTTTGCCGGTATCGCCGCCTCCCAGCACTGAAAGGGCAACGCCGGTATAGGGCGGGCGGAAGATCGTCGTGCCGGTCTCGGGGATTGTCGCGCCAGTGATCTCAGCCATTACCGCCAGCGCCGAAACATTCGAGGTCTTGCCCTGGTCCGTCGCCATCCCCAGCGTCGTCCAGCGTTTCAGGTGTTCGACCGAGCGCATGTTTTCCTTATGCGACAGTTCGATGTCATTGACCGTCACGTCATTCTGAAAATCGACCCAGGCACGACGCGTGCCCGATACATGCCAGAACGGCGCATGAGTCGCAGGGGCATCCTGCGCCTCGGGCAGGGGGATCGGATGTGCATCGACGTCAAGATCGGCCAGGGCCGCCAGAGCCGCGCGCATGCCATCGGCAAGCGCCTGCGCCGTGCCGCCCTGGCCCGCGCAGCCGCCTGCGGGGAACATGCCCTTGGGCGGGTTATGCGGCACAAAGGCCAACGCCTCTGTATCCCAAACCGGCCGCCCGCGATGATGCGAGGCGAGATGCACGTTCGGGTTCCACCCGCCTGCAACGCCAAGGGCGCCAACCTCGTGCCACTTGGACTGGCCCTGATGCGCAACATGTATCGCCCGCAGCCCCTTGCGCCCGCGCGTGCCCGTGACCGTCGCGCCGCTTAGCAGATCATAGTCGCCAAAGCGCGGTGCATCCACGCGGGTGTCGATCACATGCGAAACGGTCACCCCCTTGGCCATGAGGTCCAGAGCGGTGCGGTGGCCGTCGTCTCCATTTGTGAAAATTGCGAGCTTGTCATCCCCTGTTCGGACCGGAGACACCGCCCAGCGATTGGCATAGGCCCGTATCGCCCCCGCGAGCATGATGCCTGGCCGGTCATTGTCAGCAAAGGGAATATGCCGCTCGATCACACCCGCTGCCAGAACCGTGCGCCTCGCCGTGATCCGCCATAGCGTTTGCCTCACAACCGCCCCTGGACTCGGCAGGTGGTCGGCGACACGCTCAACCGCTCCGAATGTTCCGTGGTCATAGGCCCCAAACACTGTTGTTCGCGACATCAGGCGGACATTGGGCATCTGCCGCAGCTCGTCGCAGGCAGCCGCGACCCACTCTGCCGCAGGGGCACCATCCAGCGTGTCGCTTTCTGCCAGCAAGCGTCCACCTAGGCGCGAGTCCTCGTCGGCGAGAATCACCCTCGCCCCCGCACGCCCCGCTGTCAGCGCAGCCGCCAAGCCTGCCGCACCACCCCCGATCACCAGAAGATCGCAATGCAGGAACCCCTTGTCATAGGCATCGGGGTCCGGCTCCATCGACAAGGCGCCCAGCCCGGCCGCCCGCCGGATTGCAGGCTCATAGAGCTTTTCCCAAAAGGCACGCGGCCACATGAAGGTCTTGTAATAGAACCCGGCCGCCAGAAACGGCGACAACAGGTCATTGACCGCAAGGAGGTCGTGCTCCAGCGAGCCAAAGTGGTTCTGTGAACGCGCCACCAGCCCTTCGAACAGTTCTGTCACCGTCGCCCGCGTGTTCGGCTCGGCCCGCGCGCCTTCGCGTAGGGTTACAAGGGCGTTCGGCTCTTCGGACCCGGCGGAGAAAATCCCGCGCGGACGGTGATACTTGAAGCTCCGTCCCACCATCTGCACCCCATTGGCGATCAGGGCCGAGGCCAGAGTGTCGCCTGCGTAGCCCTTGTAGGTGCGCCCGTTGAAGCGGAAGCTCAGCGGCGTATCGCGATCAATGAGACCGCCGGACAGACGACTCATGTGGAGGCCCTCGCGCAGTTCATGGCCAGTTCGGCGCTCAGGATTTCATGGGTCACAGTATCGCGCGTCACCACCAGCCAGGACCGGTCGCCCTGCTCGTGAAACCACAGCTCCCGGTGCACACCGGCTGGGTTGTCGCGCAGGAAGACATAGTCACAAAAGGCGGCTTCTCCCGCCTCTGGGGCAGGGCGGTTCATCAGCGCGGCGTCGCCGAGGTAGGTAAACTCCTGCGCATCGCGCAGGCCAAGAAGAGGATGGGGGATCAGCATTGCAGGCCCTCAGTGCAGATTCGGCTGGGCACCGACGCCCTTTTCATCAATGACGTAACCGCGTGCGAACCGGTCCAGCCGGAAGGCGCGCGCGGTCTCATGGGGGGTGCCGGTTGCAAGCAGATGGGCAAAGGCATAGCCGGAGGCCGGTGTCGCCTTGAAGCCGCCATAGCACCAGCCAGCGTTCAGATAGAGCCCGTCTAAATGGGTTCGGTCGATGATGGGCGAGCCATCCATCGACATGTCCATCACCCCGCCCCAGGATCGCAACAGCCGCGCGCGGCCAATCATCGGCATCAGGGCCATACCGCCCTCGATCACATCCTCGACCACCGGCAGGTTGCCGCGTTGGGCATATGAGTTATAGCCGTCGATATCGCCGCCAAAGACCAAGCCGCCCTTGTCGGACTGACTGACATAGAAATGCCCCGCGCCAAAGGTGATCACTCCGGGAATGGTGGGTTTCAAACCTTCCGAGACAAAGGCCTGCAGCACGTGGCTCTCGATTGGCAGGCGCAGGCCTGCCATGGACATCACCCGGCTGGAAGACCCGGCCACCGCCACGCCAACCTTGCCCGCAGCGATAAGGCCGCGCGTTGTCTCGACGCCAGAGATCTGTCCGTCTTCGATCCGAAAGCCCGTGACCTCGCAGTTCTGGATCAGATCTACGCCGCGCTGATCTGCTGCCCGCGCATAGCCCCAGGCGACGCCATCGTGACGCGCGGTTCCGGCGCGGCTTTGCATCAGCCCGCCTTTGATGGGAAAGCGTGCGTTGTCAAAGTTGAGGAAGGGCAGTTTTTCCCGCAGCTCGTCCTGCGACAGCAGCGTACCTCCCGCACCGCTCAGCTGCATGGCATTGCCCCGCCGACGATAGGCATCTCGCTGACCGTCACTGTGGAACAGGTTGATAATCGAGCGCTGGCTCACCATCGAGTTGAAGTTGAGATCCTGCTCCTGGCTTTCCCAGAGCTTCATCGAGAATTCATAGAACGGCTGATTGCCCGGCAGCAGATAGTTCGATCGGATGATCGTCGTATTGCGCCCGATATTCCCGGAGCCGAGCCAGCCCCTCTCGAGGACCGCGACATTGGTGATCCCGAAGGTCGCCGCCAGATAGTAGGCCGTTGCCAGACCGTGCCCGCCACCGCCCACGATCACCACGTCATAGGCGGGTTTGGGTTCAGGGTTTCGCCACAGAGGCGTCCAGCCCTTATGGCCGTTCAACGCCTGCCGGATGACCTTCAAACCAGAGAATTTCATCGCATGTTCCTATGCATGGTGATGCCAGATGGCACCTACACATCCAGCGTGTTTTCCTTCTCCCAACGGGAGAAATGCGAAACGAAGCTGTCCCACTCCTGATGCTTCATCTTGACGTAAGACGCCGCAAACCCGGTGCCCATCATCTTTTTCAGCCCCTCATCCGCATCAAAGTTGCGGATCGCATCCAGCATGTTGAGGGGCAGTTTCGGCGCATCGGTGATTGCATGGCCTTCGGCGTACATGTCGATGTCATAACGGGGGCCCGGATCCGCCTTGCAGCGGATCCCCGACAGTCCCGCCGCGATGATCACCGCCTGCAACAGATAAGGGTTCACCGCCCCGTCGGGCAGGCGCAGCTCGAAGCGGCCGGGGCCGGGGACGCGGACCATGTGGGTTCGGTTGTTGCCGGTCCAGGTCACGGTATTGGGGGCCCAGGTGGCGCCGGACATGGTGCGCGGCGCGTTGATGCGCTTGTAGCTGTTGACGGTCGGGTTGGTGATGGCCGCCAGCGCTTCGGCATGGGCCATGATCCCGCCCAGGAAATAGCCGCCCTGCTGCGACAGGCCGACCTCTCCGATCTGGCCGCCGCCGTCCCCGGCAAAGGCGTTGGTCTTGCCCTCCGGATCCCAGACCGAGATATGCGCATGGCAGCCGTTGCCGGTCAGCCCCTCGACGGGTTTGGGCATGAAGGTCGCCCGCAGCCCGTGCTTTTCGGCCACCGACTTCACCATGAACTTGAAGAAGGAGTGCCGGTCCGCTGTCACCAGTGCATCGTCAAACTCCCAGTTCATTTCGAACTGGCCATTGGCGTCTTCATGATCGTTCTGATAGGGGCCCCAGCCCAGCTCCAGCATGTAATCGCAGATTTCGGCGATCACATCATAGCGGCGCATCACCGCCTGCTGATCGTAGCAGGGTTTCTCCGCGGTATCATAGGGGTCCGAGATCTTGTCGCCCTCGGGCGTGAGCAGAAAGAACTCGGCCTCGATCCCGGTTTTGACGCGCAGCCCGGCCTCTGTGGCCTCATGGACGAGCTTTTTCAGAACGTTGCGCGGGGCCTGCTCCACCGGAGTGCCCTCCATCACGCAATCGGCAGGCACCCATGCGACCTCGGGCTTCCAGGGCAGCTGGATCACTGCATCGGGGTCAGGCACGGCCAGCATGTCAGGATGGGCCGGCGTCATGTCAAACCAGGTGGCAAAGCCCGCAAAGCCCGCGCCTTCTTCCTCCATATCCGCGATGGCGGCGGCGGGGACCAGCTTGGCGCGCTGACCGCCAAACAGATCGGTGTAGGAGATCATGAAATACTTGACGCCTTTGTCTGCGGCGAATTTGGCGAGTTTGCTCATCGTTTTGTTCCCTGTTGCTTGTCCAGATGGAGAGAGAGGGGCCGCTGGCCCCTCTGTCGATCCGGCTTAGAAGCCGGGCTTGCCCGGGTACCAGTTGGTCCCCGCCAGCGGCACCTGGGCCATGGCGGCGGCCTCCATGGTGAGCGCGCAGAGATCCTCTGGTTCGAGGTTGTGGATGTGGTTGTGACCACAGGCCCGCGCCAGCGTCTGACATTCAAGTGTCAGCACATTCAGATAGTTGCGCAGACGGCGCCCGGCGGCCTCCGGGTCAAGGCGCGCCATCAGCTCGGGGTCTTGCGTGGTGATCCCGGCCGGGTCGCGCCCCTCGTGCCAGTCGTCATAGGCCCCGGTGGTGGTGCCGAGCTTTTGATACTCCGCTTCCCACTTCGGGTCGTTGTCACCCAGTGCCACCAGCGCTGCAGTTCCGATGGCAACCGCATCGGCGCCCAGCGCCAGCGCCTTGGCCACATCCGCGCCGGTGCGGATGCCGCCAGAGATCACCAGCTGCACCTCGCGGTGCATCCCCAGATCCTGCAGCGCCTGCACGGCGGGGCGGATACAGGCCAGTGTCGGCTGGCCAACATGTTCGATGAACACATCCTGCGTCGCCGCCGTGCCACCCTGCATCCCATCGAGCACAACAACATCGGCGCCCGCTTTTACCGCAAGGGCGGTGTCGTAATAGGGGCGCGCACCGCCGATCTTAACATAAATCGGCTTTTCCCAGCCGGTGATCTCGCGCAGCTCAAGGATCTTGATCTCCAGATCATCCGGCCCGGTCCAATCCGGGTGACGACAAGCCGAGCGCTGGTCGATCCCCTGCGGCAGATCCCGCATGCCGGCGACCCGCTCGGTGATTTTCTGGCCCAGCAGCATGCCGCCGCCGCCGGGTTTGGCCCCCTGTCCGACCACCACTTCGATGGCATCGGCGCGGCGCAGATCGTCCGGGTTCATGCCATAGCGGCTGGGCAGATATTGATAGACCAGCTTTTCGGAGTGGCCGCGCTCTTCTTCGGTCATCCCGCCATCACCGGTGGTGGTCGAGGTGCCTGCCATCGTGGCTCCGCGGCCAAGCGCCTCTTTGGCGTTGCCCGACAGCGCGCCAAAGGACATGCCTGCGATGGTGACCGGGATTTTCAGCTCAATCGGCTTCTTGGAAAAGCGCGTGCCCAGCGTCACCGAGGTTTCGCATTTCTCGCGATACCCTTCGAGCGGATAGCGGCTGACCGACGCACCCAGGAACAGGAGGTCGTCGAAATGCGGCACCCGGCGTTTGGCGCCGCCGCCGCGAATGTCGTAGATCCCCGTCGCCGCTGCCCGGCGGATCTCGGAGTTGATCTCGTTGGAGAAGGTCCAGCTTTGGCGCGGTTCGGTCTGTGGTGTCTTGTCCATGTCGCGCTCCTCAGTAGGCGTCTGCGTTGTCGATGTTGAAGTTGTAGAGCTGGCGCGCCGAGCCATAGCGCTTGAATTCTTCCGGTTTGGCGTCCGCTCCGGCCTTTTCGAGCAGTTCTTTCAGCACCTCTATGTGCTCGGGGCGCATCTCTTTCTCGATGCAGTCCGCGCCGAGGGATTTCACAGTGCCGCGTACAAAGAGCCGTGCCTCATAAAGGGAATCCCCAAGCGCATCGCCTGCGTCCCCCAGCACGACCAGATTTCCCTTTTGCGCCATGAAGGCGGACATGTGCCCAATGTTGCCATGCACAACGATGTCGATGCCCTTCATCGAGATCCCGCAGCGCGAGCTGGCGTTGCCCTTGATGTTCAAGAGCCCGCCATGGCCCGTGGCGCCAGCGTACTGGCTGGCGTCCCCTTCGATGGTGACGAGGCCGGACATCATGTTCTCTGCCACGCCCGGTCCGGCCGACCCTTCGAGAGTGACCGAAGCCTTCTTGTTCATGCCCGCGCAATAATATCCGGTAGAGCCTTTGATGGTGACATTCAGCGGGCCATCAAGGCCGCAGGCCATGGCATGGCTGCCGCGCGGATTGATGACGACATAGGCCTCGTTACCTTGCGATTTGGCGGCGGCCTGCAGGGTCGTGTTGACCTCTCGCAGATCGGAAGAAGTCATATCGAGCGTGGTGGTCATCTCTCAGCGCTCCCAGAAGTAGACGGTTGCGGGTTCAGGCTCCCAGACCTTGGCACCCTCGATATCGGGAAGATCTGCAAAGGCGCGGTATTCGCTGGCAAAGGCGACATAGTCATCGGTCTCGGCCATGACGGCGGGTTTGCAGGCGATCGGATCACGGACGACGCCAAAGCCGTTTTTGGTACCGGTCACAAAAGTGAAGAACCCGTCGAGATCCTTGATGGTACCCTCAAGCGCCTCGCCCAGGGTGGCGCCCTCGGCGATCCGGGACGAGATATAGGCCGCGCCGACCTCGGTGTCGTTCTCCGACTGGGTCACAACGCCCTTGCGCGCCAGTTTGCGGCGCATCTGGTTGTGGTTCGAGAGCGATCCGTTGTGTACCAGACATTGATCGGGCGCGGTTGAGAACGGATGCGCACCCATGGTTGTGACCGCAGATTCGGTCGCCATCCGGGTGTGACCAATACCGTGGCTGCCGCCCATCTTGCGCAGGTCAAACCGCGCGGCGACGTCCCTTGGCAGGCCGATCTCCTTGAAGATCTCCATCGAGGAGCCAATGCCCATGATGCGCAGACCTTTTTCGCGCAATGCAGAAACCACTGCCGGTTCTGCATCGCTCGGCAGGGTCAGAACGGCATGGGTGTCCAGAACCTTGACGTCCACTGACATGCCGGCGGCCTCTGTCAGGTCTGCCCCGAGGTCGGCAAAGGCCTCATCCGGCGTATCCGATTGGATGGTGATCTTGAGGCGGCCGCCGTCTTCGTCGCCATAAATCGCGATCCCGGCGCTGTCGGGGCCGCGGTCGGTCATGGTGATCAACATATCGGTCAGCATGTCACCCAGTTTCGGGCGCATCTCATCGTTTTTTAGAAACAGGCCAACGATGCCACACATAGGGTCCTCCTGAAACGGATCTACAAGGCGGGATCCACCTTTGGCATCATTACTAATGGGAAACTTTATTTCCTCATGAGAAATTTTACGCAGGGAGTTTGGTATGGCCAAAGCTTGCCGCACTCAAATGAATGGACGCTCAGGTATCGGGCGTTTTCGCCTGCTTTGGTCAAAAAATGCGCGACCAGAGAACTCAGCGTGCCTGAGGATATGTGATGATCGAGAGGTAACGGGTCGGAAATTCGCGGATTTCCTCGGGCCCATGAGGAGAATCAGCGTCAAAGAGCAATGAATCGCCGGGTTCGAGATCGTAAAGGCGGTCACCGTGTCGGTAATCGACACGTCCCTCAAGCACGTACAGCAACTCAATCCCCTCGTGCTGAAACAGGGGAAAGCGGTCAGAGGCGCTACCAAGGGTGATCAGGTAGGGTTCGACAACAACACCGGAACTGTTCGATCCGATATGGCCCAAGAGGTTGTACTGATGACCGGCTCTGGTGCCTTCCCGCTGGATTTCGACGCCCTGGCCTGCCTTGACATGCATGCAGCCGCGCTCTTCCTCATAGCCCGAGAAAAGCTGGACCAGTGGCACTTTCAGGGCATTCGCAAGGGCGGAAATGGTGCTGAGCGATGGCGATGTCACACCGTTTTCAATCTTTGACAGCATGCCCGTGGACAGCCCGGTTTGCGCCGCAAGATCCGCGCCGGTCATCCGCTGCTTTTTGCGCAGCTCCCGAACCTGCCGCCCAATTGCGACTTCGAGATTCTTGTCCCGGCTGTCCTTGATGGCATGCGGATCCTGCCCAAGAGCCGATTTCGTATGTCTTTTCAAATCTCACGATCCCCGATTTTCCCGGTCATGGCGACAAGGGGGCGTATCCAAAAGCGGCGTGACGCGATGTCGATTAGGCCAAGAAGCTTGCGCCGGTCCAGTCGTAGCGCATCGCGACGCCTTGCGCGGTCTTGCGTTTGGCAAATCATTACGCGACGCCGATGCGCAGGGAATGCCAAAATCGTGTTCTGCAGGCCAGAAGACTGATGGAACGTTGTCTTCTGGCATCAAGAGCGCCGCAAGCTCTTCCCTTTGGGTACCGTGCGCCCCGCGACCATCAGCCCTCGAAACCGGCAATATTGCCTTCCTTGACCCATGCGCTTGAACACTTGCCCCAATAGGCCATGTTCGGGGGCCAGTCTTCGGGCGTCATGGCGCAGGCCGACAGGCGTGCCTCATAGCCAAGCTGGCCGATATAGCCGTTGGCACCGTCGCCCT
This sequence comes from Phycobacter sedimenti, assembly GCF_038148855.1. Taxonomy (NCBI): domain Bacteria; kingdom Pseudomonadati; phylum Pseudomonadota; class Alphaproteobacteria; order Rhodobacterales; family Roseobacteraceae; genus Phycobacter; species Phycobacter sedimenti. The sequence goes on along the minus strand of NZ_JBBVGR010000010.1, from coordinate 144,314 downwards.
TGTCGGGATCAATCCAGATGATCCCCGAATAGCCGTCCTGGTAGTTGCACTCAAAGGCTGTTCCCAGATCGGAAGGAAAGGCATACCCAAGTATGGCCGCATCCGCGTCGGGGGCCGCGTAAAATGCGATTTGTCCGTTCTCGGTGCCTTCGTTGCTCAGGACTGCGCCAACCTCGCGACAGTCATGGCTGCCATAAGGGGTCCCCCCGGTGATGGGTTTCGTGGGCTGATAGAACGGAGCGCTGTCGGCACTCGGCCCGGTACGCATTTCATTCATCGCCACACCGCGCAGTTCCAGAAGGCTCGCGATTTCCGCCTGCAGAGCCGGGACGATGCATTGCAGGCTGCGGCTTGGGGATGTGCCTTGTCCGAACAGATCCAGCCATACTTCTGCGGAAGACGTGTCGTCCGTGTCCATTGGTGTCTTTACACTCAGAACGGCGCGGCCCCTGTCATATACAAACGCAAATTCATGGATGTCCCACGGAAACTCGCCCGTGCCGGGTGTCATACTAAAGGGAATATCGGCCGCTAGTCGGGCAATGGGACCGTCTGCGATCTCTGGAGTGACATGGAGTGTCAACGCAGGGGCCCCGGTTTCAGGATGGCTGCTTGCGCAGACCTTGATCTCCTCCGCATCCTCCGTGAGACACAGCACCTGTGTCGCCAGGATGTCATCGCAAAAGGCTTGCGCCATGATCGTGGACCAGAGCAGGCCAATCCCGAATGTTGTTGCCAGAAGTCGCACGTTCAGTTCTCCTTTGTGGATAAGGCCCATCGCGCAGGCTTTACCGCGCTTCGGTTTACTCATTGGATCTGCTCAAGAAATGCACCCTCAACCCATCCCGTCGCACAGGGGCCCGTGTAAGGCAGGCCAAGCCGTTCAGGGCGCAGTATGCATTCCGCAACGCCGTTGGTTGGGATGGCTACAGCAATGAAGGCGCCCCGTTGGTCGATGATATCGACGGTGTCGCCTGGTTGCAGCATCCACCAAATCGGCGTTGCAGCGTTGGGGCGTGCGGCGGCAAAAACGGGCAGTCCTTCTGGGATGGCTTGGGCCTCTACAATGCGGGCGATCCCCACGGTGGCAGATGTCGGCGTCACCAGGTCCTGTGAAAAGAAGGCTCCAATCGGCCCCCGTTCCTGCTGTGGAGGCCACAAGGCGGCTGGCTCCGCATAGACCGTGTCCGACCGGCACAGCGTTTGATCGACACGCCCGTGCCAGTGCGGAGACTGCAACCACATGTCAAAGGTGCCGTCATCCCTTGCAGTTTCGCTGACATCGTCCCAGGGAAGATGGACATGCACCGTTACCGGCTCACCCAGATCGGTGTTCCAGAAGCCGATTTCGATCTGAACCCTGTCGCCCTCGGTCCAGCGGAACCAAGTGGTGTTGGCGTCGGCGATCAGTGGCGGGTCATAGTACATGTCGCCCGATGACAGCGCGTGCCGCGTCAGCGCATAGCTTTCATCTTTTGCACAGACAGTGATCTGTTCGCGAAAGTCGGGCCTGTCGGTTGTACATTGGAATAGGATGTCGCCGTCGCATACCGTATCGGCTGCGGCGACGCTGCTCCATCCGGCCACCATGAGAGCGGTTGCCGCCTGCAAGGATATTCGGCGCATGTCACTTACCTTTATCGCGCCGCTTCGATCATTTCGATGAGCGAAGACAAGTCACTTCTTATGGTGCCGTCGTCGCAGCTGATATCGGCGATCAGAGTACCGTGCCGCAGAACATTGATCCCGCCCGTCAGCTTGGCATCTGCCGCGCGCTCGCTGCCCCACCACACTTCGTAGGCATAGCCGCCCCCGGCATCGAACGTTACGGAGTCGCTGATGAAATCGCCCATGCCGTTCCATGGCGTTGCGGTGATCGTCGCCATGTCCTGCAGGATCTCCTTCTCGATCTCACCGGTCGATTTGAAGTAGCCGTAGGCGGCTTTTGTGCCATCCTCCCAAACGGCATTGCAGACCTCGACGCCGCGGGAGCCGCCTTTGAGAGTGCAGGAGAACATTTCGGTGCCATCCAGCAGACAGTACTGCCCGGCCTGCGCCCAGCCTGCGAGGCATACCACGGTGACCGAAAGGAACATGTGTTTCATTTGAGGGGCCTTTCATAAAGGACTGAGGTGGAAAATCAGATGTCGTCGGATGTGTTCTGCGCTGACCGTCGTGCCACATGGGCGAAGATCGTGGCACCTGCCAAAGCGATCCCGAAAATCGCCAGCGACAGAACCGGACGGAAATAGAGCCAGGCCACGGCCATCGTTCCCCCGCCCACAACCAGGGTTAAGGCAAGGCTGATCAAGGACGTTACGGAGGAAGTCACCCACCCGAGAAACGGCAGAATGCTGGCCGCAACGTCAATCAGAGAGAAAAGCGCTTTGAAGCCAAGGAACAGCAGAACCATCAAGGCTATGCGCAGCAACCATGTCTTGATCTTGTTGCTGGCAGCCGCTGTCCGAAACATCTCTTCGGCGGATTTCAAGCCTTCCTCAACCAGATAGATTTTGCGCCCGTTTTGCGCCGTGTAGGGAACAAGGCCACTGCCGCGCTGCACGCCAACCACGCTGGCCTCGTCTATGTCCGAGGTCAGATAGCTGATCCGCAGATCTCCAAGCTGTGGGGCCGCGACGCTGTCGCTGAAAACCACCTGTCCGGCAACCAGTCTGGCTGGACGCTCCAGGGACAGGGCAAGGTCCAGTGCGCGCGCCTGATCCGCCGTCAGCAGCATGGGGAGGGCGCCGCCCAGGTCAGAAATCTCATCAGTCACGGAAAAGGCGCCAATCTTGCCCTCTTCCTGACGGATCACCCGAGGTCTGATGGGCAGTGGGGGGGTCATGTGACCTTCGGAAATCCGAAACTCCGCCCCGCTGGCTGGCGAGTCGGTCCAATCCATCCGATATGTATATTCCGTGGTCTTTTCTTGCCCGCCGCCAAATCCGGTTTCAGTTTTGGTTCGTTTTTCTTCAATCCATGCAAACTGTTCCACCACGCGTTCCAACCGCACGGTTTGCGTATTCGCAGCCACTCCAAGAGCGGTATCGACCAGTGGCATGGCAAGATTGAGCGGCCCGTTGATATGGACAAGGTCGCCTTCGTGCGCCGGATCAAGTGCGCTGCTGTCCAACGGGACGACCAGCTCTGACCCTTCCGCGAGCGACCGTGCCGTGCGCACCGAATTGCCTTCGTTCCAAAACAGAAAATAGACCGCGATACCGATAAGGCTGATCCCCAGCCCGACGCCCTTTATGGCGTTTTTCAAACGTGTGGCAAAACCGACATGCGTGGTTTCCGTAAAGTGAGACACCGTTCAACCCTTTCGCTGGCGTTGGGAATTGCGCTCAGGACTCTTTACCAAAGCCGAGAGACTTGATGGCCTCGGCCACATCCGCCATGGTCGGCCCGGTTGCAATCTGAGCCGCGGGCACGCCAAGCCAGTCGTTGATTGTCTGAGCGGTCAGAAGATGGCGTTTGCTCGTCGTAAACCCATGAGACAACGGCACGCGATTCCGGTTCTGAGCGGCGCCAGTCACCACACAAAGCCGATACGTGTAGCTGGGATGCAGCCGGTTGGTGCTGCGCTGGTTCCGTTTCAGGTCAACGTCCGCTTGTCTAACCTCGCTGAGCTTGATCACCTGTTCGCGCGTTCCGTGCATCATGGTTTTTCGAAGCGTCAGAGAGTTGCCTGGGCGGTCGAACACAGCCTCCGTCGCGTGATAGACAAGCCATAAAATACCCCCACCTATGAAAACGACCGCTGTCGCGACGACCCAGCCAGCGGGAAACCCGGCAAAGGCCGCAACCAGATTGACCGCCGCGATGGCAAAAAGGAGTACGCACAACACGGACGAAATAATCCTTGTTGTGCCCTTCAGGACGAGGCGGTCGTTTTGGATGAGGTCGATTTTCATCAGGTGGGTCTCAGGTGCTGAAAATTGCTTTTTGAAACTGGCAACCGCCATTCTTCCGGATCGAAATACGATCCAGTCAAATGGCAAACTCGTCACTCAATTCGTGGCTGCCGGTGCCATAGCCAGTGCCAGAGCGGAGATAGTGAATTCGTTCTTCTTCGTGTTCCTCCATTGGTCCTCGTTGTCGGCGTTTGATAGCTGTGCGTCTGCGGCAAAAACACATGGAGAATTCTCCATGTTCCCCGCAGCCGCGACCTGTGCCGTCACAGCCGGTAACAGAGGATTCGATGGCTGTTTCGGCCAGTTGGTGTGTATGGGATCGAAAAAGAGGTGACTGCGATGTCTGCAACGCAATAGATACCAAACCTTGCGAGCCACTTGGCCACAAGCTCAGTTCCGTGCTCACAGTGCATTTGCGCTTCCCGCCCTTCATGCCGACAGATCACGTGTGTTTTGAAGGGTTTCCAAACCTTAGATGCTCCGAAAAAGGGTGCGCTGTTCACGTTTTCATCAGACCACAGTGCATCTGAGCTGAACATTTCTGCCAGTTTTTCGGCCGAGTGCTCCCGGAGGGCTATGCGGCGCTTTCTTCGTCAATACCTGTTGGGTGACAGACAATCCGGCGTATTGCCTCTCGGGTCATGGGGCGTCCGAAATAGAAGCCCTGAACCGAGTCGCAGCTTTCCCCTCGCAGGAAGCAGAGCTCGTCTTCGACTTCCACTCCTTCGGCGAGAACCGGAATCTCCAGTGCTGCTCCCAGAAGCAAAGTCGAGCGCACGATCGCGGCGCTCTGGGCGTTCTTGTGCACGTCCTTTACAAAACTGCGGTCAATCTTGATCTTGTCAAAGGGAAAAGTCTGCAGCATCGAAAGCGACGAATACCCTGTGCCGAAATCATCCATTGCAATTCTGATGCGCTGTGCTTTCAGCTTGTGCATCACTTTCAGTGTATGCGCCTGATCATCGATAATGCTGGCTTCGGTGATTTCCAGTTCCAGGCGCTGTGGATCCAGACCGGTCTCAAACAAGTTGTCCATCACGTCTTCGACGAAAGAGGGCTGAACCAGCTGCTGGGGCGCCACGTTGACGGCAATGCTGTAAGGATGATCCCATTTCGCCGCTTCGCGGCAGGCTTCCCTCAGAACCCAGGCGCCGATATCGCGGATCAATCCGGTTTCCTCTGCCACCGGAATGAACTCGTCCGGCGAAACCCGTCCGCGCTTGGGATGGTTCCACCGCAGCAGCACTTCGAACCCAACGGGTGACAGCGTATCCAAACTGTTCTGGAGCTGGAAAACCAGTTCGAATTCGTTGTTTTGCAGCGCCTGGGGGAGGTCGTGTATGAGCTGTGTCTTGTCCCGGCTGCGGCGATCCATTTCTTCGTCAAACAGGCAGATCGGCATTTCAGCTTCCGATTTGGCCCGGTGCATTGCCACATCTGATCTATGCAACAAATCATTGGGATCACGCCCGTCTTCCAGCGTCGTTGCAATCCCGATGGATGCCCCAACGCGCAAAGAGAGGTCTTCCAATTCTATCGGCTCTATAATTGCGGCATGCAGGCGTTCGGCAAAACTTTTGACCTCTTCGATGCGACGAAACCCGGTTTTTATCGCAACAAATTCGTCAGCCCCCACCCGCGCGATGCATTCTCCCTCACCTGTCTGTGCTGTCAACCGCGAGGAAACCCGGCGCAACACTGCATCCCCCATCGAGTGTCCGTGCAGGTCATTCACTTCCTTGAAGCGATTGAGGTCGATGGTCAGGACTGCTGCCCGCGCAGTTTCATCCTCCTTGAACTGGATCTCCAGTGCATCCAGCTTGCGGTTTAGCCACATCCGGTTGGGCATGCCTGTCAATGGATCATGTAGGGCTGCATGGCTGAGCTGCGAGCGGGTCTCACCCTCGAGACTGACTTCGATACTGGCGGAAGCCAAGGCAATCAGCAGAATGATCCCGGTCACACCAGAAATCAGCATCGCGAGGGCTGTGTCCGAGATCATCTCGGCCGGCACCTCAACCGCAGAATCAAGGCGTATCTCAATGGCGCTCATACCAGTGAAATGCATAAGGCAGATCGCCAGCATCATGGTGGTGGTCGGCAAGACCCGTCCGACCAGCCCGCCAAGCTGTTTGACGATCAAACTATAGCTGAGAGCACCTAAGCCTGCACCCACAAGGACAGAGGCGACGAGATGCGGCCAGCTCCACACAATCGTCCCGGGCAACAGGTAAGCGCTCATGCCTGTATAATGCATCGCCGCAACGGTCAGTCCGAACACCGCGCCAGCGGTCGGCGCCCCAAAACGACCGGGCGCATAGGCCAATACAGCGTTAGCGGCTAGTGATCCGAAAATCCCAACCAGCAGCGATACACCAGTCAGAACCGGTTCATAACCATGCGCATAGCCCGGATTGTACGACAGCATCCCGATAAAATGTGTCGACCATATTGTTGCCCCGGTAATCAATCCGGCCAGTGGTAGCTGGACAAGGCGACGCATGCCCTTCCATTGCGTCAAACGGCTGGACATATGCGTAGATAACAGCGAGCCGATGACGCAAATAAATGCGGCCACCGCGACCAGGCCATGGATATGATCCTGGACGATACAGTCCAACAGGCGATACATGTACCAATTCCCCAGGTCTTGTTTACTCCAGTCATTTGTCGCGTTCATCGATTAACAAACAACTGTAAACCATCCCAAAATGGGCAAACATGTGTACCATTCTAATCTTTAATTCATGATAATCGTCTAACGTTGACCTCTCCTGTTGGATCGCTCGTGTGTTCTGCTCTGAAAGCCGGATCGTTTGAAACCGGAGTTTTCGGCTGGGTTTGCGACACGGGGAGAGCCGGGGACCTCGAGGAAGGAATTGAAGTCATGGAGGCGCGAAAAGGCCTGCCGTGGCTCCAATGTGGCACTTTGGTGCGGCCCAGGGGCGAGGTGCAATCACGGCACGTGGCGGCAGGCCCAGAGATCAGATACGGCCCATGCCGATGAACAACTGACGGTTCCTGTCCCTGATCGCACGGCGCCCATGCATGATGCGCGTGTTGTCCAGCACGGCGATGTCGCCATCCTGCCAGTTGATCTCGGTTGTGTAGTTTTCGGCCAGGTCGCGCAGCTCTTCGATTTCTTCTGCGGACACGAGGGACCCATCCGCAAGCCGGTAGACCGGCGCTTCATAGTTGTGTGACGGCCCCAGAACCGCATTGGCAAAACCCTGACCGCCAGACAGGCTCGATGCGCGCACCGGCTGCAGGGTGAGCAGATAGGTCAAGGAGCCGTCCCCGTGCAGCTCAAAGTCCTGGTTCGGTACGGCCGCCTTGAACTGAAGGATATGCTCCTCGGTCACCTCGTCCGGCGAGGACAGCGCAGGGTGCTCGTTGGCCAGATACCTTTTCCACAACGCCTCCGGCAGGCGCCGCGAAACGGTCATCGGCTGCTCCCAGCGTTTTTTTTGCGCCGCGCTCATACCGTTCCAGACATCCTGCCCGTCGCAGATCGTTGTTTGCGAGCCTTCAAAGGCCGCGCGCGCGGCGAAGAAGGTGACGATGTCCGGGCAAACTGGTGTGTTGCCGTTTTCGATGTGCAGGCCGATGGGGCCAAGGCCGGCGTCGACCTTTTGCGTGTTCTCCTCGCTGTATTCCCGGGCCGGATCAAAGGTGATCGAGCGGCACAGGTTGGCGGTCAGTGCGCTGAAGCTGCCCATGTCGACCTCAAATCCGCGCAAGAGCGCCCAACCGTCGGTGTTCAGATGCGCCTGCACCTTTGCGATGTCGGCTGCGCCGATGGCCGCGCCGGAGGTGGGCGCGCGCAGGACGTTGTAAGTCATTGGTTCGGTCCTTTTTCTTGAGAGTCAGCTGCGCCGCCGGGTTTCCAAGGCGGCCAGGGTTCGGGGGGCGCGGGCCTGCGCGCCGACAGATCTGTCGATCAGTTTCGGGAAGAGACGCTGGAGTGCCACAAAGAAGCGTTCTTTGCCCCTGGGGAAAGCCTCTCGTTTTCGGGCCTCGATGGCATCCCAGGCTTCGGTCGCGACCTTTTCTGCACTGTCGAGTGTCATTTGCAGCGGCTCGATCAGAGGGGCGAACTCGGCTTCGGCCGCCGTCCGGGTGGCGCGCGGCGCGACATATGTGACGGCAACGCCGGTGCCGGACAGCTCGCGCCGCATGGCATCGGAAAAACCGCGCAGGCCGAACTTGGTGGCCGAATAGGTCGCAAAGAAAGGGTAGGCGATGTCACCGAATACGGAGCCGATGTTGACGATGCGTCCCTGTGCGGTGCTAAGGGCCGGCAGCAGATCGCGAACAAGCGCGATCGGGGCGACCAGGTTGGTCTGCGCCATGGTTTCGAGGTCCTGATCGCTCAAAGACGCGATGGGACCGACCGAAAGGTAGCCGGCGTTGTTGATCAGGATGTCCAGCCGACCGGCGACCTGTTCCGTCAATCGGAGCCTGTCTTCGGGTTTGGACACATCCGCAACGCGGATGGCATCCTCGCCGAGCCCGGCCAGTGCTGCGGTTTCCCTTAGTGTGGCACGGGTGCGGCCGGTGATCAGAGGCCGATATCCGCGGTGCACCGCTTCGACGGTCAAGGCCCGTCCGATGCCAGAGCCGCCGCCCGTGATGAGGACGGTTTTCTTCTGTGTCATGAGGCAAGGCTTTCTCGCTGAGGCGGGAGTTTCGCGGCATCTCGGGAGTTGATAATCCGGGCGGCCACAGTGCGATCTGGCGTCCCGGCTGGGAACAGCAGACCGGGTTCATGTGGCGATGTCAGAACCGCGCCTGTCGGGCGCGCATAGGCGGGGAGATCGGCAAGGAGAGAGGCGATCTCGGGTAGGGCGACGGGGGCAGTGGCTGCAACGACAATCACCAATTCGCCATCTTCCCGCAGACCCAAGGCCGAGGCGACGACCCGTGGATCCGCATTCACGCGTTGCTCTACCCATTCGGGCGAGATGTTGCGCCCGTTTGGGCTGACCAGCACCGCGTCTTTGCGTCCCTCTACAATCAGGCGGCCTTCTTCGATCCGTCCCAGATCGCCCGTGTGCCAGCGCAAGGGGGGCGGGGGGGCATTCAGGTAGCGGCTCATCACGGTCGGGCCTGAGACGGTGATTTCTCCATCCAGTATCACCACGTCGAGACCATCCAGGATCTCGCCCGCCGTACCGATCCGGTTCGCGCCGGGGCGGTTCATGGCCACCACTGCGCAACATTCCGACAGACCATAGCCTTCATGTACGGGGACGCCGGTGGCCCAGGCCTGATGCAGCAGTGCTGGAGCGCTGGCGGCGCCGCCCACTGCGACAAAGCGCAGACTGTCGGGGGCCTGCTGTCCACGGCGCTGCAGATCCGCAACCCAGCGGCCGAGAAGGCCCGGCACGAGGAGGCTGGTCGTGGGGCGCTCACGTTCAAAAGCCTCTGTCACCGTCGATGTCTCGGTTCCAAACAGAGCGCGGGTGGCGGCGAAATCAAAACGGGTTTCGGCCCCGGCCAGGATGGGCAGGTAGATGCCGCAAATCTGCTCCAGCAGTTGCGCAAGAGGCAGGATCGACAAATGCCGATCCTTCCGGGTGGCCCCGACCAGGGGCTGCAGGCCGGAAAGCGAAGCCATCAACTGCTGTTCGCCGATCACCACGCCCTTTGGGGTCCCGGACGAGCCCGAGGTGTAGATGATCCGCTCACTGCCTCCGGCAGGAATAAACGCGCTGGGGCGGGTCGGTACGTCAGCGTCAGCCCGGATGATGGGCAGGGGGGCAAAGCCTGCGGGGTGGTCGGTGATTATCGCCTGAGCGCCTGAGTCGCGGATCACATGGGTAATCTGATCCGCGCTGAAAAAGAACGGCAAAGGGACCTGACGTCTGCCGGTTAGGGTCAATGCCAGGTCAGCCACCACATAGGCGCAACCGCCAGAATGTCCGATGGCAATGCAGGCGGGTGCACCTTCCAGCGTTTGCGCCAGAGCCGCGACACGCGCGGCCAGTTCGGCCCAGCTCATGGACTCACCGTTGCCGGTAAAGGCGGTGGCGTCCGGGCGATCCTGAGCGTGGCGGGCCAGTGCGTTGAAAACGGGCTGCATCAGAAGGCCCTCCGCTCGGGGGCGGGTCGCGGCTTACGCGCAACACGCGCCTGGTTGTCGGTGCTGTCGAGAACCGCACAGACCCAGGGGGCAGTGGTGTAGTAGCTGCCCCAGATTTGCGGGTTGGTCAGACGGCTGGGGTCGGCAGCAAAAAGCGGTGTATGGCTCAGTCCTGTGCGGCGTAGCAGTCTGCGCAGTGGCCCGGTGGCCGTGAAAACGCCGCAGATCATGCCGCGCTCCCGTCCCCACTCAATGATGCTGCTGAGCACCGACAGCACCGGGAAAGGAGAGGTGGAGGCCAGCGAGGTGACCTCCATGATCTGGCTTTCGTCAATCGACAGTCCGGTGTGTATCAGCAGCGCGGTCGGAAAATCGCTGTCGAGGTAGCAGTCCGAAAAGAAACCGTCTTTGGCAGTTCGAATGCCGGCGGCGCAGAGGGTGTCGCCTTTGGCGTTGAAGGCTGCGGCAAGGAGGGGAGGAAAGCTGGAAATGCTGGCGCCATAGGTTTGAGCATAGACTTGCCGGACATGGTCTTCGGCTCTGACCCGGTCTGGATGGGTCGCCGTCAGGAACTCGATTCGCATCAACTGCCTCGTATGAACTGTTTCACACGGAGGAGGTGCCCGCCGAGACTTACAGCCCGCTTACAGGGCGCATTTCTTTTGGAACCGTGTCACCGAGGTGTGAGCGCAGGGACGTGAAGCGAGAAAATGCTGCCGCCGCCGGGACGGTTCGCAACTCGGATCTGCGCGCCATGCGCCTCGGCCACGGACTTGACGATCGCAAGGCCCAGCCCGGATCCTTCGCTCTTCGCACTGCCCTTGCCCCGCTTGAAACGGTCAAACATCGCGGCGTGTTCTCCTGATGGGATACCTGGGCCACGGTCTTTCACGTCGAGGGTTGCTGCGGCATCATCGAGGTGAAGTTCGACCTCTGATCCTGTCGGGGCATAGGCGAGGGCGTTGCGCACAAGATTGTCTATCGCAATCTCCAAAAGACCTGGATGCCCTTTCACGGGGAGGGTCTTGGCGCCGGTGACGGCAAGGGATTTCCCCATCTTGATTGCCTCGGGGCCCCGGTTGCAACATACCTGCAAGGCCAGCTTCCCGAGGTCCGTCTGTTCAAAGGCGGCAGGTGCAAGCGCATCCGCCCGGGCCAGATCGATCAGCTGCTCGAAAATCTCTTCGAGGCGCCGCAGATCCCGTTTCAGCTGAGCGCGCAACTTTGGGTCCTCGGCCAATTCGACGCGTGAGCGCAGCACCGCCAGGGGGGTTCGCACTTCATGGGCGACATTGGCAGAGAACGCCCGCTGTGCCCGATAGCCCTTTTCGAGGCGCGAGAAGGCCCTGTTGACGGCCTCGACAAGAGGGGTGATTTCGCTTGGCAGACCTTCGGTGGACAGGCGGCGGTCTGGGGTGTCCGGCCCAACCTCGCGCGCTTCGTTCTGGATCTGGCTCAAGGGGCGAAGCGTAAGCCGTGCTGTCAGCAGCGCTGAGGCAAGCACCAGAAGGGATCCGAGCAGAACCCACTGCACCTGCTCTTCCAGCTCATGCCACATATCGCCCAGAATTGTGGTGTCGGTTAAGGGAGCGTAGGCCGAGGCCAGCACGCATATCCGCTGCCCGGAGATTTCGCCGCACAGCCCCATGCCACGCCGTTCGCCGGGGAGCGGAACGTGCTGCGCCGAGCCAAGGGGCAAAGAGGCCAAAGCGCTGCGAATGGACGGGCTGTCCTCGCTGCCGACCACGGTTCTTGTCTGGTCATCAAAAACCGTATAGCGGTACGCCCCGGATGCGCCCCGAAACCGCAGCGCATCAGGGGAAAAGCCAAGGTAGGGCTGATCCGGTTCGGCCTGTATCAGCACTTCGTTTGCCTCACGTCTCAGAGCGTCATCAAGGCTTTCCTCGAGGTGTTCAAAGAATTCATAGATCATGACCGCAGCCGCCAGCATCACCGCAGCAAGCAGTGCCAGCATGATATTGACCGTGAGCTTGCGATGAAGCGAGCCGGTCGTGCCAAAGGGCGCGCGCAGGACGGCGAGCCAGGACCTCATTGGCCGTCATCTTCCATCAGATACCCGATGCCCCGCAGGGTGTGTACGCTGACCGAGGCCTCCAGATCTTTCATCTTTTTGCGTAGCCTGTGCATGGCCACCTCGATGGCATTGGGCGTTGGGGGCTCATCAAATCCGTAAAGCGCGGTCTCAAGCGTATCTTTGGACAATACCCGGCCTTTGCGGCGCATGAAAATTTCGAGCAAGTCCAGCTCCCGCCGGGAAAACTGCGCGGTCTTTCCGGCAATCTCGACCGAGCGGTCCACGGTGTCAAAGGTGATATTGCCCATCTCCAGCTTGATGCCAAGGGCCCCGCCGGGGCGGCGCAGCACGGCACGAATACGCGCAAGCAGCTCAGCCGCATCAAAGGGTTTGACGAGGTAATCGTCAGAGCCCGCATCCAGCCCCTCGATCCGGTCTTCCAGCGCATCGCGGGCAGTGCAGATGATCACCGGGGTGTTCGCATTCGCCTGTTTGATCTGGCCAAGCACGTTCAGGCCTTCCATGTCGGGAAGGCCCAGATCCAAAATGACCGCGTCATATCCAAAGCTGCGGGCGGAGTGCACGGCATCCTCACCGGTTGAGACCCAGTCGACCACAAAATCGCTTGCCCGCAGGCTGGCGCAGGTGTTCTGTGCCAGCCGTTCATTGTCCTCAATGTAGAGAAGCCGCATGGCCTCCGATCCTATTTGCGCAGGTAGGTTACGGTAGAGCCATCATCAGCCTTGAAAGAGACATGCGCAAGGTTGCCATCGCTGTCATACCAGACGTCGCGGTCCAGATCGCCCGAGATCCGATAGTGGTGCGCCATGACGGTCCCGCGACGTGTCGGCACCGCCTGATCGCCAAGATCGGTCACTTTCACGGACATTATCCGCCCGTCGATCGTATTCAGGAGCGTGTGGCTTTTCACGATTGCGTCGTTCCACAGGCTGGCCGGCAATATGCCTGTTCCGGGTTGATCGAGCTGATGCGCGGTGCCGTTGTCATCGGTAGCCGAGCGGATTGTGGTCATGCTTTGCCCGTTCCAGCGTTCGGAGCTCTTTTGCTTGAACACATATGCATTGATCCGCAACAGGGGGAGCTTGACGGCGATGTCGGTCTGGACATTCACGGAATAGCTGCTGGGTGAACCCGAAAACGTGTAGCTGTGATCGCCGATATCCTTTCCTTTGCGGATCACGTCAAACCTCAGAGCACCCTTTGCAGGCAGGGAGGACGCAAGACCAGGCGCAGCGGCAGATGCGGCCAACAAGAAGCTTCCCAGAAAACTCACGATACGCACGCCAAACTCCTTCTCTGATTGGGTGTTGCAAAGCGGCAGATATCCTTGGCGACTTACGTGAACCTTACGCGACCAAACGGGCATGCCCGTGTCAGTGCTCTGGTCGCGTCGGCTTCCCGGAACCGTGCCAACCGACAGGCTGTTGGGAGGGTGTGCTGAACAGTTTTTCCCGAGTGCTGATCAGCAGTCTTGTCCTACACATCACATGCCGTCGCGCAGGACGACAACGCCATTGACCTGGGGACTTTGGTCCTTGAGTCCGAAAGCGATGAGACCTTGGTTCAGAACGGCTAAGTGGCGCAATCCGGGCGGCAGGCGACCCGTGTCGACACGGCCATCCGGGATATCCCTCAGGCCATTAGCACTGTCGGGCAAGACCAGATCGAGGATCAGAAACCGCGCACCCACTTGATGCGCTCAGCTATACCTCTTGAACAAACGTCAATACCTTCGGTTTTGACAGCCGCTATGACGCGGTCTACCTGCGCGGCTTTGCGGCCCACTACAACGGCCTGTTCAGAGACGGGCTGCGTCAGGTAAACGGTGCCTTCGCATGGTATCAGAACCACCCCTAGGGTTTTGAGGCGGTTTCGGTGCTGAAAGGCCCGTCGTCATCGATGTATGGGGTCAGCGTCCCGGGCGGGATCGTGAATGTGGTGTCAAAGCGTCCCAAGGGCACGCCCTTCAACGAGGTACGGCTTACCCTTGGCACCGATCAGCGCCAGGAGCTGGCCTTTGATTTCACCAGGCCGGTTGGAGTTGGACGGCTCAGCTACCGCCTGACCGGAGTTCTGCGCGACGCCGGTACACCGCTGGAAGGCTATAGCGACGATCTGGCGATGATCGCGCCTAGACTGACCTATCAGTTGACGGACCGGACAAGGATCACGGTCTTGGGCGAATATTCCTCATCCACACGCGGGGGGACAGCCTCCTACTACAACCCCTCTGACGGGGTGGCCTCCAACACATACATCGGCGATACCGCCTACAACGATTTTGTCAATGACCAGTGGCGTGTCGGATATGAGATCGAGCATGAACTGACCGCAACCATCACCCTGCGCCAGAAGATGCGCTATTCCGAAGTTGATGCGGACCCTCAGTTCAGCGGGATCTATGCGGCGGGCACCGGCTTTGGGCGGTATCGGGGACATTACCTCGAGAATTCAGAGAACCTGATGATCGATACAACCCTAGAGGCCGGGTTTGCCACGGGAGGTATGGATCACAGGCTGGTGGCGGGTTTCGACTACGGAAAATCCTCTTGTGATGCCTACTACGGAGGTGTCGGCTACGTATCTGCGGCGGCGGTTCAGCCCTACTCCGGCGGCCAGGATATGGACCAGAAAGGGATCTACCTGCACGATCAGATCCTGGTGGGCCGCTAGACCACCTTCCTCAGTGCGCGTTATGACTGGGTCGATATCACGACATTCGATGCAACACGGAGCGGCAGCGATACCTCGCATGATGCATTTTCCGGACGGATCGGCCTGAGCTACGCGGTCAACGCGGACCTGTCCGGTTACGCTAATCTTTCCAGCAGTTTCGTGCCGACCACGGGGCTTGTCTACGATGTTCCGACGACCCCATCCAGCGGCCGGGCTGCGGATCCGACCAAAGGTCTGCAAAAGGAAATCGGCCTCAAGTATCAACTGCCTGGTAACGAAAGCCTTATCACCGCAGCCATCTTTGATATCGACCAGGGCGACGGCGTGGTCTTCCAGACCGTGGATCCATCGGTCTTTGGCGGGCTTTGCCAGGTGCAGGTGCCCTACGATCTGCGCTCGCGCGGATTCGAATTCGAGGGCCAGTTCAACTTTGCAAACGACCTTAGGCTGACCGGGTCGTATACCTACGTCGACATGGAGATCAAACGGGGGGCCACGGGAACGGTCGGCAAACAGCTCTCGGCAACACCCGAGCATACGGCGGCACTCTGGGGTTTTTATGAACCAAGCGCAGGAGTGCTCAAGGGCTGGGGCTTTGGTGCCGGTCTGCGCTACGTGGGAGAAAGCTGGGGGGAAAATCAGAACACGTTCAGGAACAAGGAACAGTTCTACTCTGATCTGTCGGTATCCTATGATCTGTCGCAGGTGGGACTTGACGGCATGGGCCTTCAGCTCAACGTGAAAAATGCCTTCAACAACACCGAGCAAACCTGCAGCGTCGGCTATTGCTACCGGACCGAGGGACGCACCGCGACCATCCGCCTTGCCTATCGTTTTTGATGCAAAGCGCAGGTCGAACCTGGCGGACAGTTGGCGCCATCGGTGGGGTCTACGTCGCGCAAAGCGTGATTGGCGGTGTGACATGGACGGGACTTCCGGGGGTGCTGCGCGCGCGGGACCTGCTGCTAGACCGGATCGGGCTGGTGTCGCTGATTGTTTTGCCCTGGGCGCTGAAGTTCCTTTGGGCCCCTTTCATCGAAAGGTTTCGCCTGCCCGATGGTGGACGGGATCGGTCGGTAAACGTCGTTCTGGGAGGGCTCGCTGTTGTGGTTGCAGCCCTTGCCGTGATGGGGGGGCTGGGACCGTCTCCTGTCTTGCCGGTGCTGGGGGTGCTGATGATCGCCGCCTGTGCGACGGCGACCGTCGACATAGCTTGCGATGGCTATGCTGTCGAAGCTCTGAGGGGAACGGCCTATGGCTGGGGAAATGCGGCTCAGGTGGGTGGGGCCTATCTCGGCGCTGCCATCGGAGGCGGTGTGTTTCTTGTGCTCGTCGACCGTGTCGGCTGGTCTGTCGCCACTTGGAGCATGGCGCTGACGACTGCGGTGCTCTGCGTGCCCTTTTCGTTTGTCGCACGTTCATCCAAGGCGCAGAAACGCCCGCATCAACATAGCCTTACCTCGGCTCTGGCGCGACAGGAAGTGCGGCAGGGCCTCCTGATCGCGGCGCTATACGTGGTGGCCCAAAAAAGCGCGATGAGCCTGTTTGGCCCTTTCTTTATCGATGCGGGCTATGATCTGGCTCAGCTTGGTATTCTCAGCGGCGCCGGGAGCCTGACGCATGGTTTTCTGGGGGCGATGGCCGGGGGCGGATTTGTCCGCCGTTTCGGAACTCGCGCCGAACTGGTAGGTGCCGTTGCACTGCAATCCATGATCTTGCTTCTTGTGGCGCTGTCGGCAGGCGATGCGGTGCTCTCTGCCGCGCAAGTGGCCCCGCTTGCGATGGTTGCAAGCGCAGCTGTGATGGCTTTTGGATTTGTCGCCCTCTACGGGCAGTTCATGACCTGGTCCGATCCCCGCCAGGGGGGCGTCGATTTCACCTTGGTCCAGTGCATGGATGCGGCCGTCAGCATGGTCTCAGGGACCGCCGCTGGCCTTTTGGACGAACACCTCGGTTACGGCACCTTCTTTGTTCTTGCTGCTGGTGTGTCCTGTGCAGCTCTCCCCTTCCTTTGGCGCATTGCAGCGCGGAAAGCGACGATAGATGACTGAATTGACTGGCCATAGTGATTTGCCCGGAGTCGCATTCGCCCCCTTGTGTCAGATGGCGCGCGCTGAAGCTGTCGAGCATGGTCTTGAAATCCTTCACGGCACAGAGGCAAAGCTGACGGTGCAGACCCACTACGGGCGCCTTTCTTTTTCGCCTATGCAAGGCGGAACCCGCGCCGAAATACGGGCGCCTCATGCGGATTTCCTGCAAACGCTGAAGGATCCGCTGGTGGATCAGATCAGCTCGGTCTTTCCCGAAAGTGCGCAACAGATCCGCTGGAGTGATGCCGCTTCTGCCGGACAGCTTCCTGACAATGCATGGGTGATGTCCGTAGCACATGTCTCTGCGCTGGCCGGAGGTTTCCGGCGGGTGACGTTGAAGGGAGATGTGTCGCGGTTTTCTCAGGCCGCTATTCATTTTCGCCTTGGTCTTCCACCCGAGGGGCGAGCGGCTGAATGGCCGACCATTGGCGTCACCGGAGCAACCCAGTGGCCGAAAGGTGACGCGAAACTGCATCTGCCCGTTTACACGGCGCGTGATGTGCGCCCTGACGCCGGTGAACTCATCTTCGACCTGTTCCAGCACGATGGGGGACGAGCGACGCGCTGGGCGGAGACCGTGCCTGCCGGAACCGAAATTCTGGTGACTGGTCCGGGGGGAGGGGGCTGCAAGATCGATAGTCCCATCCGCGCTTTTGCCGACGACACCGGATTTCCGGCAGTCGCGCGTATACTGGAGGCAAACCCCGATCTTACCGGTCGGATATCGCTCTACCCGTCCTCAGCGTATGGCGCAGCATACCCGCTGCCAAGGCACGGGGGTGTCGAGGTTGTCTGGGAACCCCCCTTTGCGCGTGACACGATGGCGGGGGGCGCCGTGTCTGCCATCACCGCACACGGAGAGTCGTTTCTGTGGTTCGCGGGCGAAAAACGCCTGGCAGCAGAGGTTCGGGCTGCATGGAAGCAAAGCGGTCGGGTTGCGCAAGAGGCCTATATTTCGGCCTATTGGCAGAGGTGAGGTCAAGCGGAGCCATTTGAGCCCCGCTGTCAGCAAGACCTGCAGGAAGTGGTGCGGAAACGAGACAAAGAGTTGCAGCAGCCTTCACTGCCCGTGCTCCGAGGGGGCAAGGATTGGCAGGAAGGCACCTTCGTCGAGAGAGAAATCCCAGTCACATCGTCTCGGCCATCCCATTTGCGCCTCATGTCCTGGAGGCTTGGGAAGGCAAGGCTCATGTCTGCTCCTCCGCAACGATCAACGGGCCATCACCACATGATCCTGGTTGCGCAAATGATCGCCACGGGCCTCCGCAGGTTGCCCGAATTCTGATTGGTGCAGAACGGGGATCCACTGGGGCGCTCACTTGGGGCAACTTTGCCGGACGGATGGGGGACGCGCGCCGAAATGCGCCGGGATCAGACGGCGTTTTCACAAGGCACAAGCAATCCATCGGGCAGGGGGCGCTGGAGGTCTTTGGCTATCCCGAGGGGCGCGGAAAGCCATATGCGCCAGTCTTCGGGCCGCGTAAGGATGACAGGCATGGCCTTGGGGTGTACCGCGCCAACCTCTGCGTTCGCAGCGCAGGTCAGAAAGGCAAAAAGGTCATCTTCGGTTTCGCCGTCCTTGACCCTGCGCACGGACCGCCAGCCCCGGGTTTCGATCCCTGCAAAGAACATCGGGAAGGCGGTGGCCGCGGAGGCAAACCACTGGTTCCCACCTTTCCCCGGCTCCGCGAAGGAGGTCACCGGCACAAGACAGCGATGCGCAGGTTCCAGCCATCGCCGCCAATGGGGGGACGCAAGGTTGCGCACATTGGTGACGCCCGGATCGCGCTGCGTCTTGAGGGCAAAGCGGGGCGAGGGCATTCCCCAGCGTGCCTTGACCAGTTCCAGCCCGCTGCCAGCATGCCGGATGATCGGCGCCAGTTGATTGGGGTAGAAGGTTCCTTCACCAAGGTTCCCGGCGCGATCGATCAGATCCGGGAACAGGCCCCGCATGGCATCCTGGGTCGTCGTGTTGCTGTAAAGATTGCACATGATCCATGTATGGGCCGAAACCACGGGCTGATCCAGGCCCGGAAGAGTGGATCAGCCCAGCGCAGTGACCCTAGCCAAGCTCCATGCTGGCAATGGCCTGAAGGATGACAGAGGGTTTTGGGGGCGTGCCGCGATACATCCGCGCCGTTGCGAAGGTCTCTTGGAAACCAAGGTCAGTCAGTATCCCGATCAGATCGGTATTGCTGTCTGGCAGGTCGATGATGACGGGGGCGGCGGGCATAAAGGTCAGGCCAGCCTGCACAAGCCGCAGTGCGGCTGCAGCATCACGGGCCACAACAGGGCCGACCTTGGCACCGTTTCGGCAGCGCCGGAGCGTTGCAAAGCCGGTGATCTGGCCTGCATCCTCCAGGACCAGACTGTGCCTGTTTGCCGTATCGTTGATCCAGGAGGTGAGAAACCGAGGCCGCTTTACATCATTCGCTTCGATGTCGAGGCGGGCAAGCGCGCTCCGGTCCTGTTCGGTTACTGGCCGGGCGGATGCGTCCGGTTTGCCCGGTAGGCTCCCTTCAAACCGCAGTGTGGCCCCGGTGCGGACAAAGCCGGATCTTGCGTAATTGGCCTCCTGGTCTGCCACGCCATCAAGGCCCACAGTGCGGGTGCCCGCATGTTCCAGTGCATGTTTCCAGAGCGCGAGGCCAATGCCCTGTCCCCTGTAACCGGGGGCGCAGATATAAAACCCCAGAAAAGCAAAATCCGGGCTGTGATTGACCACCGATATGGCGGCGATCGGGTGCCCGTCGATCTCTGCCACAAAGAAGCCCGCCGGATCGGCGCTGTAGAAGGCTTTGGCGTCGTCCAGACCCGGGTTCCAGCCTTCGGCGGCCGCCCAGTCCAGCATGGTGTCGAGATCGTCCAGCGATGCGGTGCGGAAATGAATGGGGCTCATTTGCCGAGGGCCTCACGCAGGGAGCCGGGCATCGGTGCCACGTTGCGCAGGTCCAGCGAGGTGACCAGATCCAGAAGATGCCCCTTCATCAGATCCTCGGCCCGGTCGCCATCCCGGTCCCGGAAGGCTTCGATCAGGGCATGGTGCGCATGGCTTTCGCACAGCGCGGCGCGACGTTGCCAGTACAAAGCGATTATGAGCGAAGAGCGGGAGACCAGCTCCGAGATAAAGGCAGCGATGGTGGACTGATCCGCAATCCGGGCGATTTCGATATGGAACTGCCCCGACAGGAACAGTGCCCGTCCGGAATCTCCGGCGGCAAGCGCGGCGTGCTCTTCCTCGATCTGACGCGTGAGGGCGCCGAGGTCTGCCTCAGTCATCCGCTCGGCGGCGGATCGTGCGGTGCGCGGCTCAAGCAGGGCGCGGGCCTCGAAGACTTCCCGCGCTTCGCGGACGCTGGGCTGGGCCACATAGGCGCCTTTGTTGCGGCGCAGTTCGACCAGTCGCTGATGGGCAAGGGTTTGCAGCGCAGCACGCACGATGGTGCGGCTGACCCCGTAGACCTCTGCGATTTCATCTTCTCCCAGCTTTGCACCCGGTGTCACACGATGCTCGTGAATCGCCCGCTCAAGCTCTTGGGCGACCTGTTCGGCCTGGCTTGGTTGGGGTGCCAGTGCTTTGGGCTGCTCGTTCATCCAGATCTCCTTGGTCTGGCGAATCTGCCGGAATCGACAGATGAGGGCAAGGGCGACAATCGCGGGTTCATAATCGTATACAATGTTGTGTTGATAATTGTGCGCCGTCTCGCGAACTGTGCGTAAATTTCGCGCAGCTGCTGTTTCAGAGGGTGTCAGAGGGCGATTTGCCGGGACCGGGGCTGCTTGGCGGGCGCAGTCTGAAGGCAGTGAAACGGCGGAGCGCACATGCAGACAGGATACGATCTCGAGCTCAGACATCTGACCAAGCGGTACGGAGAAACCGTCGCGGTGCGTGCGCTTAACCATGTGTTCGACAGCGGGTCGTATGTGTGCCTGCTGGGGCCGTCAGGCTGCGGGAAGTCCTCGACCCTGCGGATGATTGCGGGCCATGAGGATGTCTCGGAAGGGCAGATCCTGCTGGACGGGGCAGATATCTCCCGGCTGCCGCCTGCGCGGCGCGGAACGGCTATGATGTTCCAGAACTATGCTCTGTTTCCACATTTGAACGTCCGGGACAATGTAGCCTTTTCCCTGCGCATGAAGGGCATCGACAGGGCCACGCGCCACGGCAAGGCGGATGAGCTGCTCGATCTGGTGGATATGACGGACTATGCCGAAAGGCTGCCTGCGCAATTGTCCGGCGGACAGCAACAGCGCGTGGCTCTGGCGCGTGCACTGATCACCGGTCCGAAGGTGCTGTTGCTGGATGAACCGCTGTCGGCGCTGGATCCCTTCCTGCGCATTCGCATGCGGGCCGAACTGAAGCGATTGCAGCGTGAATTGGGCATCACCTTCATTCACGTCACTCACGGTCAGGACGAAGCCTTGGCGCTGGCGGATGAGATTGTCGTGATGAATGACGCGGTGATCGAACAGGCCGGGCCCGCCCGTGAGGTATGGGACCGGCCCCGCAGCGCCTTCGTTGCGCGCTTTATCGGCGGGCACAATGTGCTTGATCTGGAGGACGCCAAGGTCGCCGTGCGGGCCGATGCTGTGCGCATCGGCGCCGAAGGACTGCCGGCGACTGTAACGACGGTGGAGTATCAGGGCGCCTCGGTGGCCGTGACGGCAAAGACCGAAACCGGCGCAGAGGTTCTGGCCCTGCTGCCCGAGGCGGAATTCTTCGGCGCTCCCAAAGAGCCGGGGGACGCAACGCATCTCAGTTGGGACGAGGGCCAGTTGCACCGCCTGGAAGCCTGACCAGGCACATCAAATCCATAAAAACCACAGGAGAGGAATAGACGATGGCAAAACCCAAGGTTGGATACACAAGACGCGCATTGCTTGGCACCGGGGCGGCGGCTCTGGCGGCGAGCGCTTTGCCCGCCCCGATGCTCTGGGCGCAGGACACCAAGAACATCACCCTGCGCCAGTTCGGGACAGGCGTGTCGAACCTCAATGAGGTGGCACAGAAGGTCAAGGAAGACCTCGGCTTTACACTCGAGATGACTGCGCTGGACTCCGACAGCGTCACCCAGCGCGCGGCCACTCAGCCGGACAGTTTCGACATCGCCGATATTGAATACTGGATCTGCAAGAAGGTCTGGCCGACGGGCAACCTGCAGGCGATGGATACGTCGAAGATCAAGAACTACGACAAGATCGTCGGCATCTTCCGCTCGGGCAAGCTGACGCCCGAAAGCGAAATCGCGCAAGGCACTGCGCCGCACACCGTCGGCTTTGTCGATGGTCCGGGCGGCAAGAGCTTTGCCTCGGAAGAGACGGGCTGGATGACGCTGATCCCGACGATCTACAATGCGGATACTCTGGGTATCCGGCCCGACCTGATCGGGCGCCCGATCAAGAACTGGTCCGAGCTTCTGAACCCCGAGTTCAAGGGCAAGGCCTCGATCCTGGATATCTCGTCCATCGGGATCATGGATATGGCCATGGTGGTCGAATCCATGGGCGAATACAAATATCCCGACAAGGGCAATATGACCCGCGAAGAGATCGACCTGACCATCGGCATCTTTACAGAGGCCAAGAAAGCCGGCCAGTTCCGCGCCTTCTGGAAAACCTTCGACGAGAGCGTGAACCTGATGGCCTCGGGCGAAGTGGTCATCCAGTCCATGTGGTCGCCTGCGATCACTGCGGTCAAGTCGCGCGGCATCCCTTGCGTCTACCAGCCGCTGGAAGAAGGTTACCGGTCCTGGGGCGGTGGTATCGGCCTGTCCAAATCGCTGTCGGGAATGGAGCTGGATGCGGCCTATGACTACATCAACTGGTACCTGGATGGCTGGGTCGGCGGCTTCCTGATGCGCCAGGGGTATTATTCGGCGGTGCCGGAGACCTCGAAAAACTTCATGACGGCCGATGAATGGAGCTACTGGTTCGAAGGCAAGCCCGCCGCAGGCGACATCACCAACCCGTTTGGCGACGTGTTGGCCAAGGCCGGAGACACCCGTGACGGGGGTTCCTTCTATGACCGCATGGGCGCCGTGGCCTGCTGGAACGCGGTGATGGACGAAAACCAGTACATAGTCCGCAAATGGAATGAGTTCATCGCAGCCTGATGAACCTTTGCGCGGGGGGCAATCCTCCCTTTGCCTCCCGCGTGATCTTCCCGGAGAGATACATGACCAGAAACCTTGTCGGCTGGCTTCAGGCCGCGCCGCTGGCGCTGATCCTGCTGTGCTTCCTTGCCGCGCCCATCGTGATGATCGTCGTCGTCAGCTTCTGGGGCGCGACGGAATATTCAATCTACCCGGCCTTCCTGTTCGACAACTATGAATTCCTCTTTGGCTCAGAGGTGGTCTGGCGCGTCTTCTTTGCCACCTTCCGCTATGCCGCGATCACCTGGGCCTTGACGCTGGTGATCGGCTTTACCGTGGCCTATTTCCTGGCCTTTCATGTGCGCAGCACAACCTGGCAGATTGCGCTGTTCCTGTTGTGCACGATCCCGTTCTGGACCTCGAACATCATCCGCATGATCTCATGGATCCCGTTTCTGGGGCGCAACGGGATTGCCAACAAGACGCTGATCGACTGGGGAATGATCGACGCACCACTCGAATGGCTGCTTTATTCGGATTTCTCGGTCATCCTGGCCTTTGTGCACCTATATACGCTGTTCATGGTAGTGCCGATCTTCAATACGATGATGCGGATCGACAAATCCCTGATCGAGGCGGCCTATGACAGCGGCGCCAGCGGGCTGCAAACCCTGTGGCACGTGATCATCCCGCTGACCAAACCCGGCATCATGATCGGCACGATCTTTGTGGTGACGCTGGTGATGGGCGATTTCATCACGGTGCGGTTCATGTCGGGCAGCCAGCGCGCCAACGTGGGGCGGCTGATTTCCAATGATATCGGCCTTCTGCAGTACCCGTCCGCAGCGGCGACGGCGGTGGTTCTGCTCTGTACCGTCCTGATCGTGATCGCGATCCTGCTGCGCTTTGTGAATATCCGAAAGGAGCTTTGAGCCATGGAAAGACGCTCTCCCGGTTTCTACGTGCTCGCGACGTTTTTTGCGCTCTTCGTGCTGTTCCTTTACGGGCCGACGATCACCATCGGCATCCTCAGCTTTCAGGGGCCGCAGGGCGGGCTGACCTTTCCAATGAATGGCGTTTCGACCTATTGGTTCCGCGACCTTTTCGAGGAACAGGCGGTTGGAGACATCTGGGGCGCCTTTGCTCGCAGTTTCGTGCTTGGCCTTATGGTGATGGTGACAACCGTTGTCGTTTCGGTTCTTGCAGGACTGGCCTTTCGCAAGCGGTTCTTTGGCTCGGGCCTTTTGTTTTATGCGGCGATCACCTCGCTGGTGATCCCGTCTATCCTGATCTCGCTCGGGGTCGGATTGATCTTCAACCAGCTTGGGTTCAGGGTCCACTGGGCCACATCCGGGTTCGGGTCGCAACTGACCTGGACGTTGCCCTTCGGCCTTCTGATCATGTTCGCCGTCTTCAACCGCTTTGACAAAAGCTATGAGGAGGCCGCGCGGGATCAGGGCGCGTCTGCCTGGCAGACGGTCCGATACGTGGTCCTGCCGATCATTGCCCCCTCGCTGATCGGGGTGGCACTGTTCGGGTTCACACTCAGCTACGATGAATTCGCGCGCACGCTGTTGACCTCGGGCAGTTACAACACCCTTCCGCTTGAGGTCTTTGGCATGACCACCAATGTGACCACCCCGGTGATCTATGCGCTTGGCACGCTTACGACGGTGTTTTCCTTGCTCATCATCGCGGTGTTCCTCCTGACCGTATGGCTGATGAACCGCCGCCGCGCGCGGCTCGGGTCTGACGCCGGAAAGGGCGTTTGATGCGGCTTCTCTATATCAATCCCAATGCCTCCGAGGCGATGACCCGCAGCATCGAACGCATCGCGCGGCAGGCCTGCCCCGGTGCCGAGATTGCGGCGGTGACGAACCGGGACGGCCCTCCCGCCATCGAAGGCCCTGAAGATGGTGCAGCGGCCATTCCGGGGCTTCTGGAGCTGGTCCGGCATGCGCAGGCCGATGCGGTTATCGTGGCCTGTTTCGATGACACCGGCCTTGCCGAGGCGCGCGCCATTGCCAACTGTCCGGTTCTGGGGATCGGTCAGGCCTCCTATGTGATGGCGCAGCTTCTGGGGCGGCGGTTTTCTGTCGTAACCTCGGTTGCTGCGGCCGTGCCGGTGATCCAAGGCAATATCGACGTCGGCGGCCATGCCCAAAGCTGCACCTCGGTCCGGGCCAGCGGCCTGCCGGTCCTGACCATCGAAGAGGGAGATGAAGAAACCCGGCGGCACCTTGCGGATGAAATCCGGCGTACCCGAGACCGGGACCGCGCGGAAGCGGTGGTGCTGGGCTGCGCAGGGATGGCCGCGCTGGCGCAGGATTTGTCCGAGCGCACGGGTATGCTGTTGATCGACGGGGTGAGCGCCGCAGCCCAACTGGCGCAGGCCGTGGCCCGGTATTCCAAGGCAGAATAGCCCGGCTGGGGCAGGTGCCTTGAACACATCCCTTTACTGCCCTTTATGGGGTGCGGAAGGCAGACCAGCCTCTGTTCGAGCAGACCCGCGCTCACGCCCTCGCATTCGTCTGCCAGCTCCACGGTGAACGGAGCATGGTAGTATGCTGACCTCGGATGCCCGTGGATAGTGTGCAAATGGCATCTGCCCGATAGGATCACATCCTTTCTGGCGTCGGAACCTTCCGGTCAGGTCTTGGACAGGGACGAAGGATGGCCAGTCAGCAACTCCTGCACCAGTTTGTTCGGAAAGCGGCGCTTCAAGGTGATGGCGAAAAAGCTCTCTTTGATCTGGGGGTGCTCATCGGCTTCGACCAGGCGGCCGGAGGACAATTCGTCCTGCACGACGATCGGGGCAACCAGGGCCAGGCCGATGTTTTCACGGGCCAGCAGGCGCATCATGGCCATATCGTCCACCTCGGCGACGATCTGGGGGCGCACTGACAGGCGGCTCGCCATGGCATCAAACGCCGTACGAAGGGAGTTGTCGGTGGTGGGCAGGATGAAGGGCTGTTCCCGCAGCAGGTCCTTGATTGGGAGGGCGGGATCAAAGCGTTCTGGCGCGCCGACGATGCTGACGGGTTGCTCGGCGATGTGGTGCGTCTCGTAGGGGGCAAGACTGTCACTGGGCGGCTCGCGGTTCATCAGCACGACGTCCAGGTTCAGCGTCCCGAGCCCCTCCATCAGCTCCGTCGGGCTGCCGGACCGAAGAATCACCTCCACATCCATTCGGGCCAGCATCGGTCTGAGAAAGCCGATCTGAAAGTTGCGCGACAGCGTCGCCAGCGCCCCGACGCGCAAGGCTTGCCGCGTATTGCCCGTTTCCTGGAGCGTCGCGACAAGTTCCTGACCGGTCGAGAAGATCGCATCGGCATGATCCAGTGTGATCCGCCCGGCTTCGGTGAGATGCAGCTGTCGGCCGCGACGGTCGAACAGAGAGTGTCCAAGTCGCTCTTCCAACTGCTTGATCTGCGTGGATAAAGCGGATTGGGACAGATTCAGGCGCTGGGCCGTTCGGGTCAGGTTCCCGTCATGGGCCACAGCCCAGAAATATCGAAGATGATGATAGTTGAGCGGCATATTGTTCTAAATAACAGAACGAAAACTCCAGAACAATGAATTTTTATGGTCGCAACTTGTGACGTATCTGAAGTCCTGGATCGAGTGTGACCCCACAGCCCAAGGACGCCAAATGATGAGCCATCTGTTTCTCCCTCTCCTTTGCCCCGTGATCTTGTTGGTCATGACGGCTTATGCCCGCCGCACTCCGGGAGCGCGCCCCGGACGCCTGCCGCAGATCTCGGAATGGGCGACGCTTGCGGTCTTTGGGATCAGCCTGCTGTCCGCTGGGCTGGTGGCCTTGAACGGCGGTGGCACGTCTGAGTTGATCGGTGCCTGGGGCATCGGCCTTTCTGTGCGGCTTGATGCAGTCAGCCTGACAATGCTGGTGCTGGTCAGCTTCATCGGCTGGGTCGTGATGCGCTACTCTGCCACCTACATGGATGGCGAGGAGCGTCACGGGGCTTTCACCGGGCTGATGCTGGCGACCCTGACGGCGGTCCTGTTGCTGGTCATTTCGGGCAATGTTTTCCAGCTTCTTGCGGCGTGGATCGCGACCAATCTGCTGCTCAACCGGCTTTTGTTGTTCTACCCTGAGCGGATGACCGCGCAGCGGGCCGCCCGCAAGAGGGCCCTTGTTGCCCGTCTGAGTGAAGCGGTGCTTGCAATCGCCGTGACCTTGCTGCTGCTCAACTACGGTACATCGGATATTGCCACGATCCTTGCGGCTGCACAGCCGGATCTGGCGACCGCTGGTGCCGCTGTGCTGATTGCCCTTGCGGCGGTTCTGGCCTCGGCCCAGCTGCCGGCCCATGGTTGGCTCACCGAGGTGATGGAGGCACCGACCCCGGTCTCAGCCTTGCTTCATGCCGGTGTCATCAATGCCGGTGGCTTCCTGCTGATCCGCTTTGCCGATGTCATGCTGACGGCACCGGGGGTCATGGCCCTTCTGGTGATGCTGGGCGGGTTCACCGCACTCTTTGGCGGGCTGGTCATGCTGACCCAGCCTGCGGTCAAGACTTCGCTGGCCTGGTCGACCATTGCCCAGATGGGGTTCATGGTCATGCAGTGTGGCCTTGCACTGTTCCCGCTTGCGCTGCTGCACATCCTCGCCCATTCGCTTTACAAGGCGCATGCCTTCCTGAGTGCGGGCGAAGCGGTGCGCAACGTCGCGGCGATCCGACGCCCCGGGCCAGTGGCCGTGCCCAGCATGCGCAACGTGCTTCAGGCCTTTCTGATCGGTATCTCGATTTATGCGCTCGTCGGATTTGTCATCGGGTTTGAAGGCAAGTCCGTGCAGGCCATCGCATTGGGTGTGATCCTGATCTTCGGTGTGGCCTACATTCTGGCACAGGGCCTCGCGGATGCGGCTCCGGGGGTTCTGACGCGGCGCACGATGGTCTATGCTCTTGCGACCTCGACCAGCTACTTCCTGTTGCAGCTTCTGGCGCAGTTCGTCACCGCGGGGACCTTGCCCGCCACTCCGGCGCCCGGTCCGCTGGAATGGGCGCTGATGATCCTGGCCCTGCTGAGTTTCGGCGCCGTAGCGCTGGCACAGGCCACCTTCCCTCTGTGGGCGAGCCATCCCGCGGCCCTTGGTATCCGGGTGCATCTGTCCAACGGTTTTTACATCAACGCAATCTTTGACAAGCTGCTGGGCGGCTGGTCTTCCCGGAAACTCTCCTGATATCGGAGCCTCTTCATGCTGACCAAATTCGAAGTATTCCCCGCTGCCCTTCTTGAGCTTGTCCATGCCGCAAACGGAGCAGCCAAGGCGATCCCGCCGCTGTTTCCCCTGTCTGCAAGTGTCGCCGTCAACCCGTTTCTGGGGCAAACCGGAGAGCCTTTGGCCGTGACCGCGGCCCGCCTGGCGCGGGTGTCGGGCAAGCGCATCATGCCTGCGCGCAGCCATTGGGCAACAAAACTCGAGAGCGGCGAGATCCGTGAAGAGGATCTCATGGAGGCGCTCTCGAGCCTGGAGGGGACCTTTGACCGTCCCGGACTGAGCGACGTTCTAAGCAGCCTTGATGCCGAAAGCACCCTGCCAGACGTCCTGCCAACGGTTGCCGATCTGGCCGCTGAGGTGTCCGGCATCGACTGGCCGGGGCTGATCGAAAACCGGATCGGGGTCTGGGCGGCCAGCCATTTCGATCAGGGCCAGGCGCTGTGGCAGCCGGGCAGAGCGGGCGGCATCTTCAGCGCATGGCGTGAATTCGGCGCGCGCGATCTGACGCCTGAGATTCACGGGCTGAGCGGATTTGGCGCCTTTGTCGCCGCCACAAACCGGTCTCACTGGCGGGCCATTGGCCGGGCCTCGGAAAGGCTTGGCCTGTCGCCTGCGGCTGCGGGCACCGCCTTTCACCGCTGGCTGATGACCCTGGGGGGCTGGGGTCAATACGCCCGCTACCTTCTGTGGCAAGCAGAACTGGAGGGAGACAGCGACAATTCCGTCACCGAGCTGCTCGCCATTCGCATGGTTTTTGAAGAAGCGCTTTACGGGCTGTACAAGGACCAGATCGCGGACCGCTGGGCAAAGGTCGTTGCGGCGCATGAAGCGCCCGTGACCCCGACCCGTGATATCGTGATCGACGTGGTTCTGCAGGAGGCAGGGGAGCGGGCAGAGCAGCGGCGGCTGGCTGACGTGCTGGCCGCAGGCGATGGGCGGTCCCTGCAGGGGCGCCCCGATGTGCAGGCGGCCTTCTGTATCGATGTGCGCTCCGAAGTGTTCCGCCGCGCCCTTGAAGCGCAGGGCGCAGGGATCGAGACCATCGGGTTTGCAGGCTTCTTTGGTCTGGCGGCGGCGCACCAATGCGCAGGGTCCGACGTGGTCGAGGCGCGTGGGCCGGTTCTGCTGCAGCCGGGCGTCGTCTCGCAGGCCCATGAAGGCGAGCAGATCAACCTCAAACGGCGCGGTGTTGCGCGGGCAAAACGGGCCTGGGGGCGGTTCAAGCTGGCGGCTGTCTCCTCCTTTGCCTTTGTCGAGGCAACGGGACCCGTCTATGCGGGCAAGTTGGTGCGCGATGCGCTGGGCATAGGGCATGATCACAAGGCGGACCCGGCTCCTCAACTGGATCCCGGCATTGATCTTGCGCAGCGCGTCACAATGGCCAAAACGGTACTGAGTGCCATGTCCCTGACCAGCGGCTTCGCCCCGCTTGTCATGCTGGCTGGTCACGGTGCGGATGTCACCAACAACCCCCACGAAAGCGCTTTGCACTGCGGGGCTTGCGGCGGGTTTGCCGGGGACGTCAACGCGCGTCTTCTGGCCGGTTTGCTGAACAATTCCGAAGTGCGCTCGGGTCTGGCTTCCGAAGGTATCGAGATCCCGGCGGATACCGTTTTCCTGCCTGCAATGCATCACACGACAACGGACAAGGTAACTCTGTTTGAGGAGGATCTGCCGGATACCTCAAAGGCCGACGACATCGCTAGGCTGAAAGAGATGCTGGCGGCGGCCGGGCGTCTTGCACGTGGCGAGCGGGCCCGTCGGCTGCCCCGAGCGATGGGCGAGGCGGATGTGCTGCGCCGCGCGCAGGACTGGGCGGAGACGCGGCCGGAGTGGGGTCTTGGCGGTTGCCGCGCCTTCATCGCCGCGCCTCGTTCGCGCAGCACGGGCGCTTTGCTCGAGGGGCAGTCGTTCCTTCACAGCTATGACTGGCGCGCGGATGAGGGCTTCTCTGTGCTGGAACTGATCATGACCGCCCCGGTTCAGGTCGCCAGCTGGATCAGCCTTCAGTACTACGGTTCAACCGTGACGCCGGATCTGTTCGGCGGTGGCAACAAGCTGTTGCACAACGTCGTGGGCGGTATCGGTGTGCTGGAAGGGAACGGCGGCAATCTGCGCGGCGGTCTTCCCTGGCAGTCCGTGCATGATGGCGACGGTTTTCAGCATGACCCGCTGCGCCTGTCGGTGATCATCGAGGCCCCCCGGGAGGCGATGAGTGATATCCTGGCGCGTCATTCAAATGTGCGGGATCTGTTCGACAACCGCTGGCTGCACCTGATTGCCATGGATGATGATGGCAAGCTGGCCTGGCGGTATGACGGCGATTTGAAGTGGTCGCCAATCAGCCGGAACGACAGCGCCGGGCAGGCGATCGCCGCAGAGTAGCGCGGTGCCTGGATCATCAGGCCGTCAACGTCACAATCTGTGTGGCGTTGACGGTGTATGGCATTGTGATCGGCAACAGTACGAGGCCGGTTGCCATCGCGGCTGCAAGCGCCAGAACGACGAGGGATGTCATCTCTTTCATTCGTGTGATCCTTTGTTGAGGCGCCGAGCGCCACTGCGGTGATGTCGTTGCCGTGGTGTCTTTCAACGTCGAATTTACCGCGGCATCTGTGTCGGGTCTTGGCAGGCTCTGCCAGCTTTGTGGCTGTTTCTGCCACGAGGCCAAAGGCAAGCTGTCAGACGGTGTCAGGTTTCTGGCGATACTGGGCAGGGGCGAGGCCAGACCAGCGTTTGAAGGCCCTGCTGAAGGCGCTTTGCTCGGAAAATCCGGTGAGAAAGGCGATCTCGGCGATCGAGCGGTCGGAGGATGTCAAAAGCTCGTGAGCCAGTTCACTCTGGGCCTTTTGCAGAGCATCGCGATATGTGAGCCCGTCATCGGCCAGTCGGCGATAGAGTGTGCGCTCGCTCATGCCCATGGTGCGCGCGATGTCTGCCGCCTGCGGAAGCCCGTGCTGCAGGGCACGTGTCACATGCTGCATCAGTTCCGCCATCAGTGGAGGTTGACGGCTGAGGTTGGAGAGCTCTTCTTCAAGGTGCGCAACCAGGAAATTGCAGACAGCCTTGTCGCCCCGGCCGATGGGCGTTGCCAGCGCGTCGGAGCTGATCCAGAGGGAGTCGCTGGAAGAGCCAAAGCGCACATCACATCCAAAATGCCGGACGTAAGCGCGTTCATCGGTCGGGCATCCGTGCCGGAAAGAGACCTGCTGAAACACGTCATCCGTGGTACAGAGCGCACTGATGCTGCGCATCAGGCTGAACAATGCGCATTCGTTTCGAAACCGCAGGGCCGGATGCCGACCTGTCTGTTCCTCGATGCTCAGGTAGGCCAGGTCACCTGTTTCGTCAAAACGATAGACCACGGTATCGGTCATCAAGGAAAAATACCGCTGGATCACGGTCAGAGCGGTGCGCAGGTCCGGCGCGGTCTTGACTGCCAGACCTAGCACACCGAGATCGTCGAGCGTGATTGTAGCGGCATAGGCGCGCATCAGTCCAAGGTCGTCGCCGAAATGCGTTCGGATGCACTGGAGCGTATCATAGTAGGCGTCCTCTGGGATCTGCTCGTCATGGGGGTAGTTGAACCGTTTAAGCAGCACATCTGCGCACAGGAGTTGCCCGTCCTCGGAGAGGGAAAGACCAGCGGCCTTGGCCATCGCTTTTACGAAAGCGGCTGTTACCGTGGGCATTGTGATCTCCCCGATGCAGGGATCCGGAAGCATGCCTTGGCCGACGGATTGCCGGTGTTTGCCGCGGTTTCCAGGGGCGCGCGGGCGCCATCACCGCGCAAAGGGTTCAGATGGGGCAGGTTTCTTCTGCAAGAAGGCATCATTGGACATGCTTTCAGATCAATACTGTGTCTGCGATATTCACTAAACTGTGCGATTGGTGTACCGATCTGTACATGTTGTGTCAATGGGCTGTTTCCCGGCGTGCAGAAGCGACGTCGGCCAATCCTTGGAACAGGGGGATCCGATGGTTTGGGTCAGTTGGGATGGCGCACAGGGGAATGCGTGCAGCGCAATGAGGGCTGGTTTTCCGGCGGGGCGCGGGGGAAACAGGACGCCGCATGTGGGCGCCGGGCCTTCAGACAAGCGGGGCCGGGGCAGATGGAGCTGTAAACCGCACCGATCCTAAACCGGGGCTGTCAGCGGACCCGTCAGGGCTATTTCACGCCAAGGCCCATCTGCATCAACGTCTTGCGCACGGGCGCCATGGAATAGAGTGCATTGAGGCCGAATGCGCGCAAATCGCGCAACGGGCGGGGCGCCAGCATGGAGGTGCGGTTCAAAAGGTCGATGCCTTTGACGCGCAACAGGATGTCCCGGTGGCGTGCCCTGTGGTAGGCCTCCAGCATGGCCCTATCTCCAAGTCCCTCTGGGCGGGCTGATGCCAGGTCAAGCAGGCAGCGCAGATCGCTCAAGGACATGTTGAGGCCCTGGGCGCCGATGGGCGGTACCACATGAGCGGCCTCGGCCATCAGGGCGAGCCGTTCACCGCAAAGCCGCTCGGCCGATTGGCTGATGATCGGCCAGATGGTCCGCCTGGACGCCAGTTTGAGACCCCCGAACAGACCACAGCTGCGCCGTGTCATTTCCACCTCAAACGTGGCTGCGTCCATATTCAGAAGCTCGGTCGCCCTTGGCCCGCGCTCCATCCAGACCACGGCAGACGAGGGCTGGCCCTTGAAGTCGGGCAGGGGCACCAGTGTGAATGGTCCCCCGGAACGGTGGATTTCGGTCGAGACGTTTTCGTGGGGCACCGGGTGGGTGATGGCAAAGGCCAGCGCTTTTTGCCCATAGCGGGTCGTCTTGACCGGAATGCCAGCGGCTTCGCGCATGGGGGAGTTGCGCCCATCACACGCCAGGACAAGCCGCGCCCGTTCCTGCCGACCATTAGTGAGGGTGACGCGGGCCTCACCGAGGCGGGTAAAGAGATGCGTGGTGCCGACGCCGGGGCGGAAATCGACGTTGGGCATCCCGGCGAGGGCGGCCAGCAGTTCGCGCCGCAGCAGCCAGTTGGGCAGGTTCCATCCAAAGGGGCGATCAGAGATGTCTGCCGCGTTGAAGTCCTTGATCACGCGCGGCGTCGGCTGCTCACCGCCCGCATCGACGATCCGCATCACCTGCAGGGGTGCTGCGTGTTCCGACAGGCGTTCCCAAAGGCCGTGATGCTGAAGCAGATCTCGGGCAGGCTGCAAGAGTGCTGTTGTGCGCAGGTCTGATCCCTCGACATCCCGTTCGGTCACGGGGGGCGTGGGGTCGACGCAGATGACCTGGAACCCGGCTGAGCCAAAGGCGGCGGCTGCAGTGAGGCCGGCAATGCCGCCGCCGGAAATCAGGATGTCGCAGATCTGGGTCATGGCTGCCGCCTTTCGTCGTCGTCCTGCGCTGAGATATGCCTCCCGAACGCAGAATGACAAGCGGCATATGGTCTCTATCCGCGGGTGATCAGGATCAGCAGCGTGAACATCACAGGTACAAGGCACAAGGCAGGTATGTAGAGACCGGGAATTCCGAACATCAGGATCGAGCAGCCCCAAAGGCTCACGAAGGTCCCGAGTGCGTAGTAGATGTTGTCGGCCGCGCCATAGGCGACCTCTTTTGCCATACGGCCCAGCAAGGGGATGGAAAACAGGATGCGCTGCCACAGGGACAGACGCTCAGGCAGGGTATATGCAGTCATGTCGCGTTTCCTAGATCGGTTTCTACCGGGCATCTAGGTCAGCAAGTATGACACTTCGAGGTGCGATTTCGTCGCAGCCGGTACGTCTTACAGCAGCCGTGCGAGAAAGCTGCTCAGGTCATCGGTGTGATGGTGAATGTGGTCGCGGTCGTGCGGGTCGGGTGCAACGTGAATGGTGCGCATGCCCATGGCGTGGGGGGCCTCGAGGTTGCGTGGGTCATCCTCGAACATGGCGGCTGTTTCGGCAGCAATGCCCGCCTTGGCGAATACGGTGTCAAAGGCCTGCCGTTCGGGTTTGGGGCGATAGTTCGCATGTTCGACCCCGTAAACCCCATCAAACAAACCCGACAGGCCACGCGCCTCAAGCACCCGTTCGGCATAAGGCGCGCTGCCATTGGTGTAGACGATGCGCTTGCCAGGCAGGTCTTTGATGCGGGCGGCCAGCTCCGCGTCTGGTTCAAGAGGATCGAACGAGATGTCGTGGACGGCATCCAGGTAGGGATCGGGATCGATCTCATGTTCCTTCATCAAACCGGCCAGAGTGGTGCCGTGCTCGCGCCAGTAGTGCTTGCGCAGGCGATCCGCCTCGGCCCTGTCAACGCCCAGTTCGCGCATCACGTACTCCGCCATCTTGACCTCGATCTGGTCAAACAGCCGGGCCGAGGGCGGATACAGGGTATTGTCGAGGTCAAAGACCCAGTGGCGGACATGAGAAAAGAAGGGTTTTACCATAGGTTCCGAATAGGGGCTTGGCGCCGGTTTTGCAATCCGGCCTGGACGGCAAGGGGGTGCAAGAGACTGCGTGATTTAGGCGCAAACTGTTCTAAAGGCTTGATTGGTCGCCGGCGGTCTGTAGAAAAGACCGAATGTACCAAGTTGGAAAACCAATGAGCCAGAACCGAAGCAACCAGAAAGATGCCTACGCCCTTATACTTGAGGCCATCGATGTGGGTGTTTTCAAACCGGGGGACCGGCTTGTGGAAAGCGACCTGGCCGAACGGTTCGGTGTGTCGCGCACGCCCATCCGCGAGGCATTGCAGCGTCTGGAAACACAATCGCTTCTGGAGCGCGACGGGCGCTCGCTGATCGTGGCGTCGCTGGATCACAACCAGATGGCCGAGCTGTACGTGGTGCGGCGCGAACTGGAGGGACTGGCCGCGGCTCTTGCAGCGCAGCATGCCACCGACGAGGAAATCCGTGTTCTTCAGGAAATGGTGAAGGCTGACGATCAACTGGTGGACAATCCAACGGAACTGGCTCGAGCGAACCGGCGCTTTCATGAACAGATCCACCTTGCCTCTCACAACCGTTATCTTGTGCAGCAGCTTGATCTGGTGCACCGCACCATGGCGCTGATGGCAACGACCTCCCTCGCCGCCGAGGGGCGGGGCAAGATTGCCCAGTCCGAACACAAGGGGATTGTGGATGCCATCAGCAAACGCGATGCCGAAGGTGCCTCAGAGGCCCTTAGAGACCATATCTCTATCGCCTTCATGACACGGCTCAAACAGGATGCCGGTGATCGCAGCAAAGGGTGATCGCGGGCTGTCAGCGCGCGCTGCGGCATTCGTTTTTTGAGGCAGGATCAGGGGCGTGAATGCCATGGTTGGTCTTGTCCCAGAAGAAAGGCCGAAACACGAGCTCATATAGGGCTTTGTAGGCGGCGGCGGCGCCCAGAAGGTAGTAGAACAAAAGGCAGGGTGCCCAAAGCGCCAGGCGTCGTCGCTTACTGGCAAAGGCCGCGCAAATGGCAGTTGCCTGACTGAGGAGTTCAAAGAACACAAGCACGGCCACCGCCAACGAAAGCCACAGGCCGGGAACGTGGCCTTCAGCCGGGTGTGGAAGGCCGAATGCCACAAGCCAGAAGCTCCAGAGGATCGGGGCCAGCAGGAACTGACCGACAGAGCAGAGAAAGAATACCTGAAGTCCGAGAAATTGCCGCCAGCCCAGATCCCGCAGCAACTGACGGGGTGCGCGCATATGGGTCGCGTAGGTCATCATGAACCCCTTGAGCCAGCGCGAGCGTTGCTTGATCCAGGGCCAGACATGGGCATTTGCTTCTTCATAGGTGGTGGACGCCAGCATTTCTGTGCGATATCCGGCCCGGCACAGGCGCACCCCCAAGTCGGCATCCTCGGTCACATTGTGGGCATCCCACGCACCGACTTCCTCCAGAACCTGCCGACGCACGAACATGGTCGTTCCCCCTAAGGGGACCACGAGCCCCAGTTTGGCGATGCCTGGCAGGATGATGCGAAACCAGCTTGCGTATTCCAGGGTAAAACAGCGTGAGATCCAGGTGGTTCGGGGATTGTAGTAATCTAGGATCCCTTGGACGCAGGCGACCTCGGGAGAGGCCTTGGCAAAGGCTGCTGCAACCTCATGCAACTGGTCGGCCATGGGTGAATCTTCGGCATCCCAGACCCCGATGATGTCACCTCGACAAAAGTTCAAAGCATAGTTCAGCGCACGAGGCTTTGTCTTGAGGTCTCCGTATTCGGGCACTTTGACCACTTTGATCCAGGTCGGCAGCACCGCTGCGCGCACCGCGTTCAACGTCATGCGATCACCGTCCTCAAGCACCAGGAAAATCTCTAGCAAGTGGTGCGTATATTCTACTTTGGCGAGGCGCTTCAACAAGTCCTTGCTGATCTCGGCTTCCTGGAACAGGGGAACCAGAATGGATATCCTTGGCAGTCTCCGGGTATCATGCGTGGTGCGGCTCCGTGTTTCCGAACGGTGCTGCGCACTCACAAACCCTGCTATTCCGGCCAGTCGGAACCCTGTGAACAACACCAGTAGCAGCAAGGTCATTCCGCAGGCTGCGATGAACATGGCCATGGGAAACAGCAAGCTCAGGCTCAGGACCAGACTGGCCCAAAGCGCATAGTGGGCGCGCAGATTACGATCGGCCAGAAATCGGCTGCTGTGCACCTGCGGCAAAGAGATGCTGGCACGCCGTGCCATCTGGTTTCCTAGGTTCGCCGTCAGATGCTTCAGGATCTGGTCCTCAGGGGCCGAAATCGGAATGACCTTTCCGAATTGTTTTCCCAAAGCGTCCTGCACGACTTGAACCTGTGAAAGGTCGGCCATAGCCACAACCACCGCATTGCCAAGGCGAAGCCAGGGCACGGTGGCATGGCGCAGCCAGAAGGCAGGCGGCATGCGGTTCAACAGGCTCTTGTCGGGAGGCGCGCGGTCAAGGTCAATATGACGAAACCGGGCAGGGGATCGCTTGGGGTGTCGGGCTGCCGATGTTGCCGCGACAGTCACTGGGCGGGTCTGGCTGCCAATCGGCTCTTGCTCGGAGACGGGTTTGCCGTGCTGGCTGAGTATCAGCCGATGCAGCGTTTCAGGTGTACCTGAGATCGTCTGCTGCCGCTGATTGGACGCGTCACTGTAAGGGCTATGGATATCGTTGCGACCGAGGGGGGGCTCGTCGCTTCGGCTTCTGCGGGGCGCCCCTTGCAGCGATGCATGGGGCGCGACCAGCGGTCTGAAAGGCGTCTTGCCGGGGCGGCGCAAACCCCGCCGTGATTTTACCATTTAAACACAATCCCAGGTAGATCCTGAGATTACGCTTTCCCGGCTTGGTTAAAAATTGATTAATGTTCGGATCCAGCGGGATCCGAACCGCGCCTTTTTATGAGCCTTTGCGTTCCGCCATGGCGTCCGCAAACCTTTCAAAAAGGTAGAAGCTGTCTTGCGGCCCTGGGCTGGCCTCCGGGTGGTGCTGTACCGAGTAGACCGGGCGGCCCGTCACGGCGATTCCGCAGTTGGAGCCGTCAAAAAGCGAGACGTGAGTCTCCTCCACCCCTTCTGGCAGGGTTTGCGCGTCCACGGCAAAACCGTGGTTCATCGAAGTGATCTCCACCTTGCCGGTGGAGTGCTCTTTCACCGGATGGTTGGCACCATGGTGGCCGTGGTTCATCTTCACGGTCTTTCCGCCAAGCGCCAGCGCCAGCATCTGGTGGCCAAGGCAGATCCCGAACACAGGCAGATCGGTGGTGTCGAGGATGGTTTTGATCATAGGGACAGCGTATTCGCCGGTGGCCGCCGGATCACCGGGGCCGTTGGACAGGAACACGCCATCGGGATTGTGGGCCAGCACGTCTTCGGCGGTGGCGGTTGCGGGCAGCACGGTCACATCGCAACCGGCACTGGCCAGACAGCGAAGGATGTTGCGCTTGGCACCATAGTCGACGGCGACCACCTTGTGCTTGGGCGCTTCCTGACGGCTGTAGCCATCAGGCCAGGCCCACCGCATTTCATCCCAACGATAGCTTTGTGCGCAGGTGACATCCTTGGCCAGATCCAGCCCCTCAAGGCCGGACCATTCCCGCGCCGCTGCCACCAGGGCCTCGACGTCGAAATTGCCGTCGGGGTCATGAGCAAGCGCTGCATGAGGCGCGCCCTGCTGCCGGATCGCACGGGTCAGGCGACGGGTGTCGATGCCGCCGATGGCGATGCGGCCGGTGCGTGTCAGCCAGGCTTTCAGCTCTTCCGTCGCGCGCCAGTTCGAGGCCAGCGTCGGATCCCACTTCACCACCATGCCTGCCGCAACCGGATCACCGGTTTCGTCATCCTCCGGGGTGACCCCGGTATTGCCGATGTGCGGGAAGGTGAAGGTCACGATCTGCCCCGCATAGGATGGGTCTGTCATGATCTCCTGGTAGCCCGTCATGGCGGTGTTGAAGCACAGCTCGGCGACGCATCGTCCGGTCGCGCCGAACCCCATTCCGTAAAAAACGGTTCCATCGGCAAGCGCAAGGCATGCGGTTGGCTTGGACGCTGCGGTATCGGCCATGACACGACTCTCCATGAGGTGAAATTCAAGGGCTTGTAGGGGCAGGGGGCAAGCGGGTCAAGGGCGCCTGTTGGCCTTGCGAAAAAGGGCGTATCGTATGGGGTGCGGTATCCTGTGCTTGAAAACCGCTTTCCAGTTGGTTAAGGATCCGAATTCCGATGCCATGGGGATGGATAAACACATATGGATACGCGTACGCGGGTAAATCAGGCCTTGAAACAGGCAATGAAGGACAAGGCGGCTGACCGTCTGGCGACACTTCGGCTGATCAACGCCGCCATCAAGGACAAGGAAATTGCCGCACGCGGTGATGGCGAGGAGGGCAGCATCGGGGACGCAGAAATCCTTGGGATCCTTGGCAAGATGACCAAGCAGCGCAATGAAAGCGCTCGCGCCTATGAAGAAGGCGGACGCCTGGACCTGGCCGAACGCGAGTTGGCGGAGATCTCGATCATTGAGGAGTTCCTGCCCAAGCAGCTCTCTGAGGATGAAATCCGCAGCGCCGTGAAATCTGCAGTCAGCGAGACCGGCGCCGACTCGATTCGCGACATGGGCAAGGTCATGGGCGTGCTGAAATCCAAATACACCGGCCAGATGGACTTTGGTCGTGTTGGCCCGATGGTCAAGGACGAGCTGTGCACCTCTGGTGGCTGCTGAGCGATGGAGAGCGGGCGCCTCTGCGCCCCTGATCCCCGAGATATGAGATGGGCCCGCCACTGCGCGGGCCTTTGCTATTCTGGCTGCTGTCCGGGTGCCCCGGCGATTGCGCGGGCCTTGCGCAGGAAGTCTTCGCGGACCTCGGCGGCGAAAGGGTTCGCCTGAGCTATTGCGGCAAAGACGCCGGGAGGATCATTCTGAACCATGCGGGCCGCCTCCATCATGCGCTCGAAACTGGTGGTGGTCATGCGGGCAGGCAGGGGGCTCATGTCTGCCAAGACGCGCGCGATGAGATGCGTGAGACCCTGAACGGTGGCTAGCTCTCTGTCGTGCTGTTCGGCCGTGGTGAGGATGATCTGCAATCCCAGCGCCTTGCGCAGGAAGGCTGCAAGAGGCAGGTGAGACCGCCCTCGGACATTGCACAAGGCGATTTTGTGTCCGGCGATGCCACCGCCCGCACTTTGAGGGCCAAACAAGGGATGGGTTCCCACCAGATCCACGTGCGGCGGCAGGCGGTCCGACATGATGCGGCATGGCTCGAGTTTCACCGAACCCACATCGTGAACGATGGAGCCTGGCTTCAGATGTGCGCGGATTGCCGTGCACAGGGCGGGCATGGAGTGCACGGGAACAGCGAGGATCACCAGCGGGCAGGTTGCTGTATCCTCCAGGCTGCCCCATTGCAGGTTTGGCGGGAGTGGGTGACGATCATGCTGCGCCGGATCGTGGACTATCATCGGCACGTGCAGGGCAAGGTGCCTGGCGATCAATTGGCCAAAGGCGCCAAAGCCAAAAAGGCCAATCGACTGAATATGAGGAAAATATGTCATGGGGGCTCCGGTCTGCGCGATGCCGGAGGGGGTGCTTGTGATGTCTCTAACCGCCGGATCGCGGCGGTTGAACTTCAAGTACAGGAAATGCGACCGCCGTTATGAAACGCGGCGGTAATATACGGTGCTGAAAAGGGGCGTCGTATTGCACATGGCCATTGCCTAGCCGGGCCTTGCGGCAAAGTCAAAACTGTTTTTGCGTTTGTCGGCGCAGGGCCGTCTGAAGATCGTCGAATAGCGCCTTTCGCTCGTCCTCGGACAGAAAAGCTCCGATTTCCACCTCTCGCCCCCCCCCTCGGAGGGTGACGTAGTTTGGCACCGGCCCTTCGTGGGGGTGCAGTTGAACTGTGGTCCAGTAACGGTTGCATTCCCAGCTTTGATGGCCGCCTCGGGGGTCGGTACGCTCAAGCCTTGCCTCCTCGGGGCCGATGGTCAGCACTTCGAGGATTTGGCGGTCACGACGGCTGCGGTCCAGGGCCCACTTCATGCCAAAGAGCGCGATCAGCAGAAATGGCAGAATACCCCAGAGCACGAAGGAGCCGAGCAGCGGAAACAGGGGCACCGTGATCAAAACGGCAGTGACCGCCAGGAAGCGGACGTATCCTTCGGGAGGCAGAGACTGATGCGGCCAAAGATGCAGTTCTTGAACTGTTTCGGCGTCGTGCGTGTCGTCTGATGACCAGGTGTAGGGCATTGGGCAGCAGCATGGTTTCCTGTTGGTGACAGTTGAACTATGTGCCGGTGGCCTGGCTTTTCAAGGCGCGCTTTGTCGCAAAGCTGGGACGGCAAAAGAACAGGGCCCCGGAGCATCTGCTCCGGGGCCCTGTCTGCCTAGAAAAGGTCCACATTAGTGAGAGTGGGATTTGTCCCAGTCTTCCTGCTTGGGCAGGATTTCAAAGGTGTGTTCCGGAGGCGGAGAGGGCAGGGTCCACTCCAGAGTGTCCGCGTATTCGTTCCAGTAGTTGTTCTGGGTGATACGAGCGCCGCGCAGCAGCGAGTAGATCATCACGCCAAAGAAGAACACGAAGGATGCAAAGGACAGGAACGCGCCATAGGACGAGATCTTGTTCCAGTAGGCGAAACCTTCCGGGTAGTCGATATAGCGGCGCGGCATGCCCTGACGACCCAGGAAGTGCTGGGGGAAGAAGGTCAGGTTTGCACCGATGAAGAACATCCAGAAGTGAATCTTGGCGCCCAGTTCCGAGTACTGCTTGCCGGTCATCTTGCCGAAGTAGAAGTAGACGCCTGCAAAGATCGCAAAGACGGCGCCCAGCGACATCACATAGTGGAAGTGTGCAACCACATAGTAGGTGTCGTGATAGGCACGGTCCACGGCGGCCTGGGACAGAACCACACCGGTCACACCGCCAACGGTGAACAGGAACAGGAAGCCGAAGGCAAACAGCATCGGCGCCTTGAACTCGATGGAGCCGCCCCACATGGTCGCGATCCAAGAGAAGACCTTAACGCCGGTCGGAACCGCGATCACCATGGTGGCCAGCATGAAGTAGGCCTGCTGGTTCAGCGACATGCCAACAGTATACATGTGGTGCGCCCAGACGACGAAGCCCAGAACACCGATCGCGATGATTGCCCAGACCATCGGCAGATAGCCGAAGACCGGCTTGCGCGAGAAGGTGGCGATCACGTGAGAGATGATGCCAAAGCCGGGCAGGATCACGATGTACACTTCGGGGTGACCGAAGAACCACAGGATGTGCTGGTACAGGATCGGGTCACCACCGCCTGCGGGGTCAAAGAAGGTGAAACCGAAGTTGCGGTCCATCAGCAGCATGGTGATGGCGCCTGCCAGGACCGGCAGGGACAGCAAGATCAGCCAAGAGGTGACGAAGATCGACCAGGAGAACAGCGGCACCTTGAACAGGGTCATGCCGGGGGCACGCATGTTCAGGAAAGTGGTGATCATGTTGATCGCGCCCAGGATGGACGAAGCACCCGAGACGTGAACCGCGAAGATCGCCAGATCCATCGAGAAGCCGCCCTCATTGGTCGACAGCGGCGGGTAGAGAACCCAGCCTACGCCCGACCCCATCTGGTCGTTGCCGCCCGGTGCCAGCACCGAGGCAACCGCCAGCGAGGTACCGGCCACATAGAGCCAGAAGCTGAGGTTGTTCATCCGCGGGAACGCCATGTCCGGCGCGCCGATCTGCAGCGGCATGAAGTAGTTGCCGAAACCGCCGAACAGGGCTGGAATCACCACGAAGAACATCATCAGGATGCCGTGGGCGGTGATCATCACGTTCCAGAGGTGACCGTTCGGGGTGCATTCACCCGGAACCGAAGCCGCCATCGAGCTCAGGAACCCGCTGATAAAGCCTTTGTCCAGGTGCTCCATGCACATGTACTGAACGCCGGGGTCCATCAGCTCCATCCGCATGAATACGGTGAACGCGACGGAAATGAAACCTGCAAGCGCCGAAACGATCAGGTAGAGAATGCCGATATCCTTATGGTTCGTGCTCATGAACCAGCGGGTAAAGAAACCGCGCTCGTCTTCATGGCCGTGACCATGAATGGCTGCGTCTGCCATTTAAGGTGCCTCCTGTTGCATAACGAAAGGCCACAGGAAA
The DNA here is from genome assembly GCF_038148855.1 of Phycobacter sedimenti. Lineage (NCBI taxonomy): Bacteria > Pseudomonadati > Pseudomonadota > Alphaproteobacteria > Rhodobacterales > Roseobacteraceae > Phycobacter > Phycobacter sedimenti. The sequence continues at coordinate 101,580 of NZ_JBBVGR010000010.1, read as the reverse complement.
TCTGTCCGGGCGGCCTTAGACTCAAAGGTGGTTTTAGATCGCCCTGCCAAGGCCTTCAATGGCGGAGTTTGATCTGGATCAAGAATAATTGTCGCGGGGGGCTGGCAATTCCGGATTCAGATCCCAGCGAGGTTCCGAGATGCTTGACCCGTTCTGCCGCAGGGCGCACAACCACTCCGCAACCCAAAACGGAGACGCATGAAAATGACAGCCTATGATCCGGATAACATCTTTGCGAAACTTCTGCGCGGAGAAATCCCATCAACGCGGGTCTATGAGGATGATGACACGCTTGCGTTCATGGATATCATGCCACGGGCGGACGGCCATTTGCTTGTGATTCCGAAAACGCCCTGCCGTAATGTACTGGACGCCAGTCCCGAGCAGCTTTCGGCTGTCATGGCGACGGTGCAGCGGCTGAGCCACGCGGTTCTGAAAGCCTTTGACGCAGATGGCGTCACGATCCAGCAGTTCAACGAAGCAGCAGGCGGCCAGGAAGTGTTTCACCTGCATTTCCATGTCTTGCCCCGCAAAGAAGGCGACAGACTGCGTCCTCCCGGCCAGATGGGCGACATGGACGAAATCGCGCGGCAAGCCGAGAAGATCCGATCTGCGATCTAGGGTCGGGCCCCACGGATTTCCGCCTGTCGGCGCGCTTCACGGCCGCGAAAACGGAGGGGACGATGAGGCCTGACAGGTTCACGAGCCTTGCCCCCAAGGCCCGTTTCCGCTAGGGGCGGGCAGCAAAGTCACCTCCTCCAACCACAGGTATTCTTGATGAAACGCGCCGCAATGGCCCTTCTGGCCAATCGTATTTCCCCGCCGAACCTCTCCATCATGCAGGACGAGGGCTGGTCCGTGGGCCGCGTGCGCACCGAACTTTTGTCGGGTCTGACCGTGGCGCTCGCGCTGGTGCCTGAGGCGGTCGCCTTTGCCTTTGTGGCCGGGGTGCATCCGCTGGTGGGTCTTTATGCGGCCTTCATGGTCGGGCTGATCACAGCGGTGATCGGCGGTCGGCCGGGCATGATTTCCGGGGCAACGGGGGCGCTGGCGGTGGTCATGGTGGCGCTGGTGGCCGAGCACGGGGTCGAATACCTTTTTGCCACGGTGATCCTGATGGGCATCCTGCAGGTCATTGCCGGTGTCATGCATTGGGGCAAATTCATCCGCCTGGTGCCGCATCCGGTGATGCTGGGCTTCGTGAACGGTCTGGCCATCGTGATTTTCCTGGCGCAGCTGACGCAGTTCAAGGTGCCCGGTACGGGCGGGGCTGAATGGCTGAGCGGTATGTCTCTTTTCATGATGCTGGGCCTTGTGGGGCTGACCATGCTGATCATCTGGGGCACGCCCAAGATCACCAGCGTCATCCCGGCGCCTCTGGCCGGTATCGGCATCGTGGCCATTCTGGTGATCGCTCTTGGTCTCGATGTGCCGCGCGTGGGCGATATGGCTTCGATCGAGGGCGGTTTCCCGAGCTTCCACAATCCGTTTGGCACTGGTGAGGGGCTTTATGGAACCATGCTTGCGCCGTTCACCTTTGAAACCTTCCAGATCATTCTGCCCTATGCCGTGATCCTTGCGGCCATCGGTCTGATCGAAAGCCTGCTGACGCTGAACTTGGTGGGCGAGATCACCGGCAAGCGGGGCGGTGCCAGTCAGGAGTGCATCGCGCAGGGTACTTCCAATATCGTCACGGGCTTCTTTGGCGGTATGGGCGGCTGCGCCATGATCGGACAGTCGATGATCAACGTGAAATCCGGTGGCCGGACGCGGATTGCGGGCATCACGGCCGCGCTGTTCCTTCTATTGTTCATCGTTGTAGCCTCGCCGCTGATCGAGCAGATCCCGCTGGCCGCACTGGTTGGCGTGATGTTCATGGTGGTGATCGGGACCTTTGCCTGGAACAGCTTCAAGGTGATGACCAAGGTGCCGATGATGGATGCCTTTGTGATCGTACTGGTGACGGTGGTGACGGTGATGACCGACCTTGCGATTGCGGTGGTCGTCGGTGTGATCGTCTCGGCGCTGGCCTATGCCTGGAACAACGCCCGCCGCATCCATGCGCGCACCCGCGAATCTGTCAGCGACAAGGGCGCCAAGGTCTATGAGATCGAGGGGCCGCTGTTCTTTGGCTCTACCGATGGCTTCATCGAGCTGTTTGATGTACAGAATGACCCCGAACGTGTGATCGTAGACTTTGCCAATAGCCGCGTGGTGGACCAATCCGCCCTGCAAGCGATCGAGGCGCTCGCCGGGAAGTATGAGGAGGCTGGCAAGACCATCGTGCTGCGCCACCTCAGCCGCGATTGCCATCAGCTGTTGTCCAAGGCCGGTCACCTGATCGTCGACAGCGATGATGACCCGGAATACGCGCTCGCCGTGGATTACTCGGTCAAGACGGGTGTTCTGGGCGGGCACTGACCCTCGGACGTAAAGTTTGAAGGTGGCCTGTGGATGAGAATCCACAGGCCATTTTTTGATGACATCTCGGGCTCACCAAAGCAGCATCAGATCCACCCTCGCGCGACCTGTCTGGCACAAGCCCGGTCCAGCGCGACAAGCAAAATGGCCGTATCCACGCCCGTGGGGCGCGCAGAGCCTCGGCAATTTGGCTTGCACTTGGCCCGGCCTTTTGCCTGCCGGTCTGCGTCGAGGGCGGCTCCGAAGCAGCAGCCAAGATAAGGGGAACTCAGTCGGGGGCGAGGCTCTCGAGCATGTCGAGATCCCCTGAGATCAGCGCAGGTTCGGCGCGCAGGATCAGATCGACCGGCCAGTCCCACCATTTGAGAGCCAGCAGTCGCGCGATCTGAGGCTTTGAGAAACGGAACCGCTCGGCCCGGCCCGGATTGCCGGTGACGATGCCGTAGGCAGGCACCGTGCCGCGGACCACGGCGCCTGCGCCAATGATGGCGCCATCGCCGATGCGGGCGCCGGGCAGGATCATAGCGCCGTAGCCGATCCAGACATCATTGCCGATGACCGTGTCGCGGGTATCGGGCTGAAAGCCCGCCATCTGATCCGGATCGAAGACCGGGAAGGGATAGCAGCTGAGCCCCTCCTGCCCGTGGTTTGCCGAGGAGGTGATGAAACGCGCGCCATGGGCGATCTGGCAGAAGCGCCCGATCACCAACCTCTCGCGGGCGCCGGGAAAGAGGTAGGGCGCAAGATGCGCCGCCCAGTCCTGTGGGGGGGCGAAATCCGAGGCATAGGTATAGTCACCAACCTTGAAATTCGGGTGGTCCACCGCGCGCGACAGCATCACGGTGCCCTCATGGGGCGTACCGTCAGGCAGGACGATCGGGTGGCGCAGGCTTGGGTCGGGCAAGGGCATGGATCAGTCGTCCGGACGGGCGAGCGAGAAAACCTCGGTAACGCGGGAATAGTCGCGATAGCCGAGCCGTGCGAGGGGCTCAAACGTGGTAACGTCGAACATCCCGTCCTTGAGGCAATCGTCACGCAGGTGCACGCCGGTCACCTCGCCAAAGGCGACACGGTTTGAGGCGCCGGGCAGATCGACGATCTTGGTCAGCTTGCATTCGAGTGCAGCCGGCGCGCCTTCGATACGGGCGCAGTTGATCGTTTCGCACTCAACCGATTTGAGCCCTGCGTGGTCGAATTCGTCCACCTCCTTGCCCAAGGTCTGCGAACTGGCGTTCATCGCATCGCGCATGGCATAGGCCACCACATTGACGCAGAAGACGCCGGTTTCCTCGATGTTGGCCATGCTGTCCTTGGTGTTTTCCTGGTCTTCCTTGCTACCGGTGGAGGCGAACATCACCTGCGGCGGGGTGTAGGCAACTCCGTTGAAGAAGGAATAGGGGGCCAAGTTGTTTATCCCATCGGCAGAGCGGGACGAAATCCAGCCGATCGGGCGCGGGGTGATCACGGCGTTGAACGGGTTGTGGGGCAGGCCGTGGCCGTCTTCGGGGCGGTAGAACATGCGCATCTCCAAGTGTTTGCTCAATGCTTAGGCCCGTGTTAGGGCGATTTCCACCCCTTGAAGGGCGATTTCGCGGAGGCGTGAGTAGCGTGATCGAATTGAAACCGGAACGGCCTGACGACCGATGGGAGGTCGAGGCGCTCTATGATCTCTGCTTTGCGCCCGGGCGCGAGGCTCTGTCCTCCTATCGTTTGCGCGATGGTGTGGCGCCTGTCGAAGGTCTTAGTCTGGTGGCGCGGGACGAGCAGGGGATCCTCGCCGGCGCAATCCGATTCTGGCCCGTTCATGTGGGCCTGGCCGAAGCTCTGCTTCTTGGACCGGTGGCGGTCCATCCCACGCGTCAAGGGGAGGGGCTGGGAGGATCCCTGATCCGAGACAGTCTTGTCCGCGCGGCTGAACGTGGCTGGGCACGGGTCATGCTGGTTGGGGATGCGCCCTATTACAGCCGGTTCGGCTTTGAAAAGCTGGAAGGCGTCGTTATGCCACCACCGACCAATCCCGAACGAGTGCTGGGATTGGCGTTGTCGGAAGGGGCCTGGGATGGCGTTCGCGGTGATGTGACCCGCTGGAGCGACAATTGATTGGCATCCTTTGCAAAGCTCGCTTCAACATTCGGGGTGTATTCTGCTATCAAGGTCACACAGGGCCAGACAGCATGGCTCTTCTGGTCTGATCGCCGAAAACCTCAGGTGGTAAATCTTTGAATAAATCCGCAATGCATGCTGTTTCGGGATCGCAAGTCGCTACCCAGGTTGCGGCACTATGCTGCCGCATGACCAAGGGCGGAAAGCCAAAGATCCTGATGATTACCTCGCGCGGCACCGGGCGCTGGATCCTGCCAAAGGGGTGGCCCATCCCCGGGCGCAGCATGGCGCAGTCTGCTGCGATCGAAGCCTGGGAGGAAGCCGGGGTGCGCGGTGTTCCGGTCGATCAGTGCCTCGGGGAATACTACTATGAAAAGTGGCGCCGCGATCTGGAGCCACTACCCTGTGCGGTCCGCGTCTATCCGGTGATCGTGACTGCGCTGAAAGACCGGTTTCCAGAACAGGAAGAACGAAAGAGATCCTGGAAATCACCACGAAAGGCCGCCGCTTTGGTACAGGAAAAAGGGCTTCAGAGTATTCTGAAGCGCTTTGATCCCAGAGTGATAGAATCGGATCTGTTCCGATCTTGAAATCCGGGACGCCAAGGCTCTATTGGGCAATGAGCTGCAACGAGAGACACGATGATACGCTACAGCTTGAAATGTGCTGAGGGTCACAGCTTTGACAGCTGGTTCCAGTCTGCGGATGCCTACGACAAACTGGCGGATGCGGGTATGGTGTCCTGTGCGATATGCGGTGGATCCAAGGTCGACAAGGCAATCATGGCACCGCAGGTTCGCCCGGGCCGAAAGGCCGTGTCGTCCACCCGAGAGGCAGAGAGCGTTGAGATCCACGAAACCGAGGGTGCAGAGCGGCAGGCCCATCCACCTGCGCCGGTTGGCGGGATGCTGACTGCGCCGTCAAGCGACATGGAACAGGCGATCAAGGAGTTGCGCAGGCAGGTTGAGGCCAATTCAGACTATGTCGGCAAGGATTTTGTCTCTGAGGCGCGCGCGATGCACCTGGGCGAGGCCCCGGCCCGGTCGATTCACGGAGAGGCGCGCCTGGACGAGGCCAAATCACTGATTGAGGACGGGGTTCCGGTTTTGCCTTTGCCATTTGCCCCAAAGCGGAAAACGAACTAAGGGACAATTTTATGCATGCAGTTGTAACCGGGTCGAGCCGGGGCATTGGTCGGGAGCTTGTGGCCCGTCTGAAAGATGCAGGATACGAGGTTACAGGCACCTCGCGCGATCACTCCTCGGGGGTGCGGCTGGATGTCTGTGATCCCGGCCAGCAGGCCCGTTTCGCAGCGCAGCTGGGAGACAAGCCGATCGACCTCTTGGTCTGCAACGCTGGCGTCTACCTCGATAAGGGCATGGCGATCGAAGAATACACGGCCGAGGTCTGGAACAAGACCCTGGCGGTGAACGTGACCGGGGTGTTCCTGACCGTACAGGCGCTTTTGGGGAACCTGCGCCGCGCCGAAAACCCGAAGATTGCCATCATTTCGTCCCAGATGGCCAGCCACGCCCGCGCGCCCGGTGGCAGCTATGCCTATCGCGCATCCAAGGCCGCGGCGCTCAATATTGGGCGGAACCTGGCGACGGATCTGAAACCCGAAGGCATCGCGGTCGGGATCTATCATCCCGGCTGGGTAAGGACTGACATGGGCGGCAGTGAAGGGGATATCTCGGTCGAGGAGTCCGTCGAAGGTCTTTTGCATGAATTCGACGTTCTGGACCTCGCGACCACGGGCTGCTTTCACACCTGGGACGGGCGCATCCACGCCTTCTGAAAAATAGTCCGTATCATCGAGGGCCGTGGCCCCGCGCCAAAAGAAAACGCCAGAGCGGTACGGCTCTGGCGTTTTCTTTTGTGTCTTCTGGCCCGGCCGAGGCCTGTGTCGGCCGCGCCTTGGCCACAGTCAGTCCCAGCAGCTGACCAGCACTGTCATGCCGCTGGCCTGACGCACCAGTGCTTCGTTTGGCAGGGCAGCACCGCCGCCGGTCGAGGGGGGCATCGGGATATTGGCGGCAACCAGCGCGGCGCGCAGCGCGGCGGCATTGACGCCGAAACTTACGCCTTCAGGCAGCTGGCGCCCCTTGATCTCTTGCGGAAGGAGCATGCCCAGCACGCCGCCGGAGGCGTCCAGAACCGGACCACCCGCATCCCCCGCCTGAGCGGAAAGATCCAGACGGATAACGCCGGTGTCCCCGTCCAGGCTCTTGACGTCGGCAAGGGTGCCAAAGGTCAGGCTGGGCGCGCCCAGAACGCCCTCGTAGGAAAACCCGGATGCAGCGATTTCCGATTGCAGACGCGGGGTCTGCGTGCTGAGACCGGCAATCGCCATCGGCGCCAGCCGTTCAACCGGCTGCAGGATCGCAAATCCACTCTCCGGATCGTTGACGGTCACCGTTGCCTGGTAGCCATGATCAAGAGTGATGCGGTCGCAACCCGCCACCACGTCGGAGGTGGTGATGACAGCGCCGTTCTGCCCCACAAAAAAGCCCGAGCGGGACAGGCGCGGTTTGCGCACCTCAAGGCCGGCCAGAAGGTCGATGTCCTGGCTCAGATCGCTTCCTGCGGTATCCTCCAGGACGCCGTCAATCCGGGCAAAGCTTTCGCGCATGGCGGTCAGAACGCGGGCGCGGCGCGCTTCGTCTCCGGCGGGCCAGATCAGGGTAAAGCCCTTGATCTCTCCGCCCTTCAGGCTGGCTTCGGTGTAGGAAACGATCTGCCCGTTGCGCCCTTCGATGGTAAAACTGTCGCTGCCGCGTTCGCGCGGACCGGTCAGGGGAACGATTTCAAGCGTCTGCAGGATGTCGTAGAGACCGAACAGGGTGTTCTTGTCGCCGCGCTGGCTGATCAGCAGGACGCGGGCGCCCAGATCGCCGCGACTGTCATAGTGTGCAAAGGGCGATTCATAGCGGGCAAAGGCAACCTCTGCGGCCGGGATCTGCATTGAAATACCGGCGCGGGTGTCCACAACCTTTGCCACGCCAACCGAGATCAGCGGCGCGTTGTAGTCATCCATCAAGAGCTTGCGCTGGGCTGTTGTGAGAACGCCGGTGGGCTCGAAACCCTTGCTCAGCTGCCAGTCGGACATGGCGCCGCGCGTGCCGCGGCCAAAGGATCCGTCGATGGAAGAATCATAAAAGCCTGCTGCCTTCAGGGCGATCTGCAGGTCCATTTTCTCGTCGCGGCTCAGGGCCTGTTCGCTGCGGCGCGCCTCGGCAGGGCTCTCATCGGGCAAGGTCACTTGCGGTGCAGGTGTGCTGACCACCGGAGCGCTCACCTCGGGCTGGACCGGGGCTGTTGCCGTGGCCTGATCCCTTGCGCCCACCGGGTAGAACTGGCTGCGCAGGTTTTCCTGAAAGGCGATGAAGCTGTCGCGCGGAATTTGCCCTTCGGCGCGATAGACTTGCAGCACGCGTTCGGCATCCTCGCGCGTATATGGGCCAAGCACGATGCCGTACCAGCCCGCGCCCAGAGTAAAGCCGGCAACATCCGGCAGGCGTGACGCGAATTCCTGCGCTTCGGTCTGGGCCTCGGTAAGGGACGGCCGTGCAGCGATCTGGATCCAGACGGTATCCTGACCTGCCTGTTGCGCATGGGTGGATCCGCCAAAGGTGATTACGATCATGGTGACCGCCAGCAGCAGGGCGGTGGAAATTCTTTTCATTGCAGGACCTCTATCCCGATGGGGTAATTTGGGGTAATTTGTTGCCGGGCAGATAAGCATTTTAGGCAGACAAAGCAAACTCCCGGTAAACGGGGAATTCGTCTCTTGATGCAGCATTCCATCACCTTTGTTGCACACGCGGCGGGAAGAGGCCGGTAACCGTGCTCCTGGCAAGACTAGCCGTTGACGCTTGGCGGGGGGTTGCATAGGAAGAACACCGCATTCGCTGACCCGGTAAGATGTCCCAGAGAGGGATCTGACATGACCCAGAACACCACTGCTGCTTCCGCCTCCATGGGGGCACCGCGCTCGTTTCAGGAGATCATCCTGCGGCTTCAGTCCTATTGGGCATCCAAGGGCTGCGCCATCATGCAGCCTTATGACATGGAGGTCGGCGCCGGTACCTTCCACCCGGCAACCACGCTGCGCTCGCTTGGTTCGGCGCCCTGGGCCGCGGCCTATGTGCAGCCTTCGCGCCGCCCGACCGATGGGCGCTATGGTGAAAACCCCAACCGCCTGCAGCATTACTACCAGTATCAGGTGCTGATCAAACCCTCTCCGCCGAACCTGCAGGAGCTGTACCTTGGCAGCCTCGAGGCCATCGGCATCGACATGGACCTGCACGACATCCGCTTTGTCGAGGACGACTGGGAAAGCCCCACGCTAGGCGCCTGGGGGCTTGGCTGGGAAGTCTGGTGTGATGGTATGGAAGTCAGCCAGTTCACCTATTTCCAGCAGGTTGGCGGCCATGACTGCGCGCCGGTCTCGGGGGAGCTGACTTACGGGCTTGAGCGTCTGGCGATGTATGTCCTTGGCATCGATCACGTGATGGACATGCCCTTCAACGATCCGGATGCGTCGATCCCGCTGACCTATGGCGATGTGTTCAAGCAGACCGAGGAAGAATACGCCCGCTGGAACTTCGACGTGGCCAACACCGAGGTTCTGTTGCGCCATTTCGAAGAGGCCGAGGCCGAGTGCACGACAATCTTGGCGCAAGAGCATATCGACCCCAAAACGGGCAAGCGCATCATTATGGCGCACCCCGCCTATGATCAATGCATCAAGGCCAGCCACATTTTTAACCTCCTCGACGCGCGCGGAGTCATTTCCGTTACCGAACGTCAGGCCTATATCGGTCGTGTGCGGGCGCTGGCAAAGCAATGCGCCGACGCATTTGTGCAAACCGAAGCAGGTGGTCAGGCCGCCTGAGGGGGGAAACGCCATGATGGGCAAGGTGATTGCGATTGTACTGGGGATCTGCGCTTTGGTTGCGGGTGTCTCCATGTATTACCTGCAGGTCTACGGCTTTTATGAGGATGTGACTCCGCAGCCCGGGATGGATGTGGTTCTGACGCCGCTGGATGGGGCCGATCCGCGCCCGATCTCCTATGACGCTTTTCAGGCCATCGATGCGGAAAGCTCTCCGATCCGCTACCGGGCGTGTTTCACGACTGATATGACGCCGCAGGATCTGGCCTCGGAATTCGCGACCTCGGATCTGATCGTGCCGCGCAATGCGCCAGGCTGGTTCGATTGCTTTGATGCCGCCGCCATCGGCGCGGCGCTGAAGGACGGGTCGGCCAAGGCCTTCCTTTCGGTCAAGAACATCTCATACGGGGTGGACCGGATCGTGGCGATTGACGCGGGCGGACGTGGGTTTGTCTGGCACGAGCTGAACAATTGCGGCGAACAGATCTACAACGGCAGCGCCATCGTCACCGAAGCCTGCCCGCCGCGCCCCGACAGCGAATAGACCTGCGCCCGGCAGGGCGGGCCAATGGAAGGCAAAACCGCCGATGCTCATTCCGGATTTCATCACGGTGACGCTTGGTTTGGCGGTCTTCCTCGGGGGAGGGATGCTCAACAAGCGGTTCAGCCTGCTGCGGCGGCTGAATATTCCCGAAGCCGTGAGCGGAGGTTTGCTGGCCTCGCTGTTCCTGATGGGCATGTATCTCATCTCGAATGTTGAGATTGTCTTCGCGCTGGAGGCACGCGATTTTTTCCTCGTGCTGTTTTTCGCCGGGATCGGGCTGAATGCGCGGCTTGGCGATCTGATTTCTGGCGGGCGCCCTTTGGCGATCCTTCTGGTGCTTACCCTTCTGGCGATCCTTGTGCAGAACCTGATCGGCGGGGCCGGGGCAGCCATTTTCGGCTATCCGGCTCAGGTCGGAGTGCTTTTTGGCTCGGCCGCGCTGATCGGCGGGCATGGTACGGCAATTGCCTGGGCGCCCGAGGTCGCGGCGGTGACCGGTCTGAGCGCCGCGCCGGAATTGGGCGTTGCCGTTGCAACGCTGGGTCTCGTTCTGGCGGCTGTCATAGGCGGACCGATTGCGGGCTATCTGATCCAGCGCGACACCCTGACGCCGGACCGACCCGATCAAGGGCCTATTGCGGGCCTTGCCACGCCGAACGGAACGCCGCCTCAGATCATCACGGCCGATGGTGTCATGCGCAGCCTCCTGTATCTGAACTTTGCGATCATTCTTGGCTACGGGGCCTGGGAGGGGCTTGAGGAACTGGGCGTGAAACTGCCGCTCTTTGTACCGTGTCTGGTGGCGGGTATCGTCATTGCCAACCTGCGTGCACTCCTGTTTCCTGCCGCCCCCTCCATCGCCCGCACACCATCGCTCGCGCTGATTTCGGAGGTCTCCCTGGGGGTCTTCCTGGCGATTTCGCTGATGAGCCTGCAGCTCTGGACCATTGCGGATCTTGGGCCTGCCATCCTTGCCGTAATGGTGGGGCAGACCCTCTTTACCGTCCTGTTTGTCCTGCTGGTGCTGTTTCCGCTGCTGGGCGGTGGCTATCGCGCGGCTGTTTTGGCCGCCGGGTTTGGCGGCTTTGCCCTTGGCGCCACGCCTACGGCCATCGCCAATATGACCGCCGTGACCAAACGCTATGGCCCATCGCCTATTGCCTTTGTGGTGCTCCCCCTTGTATCCGCCTTCTTTGTTGATATTGCCAATGCAATCGTCATCCAGACGATCGTGAACTTCTGAGGATCCCAGATGCCCGACCTGCTGATTGAACTGTTCTCCGAGGAAATCCCGGCCCGCATGCAGGCGCGTGCGGCGGAGGATCTGAAGAAGCGGATGACCGACGGTTTGGTCGAGGCCGGTCTGACCTATGCGGCCGCCCATGCCCTGTCAACGCCGCGCCGCCTGACGCTGGCCCTTGAGGGGCTGCTGGCCGAAAGTCCGACCATTAGAGAAGAGCGCAAAGGGCCAAAGGTCGGCGCGCCCGAGAAGGCTCTCGAAGGCTTCCTGCGCGGCGCCGGGATCACCCGTGACCAGGTGGAAGAGCGCGACACACCCAAGGGCGCCGTCTATTTCGCAACCATCGAAAAGCCGGGCCGCCCGGCTGCCGAGATCATCGCGGAAGTGCTGGAAACAACCATCCGTAACTTCCCCTGGCCCAAATCCATGCGCTGGGGGGCTGGGTCTTTGCGCTGGGTGCGCCCCTTGCAGTCGATCCTGTGCATCCTGACGGATGAGGGCGGCGCCGAGGTGGTTCCCTTTGAAATCGAAGGCCTGAAGGCGGCAGACAGCACCAAAGGCCATCGCTTCATGGCGCCCGATGCCTTGACGGTCACCTCCTTCGAGGATTACACCGCCAAGCTGAAGCGGGCCTATGTGATCCTTGACCCGGCCGAGCGCGCGGAGGCCATCTGGCATGACGCCACCAATCAGGCCTTTGCCGCAGGCCTTGAAGTGGTCGAAGACAAGGGCCTTCTGGCCGAGGTCGCGGGGCTGGTGGAATGGCCGGTGGTGCTGATGGGCAAGATCGATGATGATTTCCTGGGGCTGCCGCCCGAAGTGCTTCAGACCTCGATGAAAGAGCACCAGAAATTCTTCTCTGTCCGCAATCCCAAGACGGGCCGCATCGAGGGCTTTGTGACCGTCGCCAACCGCGAGACCGCGGATCACGGCGCGACCATTCTGGCGGGCAACCAAAAGGTCTTGTCGGCGCGTCTGGCCGATGCGAAGTTCTTTTGGGAGAACGACCTGCGCGTGGCCAAGGGCGGCATGAGCAGCTGGACCGAGGCACTGTCCAACGTCACCTTCCACAATAAACTGGGAACCCAGGCAGAACGGATCGAACGTATCGCTGCCCTTGCCCGTGATCTTGCGCCGGTGGTGGGCGTTGATGCGGATCTGGCCGAACAGGCCGCGCGGGTGGCCAAGGCAGACCTCTCGTCGGAAATGGTCTATGAATTCCCTGAGCTGCAGGGCCTGATGGGCCGCTATTACGCCGAGGCTGCAGGTCTGCCGCAGGAGGTCGCCAATGCCTGCGAGCAGCATTATTCGCCGCTTGGGCCTTCGGATGATGTGCCGAGCGAGAAAATCTCGGTCACTGTCGCGCTGGCCGATAAGCTGGACACGTTGACGGGATTCTGGGCCATTGACGAAAAGCCCACGGGATCGAAAGACCCGTTCGCCCTGCGTCGCGCAGCGCTTGGTGTGATCCGTCTGGTGTTGGAAAACGATATCCGCACCAATCTGGACCACAACATCGATGCGCATCTCTTGCGTCATGAGCTGGCGCAGAACGGCAATGACGCTGTTTCGAATAAACTGCTTCAGGATATGATCGATGAGATCGCCGATCACGGGGTGTTCGGCTCGGCCGTGCGCACGGTGCTGGATGTCTTTGATGGGGATCTGCCCCAGCATATGGAAGAGCTGAAGAAGAGCCTGCCGGATGTCTCGCGCGACCTGCTGACCTTCTTCCATGACCGGCTCAAGGTGTTCCTGCGGGATCAGGGCATTCGCCACGACGTGATCGATGCCTGCATCGCCATGGAGGGCAACGATGATCTGACCCTTCTGGTCAAACGCGCCCGCGCGCTAGAGGCGTTCCTCAAGACCGAAGAGGGCGAGAACCTTCTGCAGGGCTTCAAACGCGCCAACAACATCCTGTCCCAGGCTGAGGAAAAGGACGGGGTGGAATACTCCTTCGGGGCGGATAAGAAATTCGCCGAAGACGCCAGTGAAACGGCCCTGTTCGACGCGCTTGCCCTTGGCGAGGGAGCGATCTCCTCGGCCATCGAAGCCGAGGATTTCGCGGCCGCCATGGGCGGCATGGCCGCATTGCGCCAGCCGATCGATGCCTTTTTCGAGGCGGTGCAGGTGAATTCGGACAATGACATCGTGCGCCGCAACCGGCTGAACCTTTTGGGCCAGATCCGCAAGGTTTGTGGACAGGTGGCAGACCTCAGCCGACTGGAGGGGTGATCCCACGCCTCTGCATGGTAAGGTGCAACTGTGATCCAACCGGACGCCGTGCAGATTGCGCGGCGTCTTTCATGTGATCCCGCCCTGCAGGGACGCTTCCCCCTTGCAGGAGTTGCGATCCAGCTTATGCTGCAGAAAAGCGGTATGTGCCGCAGTGCAGAAAGTTCAGGATAGACCATGCCCGACGCACCTTTGGCCACGCTGATTACGCAGACAGCTCCGATTGCGACCTCCAGCCACGGCGGGCGGGCCAAGTGCCTGCAGCGCCTTGTGCGCCTCGATCTGCCGGTGCCGCGCACCGTGGCCCTGTCCTTTGACGCCGTGCACGAGATCGCCAGCGGCCAGTTGCCGAATATTGACGCGATCCTCAGGACATTTGCCCCGGACGCGCTGCTTTGTGTGCGACCTTCGTCAGAGGATCCTGATTGGGGCGGGCCGGGGGCGATCCTCAATATCGGAATGAACGAGGCGCGCTGCAAGGAACTGTGCGCGCGGCTGGGCAAAGAGGCGGCGGCGGGGCTGTACCTGCGCTTTGTGCAGTCCTACGCGGTGCATGTGGCGCGGCTCGATCCCGATGCCTTTGACGATGTCGAGGACGGCGGCCCGGATGCTTTGCGCGAAACGCTGCTGGCCTATGAGGCGGAAACGGATGAGCCTTTTCCGCAGGATCCAGCCGAGCAGCTGGGCGCTGTGCTGCGCTCCATGGCCCGCGCCTGGGAAGGCACTTCGGCGCGGCTCTTGCGTCAGGCCAAGGGCGCGCCGGCGGATGCGGGGCTTGGGCTGGTGGTGCAGGAGATGATCCCGGGACTGGGGCAGGGGGAATGCGGATCGGGTGTCTTGCAGCTTGTGGACTCACGCACCGGCAAACCTCAGCTGACAGGCCGCTACCTCAGCCAGTCGCAGGGGCGCGAGGCGCTGGGTGCAGGTGCGCGGGCGCTGTTCCTGGAAAAAGATGAGCGCGGCCCGTCTCTTGAGGAACTTGCGCCCACGGCCTTTGCCGATCTCAAGGCTCATGCCGAGTTGATGCGGAGGCGCCTGCGCGAGGAAATGCAGGTGGAATTCGTGATCCAGGATGGCTCGGTCCATATCCTTGATGGGGTGCGGGTCGCCCGTTCGGCCCGGGCCGCTGTGCGTATTGCGGTGGCGCTTGCGCAGGACGGTATCATCCCTGCGCATGAGGCGGTGATGCGGGTCGATGCCCATGCCATGAACGAGTTGCTGCACCGGCAGGTGGCGCCCAATGCCAAGCGTGATGTGATCGGGGCCGGGATTGCGGCCAGCCCAGGCGCCGCAACGGGCGCCCTGGTGTTCAACGCGGTCGACGCTCAGGCAAGCGCAGCGCGGGGCGAGCCTTGTATTCTGGTAAGGCGCGAAACCTCGCCGGAAGATGTGCGGGGCATGCATGCTGCGGCTGCCGTCCTGACCGAGCGGGGCGGCATGACCAGCCATGCGGCCGTCATCGGGCGCGGCCTTGGGGTTCCCTGCATCGTGGGCGCTTCGAACATGAAATTTCTGCCCAAGCGCAAGCAACTGGTGGCGCCGGATGGCCGCGTCTTTGGCCAAGGCGATATCGTGACGATCGATGGCAGCAGCGGTCAGGTTCTGGCTGGGGAGCCAGAGATGCTCGAGGCGGCGCAGGACGATGCGTTTCAGACCCTTTTGGCCTGGGCGGACGAGGCTCGCGACATGGGTATTCGTGCCAATGCGGACACGCCTGCGGACGCCCAGACGGCCCTCAATTTCAAGGCCGAGGGCATCGGCCTGTGCCGCACCGAGCACATGTTCTTTGATCCGGGCCGCCTGACGGTGATGCGCGAGATGATCTTTGCCGAAACTTCGGCCGGGCGAGCTGCGGTTCTGGCGCGCCTTTTGCCGATGCAGCGCGATGACTTCCGCGAGCTGTTCCGCATCATGGAGGGGTTGCCGGTGTGCATCCGCCTGTTCGACCCTCCGTTGCATGAATTCCTGCCTACCTCGGTGTCCGGCCAGCGCGAGTTGTCCGAGGCGCTGGGCATTCCGGTCAGCGATGTCACCCGCCGGGTTGAAGAGCTCGAAGAATACAATCCCATGCTGGGTCTGAGAGGAGTCCGGTTGGGCGTGACGGTGCCGGAGATCTACGACATGCAGGCACGCGCGATCTTTGAGGCCACACTCGAAGCCTCCAAGGATGGAGAACCGGTCGTGCCCGAGATCATGATCCCGCTGGTGTCCGCAAAACGCGAGGTGGAACTGGTCAAGGCCCGGATCGATGCGGTGGCCATGGCGGTGAGCTCCGAGAGGGGGCAACGCTTCGACTATCGCCTCGGCGTCATGGTGGAAACCCCGCGGGCCGCGCTCAGGGCCGAAGAAATCGCGGTTCACTCTGCATTCCTGAGTTTCGGGACAAACGATTTGACGCAAATGACCTACGGTCTGTCCCGTGATGATGCGGGACGGTTCATGTCGAACTATGTGCAGCAGGGGGTCTTTCCCGAGGACCCGTTCCATGTTCTGGATGTGGACGGTGTGGGCGAACTCTTGAAGCTTGGCGTGCAGCGCGGGCGCAAGGGGCGCTCAGATATCACGCTTTCGATCTGCGGTGAGCACGGTGGCAATCCCGAATCGATTGCATTTTGCCGCGCAGCGGGCTTCGATTATGTGTCGTGTTCACCGTTCCGGGTGCCGGCTGTGCGGTTAGCCGCCGCCCAACTTGCGATCGGGGAAAAGATCGGGAAAGCAGCTCCAACTTACGCAAAAAATTAACTAAATCTGCGTTTATCAGCGCCCGAGATGCAGCGCTCAGATCCAGCTCCGCAGCCGCGAGATCGACCCACTCTTCCGTATAGGTGGACCTTTTGCGGTTTATCCATTAAGGCCTGCGGATGCGCTTTCTGGGGAGGCCGCGCAAGCTGACAAACGAGGATCTGCAACATGAAACTCCTGACGCTGGCTGCCGTTCTGGCGGCCTTCACGGTCACGACACCTACGGCCCAGGCCGAGACCGGATTGAAGTCCCTTTTCAACCGCGAGCAGTCTGCTCTGAATTCCGTATCCGAACGACGCCTCAGCGGCCTGTTCGGCTTCAAGGCAAAAAAGTCCGACGCCTCCGTCAAAGAGGTGGAGTTCACCCGTGCCTGGCTTGACGCTCAGCCCAAGGCGAGTGGAGGTGAAGAGTTCGCCTGCCTGGCCGAGGCGCTTTACTTCGAGGCACGCGGCGAAACCGTCAAAGGCCAGTTCGCAGTGGCCGAGGTGATCCGCAACAGGGTCAATGCCGGCCAGTTTCCCGGCAGTTATTGCGGTGTGATCAACCAGGGCACCGGGCGCCGGTATCAGTGCCAGTTCACCTATACCTGCGATGGGAATGAAGAGGTCATCCGTGAAAAGACCGCTTACGAGCGTGTGGCCAAGGTGGCCCGTATGGTGCTTGACGGAGTCGACACCGGCCTGACCGAGGGTGCAACCTACTATCACACCACGGCAGTGCGTCCTCGCTGGAGCAGCCATTTCACCAAGACCGCCCGGATCGGCGTGCACCTGTTCTACCGGGATGACAGGTATCGTACCGCGTCAAACGACTGATCGTTTTGACACATGCATCCGCACAGGGCGTTTTCGGGCGCTGGTGCGGCGCATGCGGGCCTGATATGGACGGCAGAGCAGAGGTAGGGTGGCACGGTCGCCCTAAGACACAGCCAGACAAAGGCCCGCAGCCATGCCCTCAGAGATCCGTCTCGCTTTTGAACATCCCTCGGAACGCTCTATCGCCACTGCTCCCGGTGGTCCGCTCGACAGGATCTCCCTGCGGGATCATCTGGTCGAGGTCGAAATCGGCGCCTTTCAGGCCGAGCGTGGCACGACTCAACGGATCTGTTTCAATGTGGTGGTCGAGGTGGCGCCACTGCCTGCCGATCTTGATGATGATGTGGATCGGATCCTGTCCTATGACAAGGTGACCGAGGCGATCGCATATGAACTGGCCGCAGAGCGCCTGAACCTTCTTGAAACCCTTGCCGAACGGGTGGCCGAGCGCATCCTGCTCGAACCGCAGGCGATCCGGGCCTTCGTGCGGATCGAAAAGCTGGATCGGGGCCCCGGTGCGCTGGGGGTCGAAATCGTGCGCTCCAAGGATCAGGTCAGCCACGTGGTCGAGGAAGAAGAGGTGCCTCATCCGCGCCTCATGTATCTTTCCAATGCCGCCATCGACAGTGACAATCTGACCTGCTGGATCGACCAGATGGAATGCCGCCAGCGCCCGCTGATCCTATGTGTCGGTGCGCACCCTTTGGCCGTGCCTCAGACCGGTCACAAGATGACCCAGCGGCGCATCGACCTTCTCGCGATTGAACAGAACGCCTGGCGCCTTGCAGCCAGGGACCACCGCTGCAAGGTGGTCGCCACCCGAACTGAACTCTACTGGGCCATGAAGAATGGCCAGATCTGTGTCTGGGCGCCCTCCAAGATCGTGCTGGATGCGGTGGATGGTCCCTCTGCGGCGCCGTCGGATGCGGTTGCACTTGCCGCGTGGTTTGCGGCAACATTCGAGGCGGAAGAGATGATTGTGATTGGCGCGGATCTGCCACCGGAACGGCAGGTGACCCTGCGCGCCGTGGATGTGGAGCAACGCACGCTTTGACATATTACCGGCCTTTGGTGCAGCACGGTGAAACCCGCCCCGAAGGCGCGGTTCCGCTCGCAGGGGGATCCTGCCTTTGGTTTTCTGAAGTCGAGCTTCTGAGCCGCAACGGGCCTCCACGCCTGATGCCTGCGGGGCTGATACCGGAAGAGGTGCGTCACCGCCTCAGCTTTCGCCGGGCAGCCATCTGCGGTCTGGACATGACGCAGCCGCAGATCATGGGCATCCTCAACGTCACGCCGGACAGTTTCTCGGATGGGGGACGCCACGCGGGGGCCGAGGCGGCCTGCGCTGCCGCGCTGCGCATGGTAGAGGAGGGCGCCACCATCATTGACGTGGGCGGCGAATCCACCCGCCCCGGCGCCGATTTCATCCCCGAAGCGGAAGAGATCACCCGAACGGTTCCGGTGATAGAGGCCATTCGCGCGGCCTCTTCGGTGGCGATCTCGATCGACACGCGCAAGGCGCCGGTGGCGGTAGAGGCGCTTGAGATGGGGGCTGGGCTGATCAATGATGTGTCGGGCTTTACCTTTGACGCAGCGCTGGGACCGGTTGCGGCCCAGGCGGGTGTTCCGGTCTGCGTGATGCATGCGCAGGGCGATCCGGCGACCATGCAAGAGGCACCGAGCTACGACAATGTGCTGCTAGATGTCTATGACTTTCTGTCGGAGCAGGTGGATCGGCTTGAGGCGATTGGCGTCTTGCGTGATCAGATCGTGATCGACCCCGGCATCGGCTTTGGCAAGACGGTGGAGCACAATCTGACCCTTTTGCGCAATCTCAGCCTGTTTCACGGGCTGGGGTGTCCGATTCTTCTGGGCGTGTCGCGCAAGGGCTTCATCGGCAAGATCGGTGGCGCAGCGCAGGCAGATCAGCGCGCGCCGGGATCCATCGCGGTGGGGCTTGCGGGGCTTTCGCAGGGCGTGCAGATCCTGCGCGTGCATGATGTGGCCGAAACCGTGCAGGCGGTGCGCCTGTGGCAGGCGGTACGCTGAGACAGGTTCAAGTGCGCAAGAAAAGGCGTCGCAGGGCGCCCCACTGGCTAATGCAAAGGCCGCTCAGGATCAATGTCATCGCAAGCAGCATCGAACCGGGCAGGGCTTCGTCCAGAAACACCGCGCCAATCACCACGGCCCAGATGGGCACCTGGTAATTGGTCAGCGTCATGAAGGTGGGGCCCGCCTCGCGCACGACGATCACCCGCAGGAAATTGGCCGCGGCTGTCGGTATCAGGCCCAGGAAGGCGATGATGGCAAGGGTTCTGCTATCTGGCAGGGTCGGCGGGCCTTCGATGATCCAGGCTGTGGGCACGATGAAAAAGCTGCCGATGACCAGCAGGATCGCGGCAAGGCCCACGGGGTCGACCGGCGGCAGGCGGCGGGTCAGGATCGAGCTGACCGCATAGCAGGCTGCGGCAGAGAGGCAGGCCAGGCGGCCCAGAAGCTCCAGCTCCGAATTGCTGCTCTCAAAGGCCTTGCCGCCAATCAGCAAGGCAACGCCGACAAATCCGATCGCAAAGCCGATGACACGGCGCAGGATCATCCGCTCACCGGGCACAAAGACATGCGCCAGGGGCAGCACAAAAAGCGGGATTGCCGCCATACTGAGTCCGGTGAAACCAGCGGACACATGCTGCTGACCCCAGTTGATCAGCATGAAAGGCAGCGCCGTGCTGGCAAGGCCGATGAACGCCACAGCGGGCCAGTTGGTGGTCTCCTTGAACAGCCTGTCGCCCCGCCATCCCCAGACCGCGCAGAGCAGCACCGCCGCAAAGCCGATGCGCCCGGCCGCCAGCCAGAAGGGCGTGATCCCTTCAAGCGCGATTTTGATCAGGGGAAAGGTGCCGCCCCAGACCAGCCCGAGGGTGGCGATCATCGCCCAGTATTTTCCCATCCGTTCCGGCACGTTCATCTGCCTCCTGCATCGCCTGCACGTGAGCGCCCCAAGGGTGGAAGGTCAACCCGCAGGGCTGTGTTGTGCGGCCATGTCATGTCATTGCGGGACCTGGCGCCGCGCTGGCGTGCGGCTCAGCAATAGCCCGGCAAGGACGAGCGCCAGAGCGGCAAACAGCTGGGGCGGCAATGCCTCGTTCAAAAGGACCGCGCCGAACAGGACCGACCAGACCGGCACCTGATAGTTCACGGTCGACAGGAAGGCAGGCCCGGCGCTGCGGGCGATCTGTACCAGGAGTATCTGCGCCAGCGCGGTTGGGAACAGGCCGAGGTAGAGGATCGCCAGCATGGGGCGCATCGTCGGCACAGAGGGCATGCCTTCCCGTATCAGCGCAAAGGGCACGATCATCGTCGCCGCGCAGATCAGGGCCGCCGCCGACAGCGACAGCATGTTCACGGAAGGGGCCAGCCGGGTCACGATGGCGCCGATCGCATAGCATAGTGCGGCACCCACACAGGCGAGGCGGGCAAGAGATTCAAAATCGGTGCCAGCGCTGCTGAGGGCATCAAGGCCGATCAACACCAGAACGCCCGCAAAGCCGGTCAGAAACCCGATGCTGCGGCGCAGGGTCATGCTCTCGCCCGGCACGAGGAGGTGCGCCAGTGGCAGCACGAACAATGGCACCACCGCCATGCAGACCCCGGCAAATCCGCTGGCCACATAGGTCTGCCCCCAACTCAGGAGGGCAAAGGGCACCGCGTTGCTGAACATGCCCATGCCAAGGGCTGACAGCCAGATCAGACGTCCGGTTCCGGTATTGATCGGCGGCAGGTGCAGGCCCATCACGCGCAGGATGGCCAGCAGGCTGAGGGCGCCGATGGCAATGCGCGCTGCTGCGATGGTCATCGGGCCGACGTCTGCAAGCGCGACCGAGACCGCCATGAAGGACGCGCCCCAGATCATGCCGAGGAACAGAAGTTTGATCCAGTTGAGTGCGCCCGGGCCGTGCTGCATTTGAAATCTCCAAAGAAAACGGGCGCCCCGTGGTGTGGGGCGCCCTTGCAGAGGAATAAGGCGGCGGGCAAGGCCCGCCAAGCCAAAAATGGCGCCTTAGTTCTTTTCCTTGTCGACCAGCTTGCCGGCCGAGATCCAGGGCATCATGTCGCGCAGTTTCTTGCCGACCTGTTCGATCTGGTGCTCGTCGTTGTGGCGACGGGCGGCCTTGATGGTGGGCTGGCCCACGGCGTTTTCCAGCATGAAGTCACGCACGAACTTGCCGGTCTGGATGTCCGACAGGGTTTCCTTCATCGCCTTCTTGGTCTGCTCGTAGGGCAGGATCCGCGGGCCGGTGACATACTGGCCGTATTCGGCGGTGTTGGAGATCGAGTAGTCCATGTTGGCGATGCCGCCTTCATAGATCAGGTCCACGATCAGCTTGGTTTCGTGCAGACACTCGAAATAGGCCATCTCAGGCGCGTAGCCTGCTTCGACCAGGGTTTCAAAGCCGCAGCGGATCAGCTCGACGATGCCGCCGCACAGAACCGCCTGCTCGCCGAAGAGGTCGGTTTCGCACTCTTCGCGGAAGTTGGTCTCGATGATGCCCGAGCGGCCGCCACCGATGGCGGAGCAGTAGGACAGGCCGATTTCCAGCGCCTTGCCGGTTGCATCGGTGTCAACGGCCACCAGGCAGGGCACGCCGCCGCCCTTGGTGTATTCGCCGCGCACGGTGTGGCCGGGGCCCTTGGGTGCCATCATGATCACGTCGACGCCTTCTTTCGGCTCGATCAGGCCGAAGTGCACGTTCAGACCGTGGGCAAAGGCGATGGCTGCACCGGGGCGGATGTTGTCGTGGACGTACTTCTTGTAGGTCTCTGCCTGAAGTTCATCGGGCATGGTGAACATGATCACGTCGCACCAGGCTGCCGCTTCGGCGATGCCCATCACCTGCAGACCTTCGGCTTCGGCTTTCTTGGCCGAGGCAGAGCCTTCGCGCAGGGCGACGACAAGGTTCTTGGCGCCGCTGTCGCGCAGGTTCAGAGCGTGGGCGTGGCCTTGCGAGCCATAGCCCAGGATCGCCACTTTCTTGTCCTTGATCAGGTTCACATCGCAGTCGCGGTCATAGTAAACGCGCATGTCAAAATCCTCCGGTTGACGTTTGAAGGCGAGCATAAGGCGGCGACCGGAAATTGCGATGGAGGTTGACGCATTATTTGCTGGCTGATTGCAATAGTCATTCGCGAAATGATGGTATAATGAAGAAAACATGCTTGATGATCTCGATCGGCGCATTCTGCGCCATATGCAAAGCGAGCCGGAACAATCGATTCCGGACCTGGCCGATCGGCTGGGGCTGACCTCCTCGCGCCTGTCGCGACGGCTGGAGAAACTGCGCGAGGCGGGGGTGATCCTGGGCCAGCAGGCGGTGATTGACTGGCGCGCGCTTGGCTATGCGGTGGAGGTTTCGCTCAGGGTGACGCTGGACAAGACCAATCCGCGCGCCTTTGACGAGTTCATCGAGGCCGCGCGCCAGATCCCGGAGGTGCTGGAAATCCAGACCTTCCTGGGGCAGGTTGATGTGCGCCTTTCAGTGATTGCCCGCGATATGCCGCATTATCAGCAGATCTACCGCGCCCGGATCCTGACCCTGCCGCATATCACAGATATCGAGGCGCTGATGCATGTGGCACGGATCAAGTCGAACGAAAGCCTGCCGTTATGAGCCGCGCCCGCAGCGACCTTGACGATATCGATTATGCCATCCTTCGGGCGCTAGGCCAGGATGCGACCCGATCCGCCGGGGCGCTGGGGCGGGACCTTGGTCTCAGCCAGCCCGCCACATGGCGCCGCATTCGCCGTTTGCAGGAGGCGGGCATTCTTGCAGGGCGACGGCTGGAACTTGACAGCAAGGCGCTCGGCTTTGGCGTGACTGTCTTCCTTGGCATCAAACTGGCGACCAAGGGCCGCGTCAGTCTTGAGGATTTCGAGCGCGCAGTCTCCGCCATTCCCGAGGTGCAGACGGTTGAGCATGTGCTGGGCATGTACGACTACCGACTGCGGGTGACGGCTCGGGATATTGCTGATTTCGAACGCGTCCTGCGCCGCCGGATCATGACCTTGCCGGGGGTCGGAAACGTGGATGCAAACGTGCTGCTGAGTGAGGAGCGCAGGCCCGGCCCGCTGGGATAGGCAGCAGCTTGGCGATGATCGGAAACGGCGTTTCCTCATTGGACCCGGTGATCGGATCACTTTGCCCTGTGCTTCCTCGTGCGTTGCGCTCATACCTGCGCAGAGTGCATCGTCCGGTATGCCAAAGTAGACTTTGCCAAAGGCGAATGCGGGCGTTAGCGATAGACGGGATGAAAGAAGGAGGATCACCGATGGCATTGCTCGATACCGTGGACCCGGAGGGGCTCGAAGAATTCTCGGTGGTGTTCACCGACCGCTCGCTCAATCACATGTCCAAGGCATTTCAGCAGGTGATGCGCGACATCAGCGACATGCTGAAAGAGGTCTATGGTGCCGAGGCCGTCGCCCTGGTGCCCGGTGGCGGCACCTTCGCGATGGAGGCGGTGGCGCGCCAGTTCGCCCGCGGTGCCAATGCGCTGGTGGTTCGCAATGGCTGGTTCTCCTACCGCTGGAGCCAGATCTTCGAAAGCGGCGGTTTCACCGCATCGACCACGGTGATGAAGGCCCGCCAGACCGGCAACAGCGCGCCCGCGCCCTTTGCTCCGGCCCCGATCGAGGATGTGGTCGCCGCCATTCGCGAGCAGAAGCCGGATATCGTCTTTGCGCCCCATGTGGAAACCTCGGCCGGGGTGATCCTGCCCGATGATTACGTGACCGCCATGGCCGCTGCCGCCCATGAGGTGGGCGCGCTGATGGTGCTGGATTGCATCGCTTCGGGCTGCGCCTGGGTCGACATGAAGACGACCGGCGTGGATGTGCTGATTTCGGCCCCGCAAAAGGGCTGGAGCGCCTCGCCCTCGGCAGGCCTCGTGATGTTCTCTGAGGCAGCGCTCAAGCGGCTGGAAGAGACGACATCGGACAGTTTCGCCATCAACCTCAATCAATGGCGCACGATCATGAAGGCCTATGAGGACGGCGGCCATGCCTATCACGCCACCATGCCCACCGATGCCCTGCGCGCCTTCCGAGACACTATGCTGGAAACCCGCGACTACGGATTTGACCGCCTGCGGGATGCGCAATGGCAGCTCGGCGACGGGGTGCGCGCGTACCTGAAGGGCAAGGGCATTGTGTCGGTGGCCGCCGATGGGTTCGGCGCACCCGGTGTTGTCGTCAGCTACACCAGCGATCCCGAGATCCAGAACGGCAAGAAGTTTGCCGCGCTCGGCATGCAGATCGCCGCAGGAGTGCCGCTGCAGTGCGACGAGCCCGAAGGCTTCAGCACGTTCCGGCTGGGTCTGTTCGGTCTCGACAAGCTGTACGATGTGGAAGGCACCTTGAAGCGTTTGACAACCGTTCTGGATCAGGTGCTCTGAGCAATTAGGGACACCAGCCTGCCGTGCATCAATTCGGCAGGCTGGCCACCGTCGCGCGGATGAATTCTTCACACAAGGCAGGCTGAGTGATGGGCAGCATGTGCCCAAGGCCGGGCTCAATCCGGCACTTCAGGCCGAAGGTTTCCATCGCGCGGCCCTGTTCCTCGGCATTCAATATCGCATCATCGGCGCCGAACAGCACCGCGCCGGGCGTACGCAGCTCGCGCAGATATCGGGCCGCCTGTTCTGCAATCGTCGGGTAAAGAAACGTTGCATCGGCCGAAGCCGCGATGAAGCTTTGCGGACGCAGACCCAATATGCCGCCTGCGCGGTCGAGGAAATCCTCGGGGCAGACCTCGGGCGCAAAAATCTGGGTGAGGACCGCATTCGCGGTACGCTTGGCAGCGGGAATCGCCACCGTGTTCGCCATCAGGCGCCTCATCATTGGTGAATGAACGATCAGGCCCTTGAACACCTCTGCCCCGCCCGGCGAGGGGTGAGTCAAGGGGGCCAGCAGGGCCAGCCCGCGGACCTTTTTCGGTGCCGCCAGCGCCATGGCCAAAGAGACGGCACCACCCAGTGAATGGCCGACCAGCACCGGATCCTTGATCCCCTTTGCATCCAGCAGGTTCTGGATCATCTCTGCCTGCGCTGGCAGCCGCGCGAGGCTGTCGCTGTTGCGGGTGGAATATCCGCAACCTGGGCGGTCCAGCGCGATCACGCGAAAATCCGCAGCCATCCGATCGGCCAGCGCATAGGTGAAATGCTGCAACTGCCCGGACAGACCGTGAATAAAAACCAGTGGCTGGGCCTTGCTCGGCCCCGTCTCCACGTAATGCAGCCGCCCGTGGGGTGTCTGGTGAAACTGGCCGACGGGCGGCACCAGGGCCTCGGCCTCCCGCGCCATCCGACGGGTGCTGAGATGCGCCGCCCACAAGAGAGCTGTTGGCAGGGCAAGGGCCGCGAGGGAGATTGCGCTGAGGGCCGACATTTACAATCCTCTTGTCTGAAAGGGGCCGGGAAAAAGGGACCGGCAAAGGACGCTACGGAGCTGCGTTCAAATCGGTGAGGGCGGGCGAGGGCAGGGAATCCAGCAGCGCAAAGACCCGGCTGCGGCAGCTTTCACCGGTCCAGCTGGTCGGGTGGAACAGCGGCGGCAGCCCCGGATGGCGCAACACGATCCGCCGCCAGCGGTGCACGATCAGGGTGCGCAGGGTGGCGATCTGGGCTGCGTCCAGACCTGCGGGTGGGGCGGTAATGTCATTCAGCGCGCGGTCAAGGGTTTCGCAGGCCTCTTGCAGATCCTGCGGGAACAGCCGGTCCTTCAACCAGTCGGGCACCGAGATGTCGGACACTTCGATGGCCAGAAGATCGTCAAGGTTGCCCGGGATCCGACCATGGCCAAGCGCCGTGTGCCGGTTCACCGCGACATAGTTTGGCAGAAAGAGCACATCCTCGAGCGTGTCTTGCCCGGCGCCTTCTTCCGAGATCAGCAGATGCCAGTCGGTTGGCGCAGGCGGGTTTCGTTCATAGATGCGCGGCGTCACGGCAGCGGACTGGCTGCGTCCGAAGGGGGTCAGATAGTGGACCGAGGCCCGCCCCGAGCGGGCGCTTTCAATCCAGCCATCTTTGCGCAGACGGTGCAATGCGACGCGGATCGCCTCGGGTTTGATCCCCATGGGCGTGATGATGCGCGTCAGCGCGCCGCCACTGATCTGAGCGCCTTCCTTCTGGGCCAGATCGCCAAACAGCGAGACGATGATGGACCAGACCCGCAGGTTCTGCGGATCGTTCAACTGGGCGACACTGGCGTCGAACCACTGGTTTTGTTCTGTGCTCATCCTCACAGAATAGAATGCCCGGGCCAGTTGCGCCAGCCCGGGCAGATTCGTCGTTTGTTTGCCGCCTTCTATCAGAAGGCATTCATGGTCAGAAGCTCGTATTCCGCCACCAGGTCATTGTCCTGGTTGGTCAGGGTCACGTGCCAGCGCACCTCGCCATATTCCTCGTTGCGGGGGGTCTTCTTCTTGACGGTGAGGCGTACCTTGATGCTGTCGCCTGCCGAAACCGGCTTCATGAAACGCAAGCCGTCAAGGCCGGTATTGGCCAGAACCGGACCTTCGTCCGGCTGCACGAACAGGCCCGCAGCAAAAGACAGAAGGAGATACCCATGCGCCACGCGGCCCGGAAAGAACGGGTTCCGCTTGGCTGCGGCATCGTCCATATGGGCATAGAAGGTGTCGCCGGTGAAATGGGCGAAATGTTCGATATCCTCAAGTGTGACGGTGCGTGGGTCGGTGTGAAGCGTCTCGCCGATGGACAATTCACCATACTTGCGGGTGAAGGGATGCGCGGGGCCGGTGATTTCAGCGCCGCCCGGCACCCATTTTTCGCCGATGGCCGACAGGATGTCGGGGCTGCCCTGGATTGCGGTGCGCTGCATGTAGTGTTTCACACCGCGCACGCCGCCCATTTCCTCGCCGCCGCCCGCACGGCCCGGACCGCCATGCACCATGTGGGGCAGCGGGGAGCCGTGACCGGTGGACTCCTTCATCGAGTCGCGGTTGTTGAAATAGAGGCGTCCGTGGAAGGCGCCGGCACCAAGCGCCACCTGACGCGCCACCGCCGGATCATGGGTGATGACCGAGGCGACAAGCGAGCCCTGGCCGCGGTTGGCGATCTCGATGGCGTGGTTCAGATCGCGGTAGCCCATCACGGTGGAGACAGGACCGAATGCTTCGGTGTCGTGGACGCGCTGGGCAGTGTCGGGGTTCTCGCAGTGAAACAGCATCGGCGGCACGAAAGCGCCCTGTTCGGCATCGGCGCCTTCCACGGTGAAGTTCTCGGGGTCACCAAAGACCCGCGTTGCCTCGGTGCCGATCAGCGCCGCCTTTTCCAGCACGTCGCGTTTCTGGCTGTTCGAGACCAGCGCGCCCATGCGGGTGGTTTCCAGACGCGGATCGCCGATCACCACTTTCGACAGACGTGCCGAAAGCGCTTCGATCACCGCTTGCACCTGTGCTTCGGGCGCGATGATGCGGCGCACGGCGGTACATTTCTGACCCGCCTTAGCGGTCATCTCGCGGGAGACTTCCTTGATGAAGAGATCGAACTCCGGCGTGCCGGGCACCGCGTCAGGCCCCAGGATCGAGGCGTTGAGGCTGTCCTGCTCGGCCACGAAACGCACCGAGTTTTCCAGGATAGCCGGGGTATTGCGCAGTTTCAGCGCGGTGTCGGCAGAGCCGGTGAAGCTGACCACATCCTGGCAGCCGAGACGGTCCAGCATGTCGCCGATGCCGCCGGACACAAGCTGCAGCGCGCCTTCGGGCAGGATGCCGCTGTCCAGCATGATCTTCACGGCCAGTTCGGTCACATAGCAGGTCGCGGTTGCGGGCTTCACGATGGCAGGCACACCGGCCAGCAGGGTGGGGGCGAGTTTTTCAAGCATCCCCCAGACCGGGAAGTTGAAGGCGTTGATATGGACCGCAACCCCTTGCAGCGGCGTGCAGATGTGCTGGCCAAGGAAACTGCCGGTGCGGCTCAGCTGCTCCAGATCGCCGTCAAGGTAGACATGACCATCGGGCATCTCGCGCCGGCCTTTGGAGGCAAAGACGAACATGGTGCCGATGCCGCCGTCGATGTCGATCATGTGATCCGATTGCGTGGCGCCGGTGTGGAACGACAGATCGTAAAGCGCGTCCTTGTGCTTGCCCAGCTCTGTGGACAGCGCTTTCAACATGCGGGCGCGGTCGTGGAAGGTCAGCTTGCGCAGGGCGGGGCCGCCCACGTTGCGCGCATGGTCCAGCATTGCCTGCACATCAAGATCATCATTGCCTGCGGTGGCGATGACGGCGCCGGTGACGGCGCTGGCGATGTTGCGCGCGCCCGCGCCGGGTTTCACCCACTGCCCGGCGGCATAGCTGGAAATCTCAAGAAGGCTCATTGCTCTCTCCCTAGGTTGCCCTGCCGCGCCACAACAATCCGAGGGCGACGCGCGGGGCCTGATTGAATTGCGATATATATTGACCGTCCGGTCGGTTTATGCAAGAAAATTGTCCAAGAGGCCGCTGGCCTGGTGTTTTCGGCAAGAAAACACGGGCGTGCGGGAGGGAATGACATGGGGGAGCGGGCAATGACCGACTCGATACTGGTTGCGGATCATGGGACCTGGGTGGAAATCACCCTCAACCGCCCGGACCGTCTGAACAGCTTTAATGATGAAATGCATTATGCCTTGCGCGCCGCATTGGAGGCCGCCCGTGATGGCGGTGCCCGTGCGGTTCTGCTGACGGGCGCTGGCCGGGGATTTTGTGCGGGGCAGGATCTGGGTGACCGCGATCCGCGCAAGATGGACGGCCCGCCGGACCTCGGCAATACCGTGCGCACCTTCTATGCGCCGCTGGTGCGGCTGATCCGCTCCCTGAACTTCCCGGTGATCTGCGCTGTCAATGGCGTCGCTGCCGGGGCAGGGGCCAACATCGCGCTGGCCTGTGACGTGGTTCTGGCCGCCGAAAGCGCCAAGTTCATCCAGTCCTTCTCCAAGGTCGGCCTGATCCCCGATACCGGCGGCAGCTGGCATCTGCCGCGCCTGTTGGGTGAGGCGCGTGCCAAGGGCTTGGCCTTTACCGCCGAGCCGCTGCCCGCGAAAAAAGCCGAAGACTGGGGGCTGATCTGGAAGGCGCTGCCCGATGACGAACTCATGACAGAGGCGCGCGCCATGGCCGAGCGGTTCGGCAACGGGCCGACCCTTGGCATGGGCCTGACCAAACAGTGCATTCAGGCCGCAGCCGTGGACACGCTGACCGACCATCTGGAGATGGAAGCAGATGCGATGAAAACCTGCGGCGAAAGCGCCGATTATGCCGAGGGTGTCGCCTCCTTCCTTGAAAAACGCCAGCCGGTCTTCAAAGGCAAATGAGCATGACACCAAAAGAACGCGCCGAGAGATCCTGCGCCGCCATGTGGGCCAGCGACAATGCGTCGAAATGGGCCGGGATGGAGATTGCCGCGGTCGATGAAGGCCGCGCCGTGCTGCAGCTGACGGTGGAGGCGCACCATTGCAACGGTCATGGTATCTGCCATGGTGGCGTGACCTTCATGCTGGCTGACAGCGCCTTTGCCTTTGCCTGCAACAGTCGCAACCAGTCGACCGTGGCGCAGAGCAACGCCATTACCTATACCGCGCCGGGTCGCCTGGGCGACCGGCTGACCGCCACCGCGCAAGAGGTTTCATTGACCGGGCGCAGTGGCATTTACGATGTGACCGTCAAAAATCAGGATGACCTGGTGATCGCAGAGTTTCGGGGCCTGTCCCGCGCGATCAAGGGTCATCTTTTCGAAGAGTAGGTGAGGAGCACGCCATGAAAGACCTGACCCCGAACAAAGCCGATCTTGATCCGATTGAAATCGCCTCCATCGACGAAATCCGCAGCCTCCAGCTGGAGCGGCTGAAGTGGTCGTTGCGCCATGCCTATGACAACGTGCGGATGTACAAGCAGCGGTTCGACGAGGCGGGTGTGCACCCCGATGACCTTCAGCAGCTGTCGGACCTTGCGAAGTTTCCCTTCACCTACAAGAACGACCTGCGCGACAACTATCCCTTTGGCCTTTTTGCCGTGCCGCGCGAAGAGATCATCCGCCTGCATGCCTCCTCCGGCACCACGGGCAAGCCGACGGTCGTGGGCTACACCAAGGGTGACATCGACAACTGGGCCGATCTGGTCGCGCGCTCCCTTCGCGCTGCCGGTCTGCGCAAGGGCAACATGGTGCACAACGCCTATGGC
The DNA here is from genome assembly GCF_038148855.1 of Phycobacter sedimenti. Classification (NCBI taxonomy): domain Bacteria; kingdom Pseudomonadati; phylum Pseudomonadota; class Alphaproteobacteria; order Rhodobacterales; family Roseobacteraceae; genus Phycobacter; species Phycobacter sedimenti. Next base: position 71,347 of record NZ_JBBVGR010000010.1, on the reverse strand, counting down.
TATGGTCTGTTCACCGGCGGCCTTGGCGCTCATTACGGGATCGAACGCCTTGGCGCCACGGTGGTGCCAATGTCGGGCGGTCAGACCGAGAAACAGGTGGGCCTCATCACCGATTTCCAGCCTGACGGCATCATGGTGACGCCCTCCTACATGCTGAACATTCTTGAGCAGTATCACAAGGTGGGTCTGGACCCACGCGAAAGCTCGCTTCAGGTGGGTGTCTTTGGCGCGGAACCCTGGACCGACGCCATGCGCCGCGAGGTCGAAGAGGCCTTTGACATGCACGCGGTCGATATTTACGGCCTCAGCGAGATCATGGGGCCGGGCGTGGCCAGCGAATGCGTGGAAACCAAGGACGGCCCTGTCATCTGGGAGGACCACTTCCTCCCCGAGATCATCGATCCCGTCACCGGTGAAGTGCTGCCCGATGGTGAAATGGGTGAGCTGGTCTTCACCACCCTCACCAAGGAAGGCCTGCCGATGGTGCGCTACCGCACCCGCGACCTGACCCGCCTGCTGCCCGGCACCGCCCGCACCATGCGGCGGATGGAAAAGATCACCGGCCGCAGCGACGACATGATCATCCTGCGCGGCGTCAATGTCTTCCCCAGCCAGGTCGAAGAACAGCTGATGGCGACCGGTGGCCTGGCGCCGCATTACCAGATCGAGCTGTACAAGTCCGGTCGCATGGATGCGATGCGCGTCTATGTGGAGGCCAACCCCGACGCCACCGATGAGCTGTCCAAGACCGCGGCGGCCCGGATGCTGACCAAGCGGATCAAGGACATGGTCGGTGTTTCGACCGAGATCATCGTCGGCGATCCCGGCGATGTCGAGCGCAGCCAGGGCAAGGCCAAGCGCGTCGTCGACAACCGCGACAAGGGGTAAGTACAGCCGTGGCCCGCACAATCGCAAAAGACCATGAGCAAAAGCGCGCGCAGATCCTGAAATCTGCGGCGCGGGTGTTTGCCGAGGCCGGGTATGACCGCGCTTCGATGACCCAGCTGGCGCGCGAATGCGGGATCTCCAAGGCCAATATCTACCACTACTATGACAGCAAGGATGCCGTTCTCTTCGGCCTCCTTGAAACCTATCTGAGCGAATTGCGCGATCGGGTCTGCGGGTTGGATCTGACGGGTCTTGAGCCAGAGGCACGCCTGCGCCGTATCGTCGCCGAGGTGCTCTTGGCCTATCAGGGGGCCGATGACGAACACCAGGTGCAGGTCAGCGCCATGTCGGCCCTGCCGGAAGAACAGCAAAAACTGCTGCGCGGCTACCAGCGCGAACTGGTCGCCTTCATGAGCGGTGCGATCAGCGCCGTGGCGCCGGATGTCTTTGCTGGCGATCCGGCCAAGCTGCGCGGGGCCACCATGTCGGTCTTTGGCATGCTGAACTGGTACTACATGTGGAATTCCGGCGCCGGATCCGAAGCGCGCGAGGGCTATGCCGAGATGGTCGCCACCATCACCTTGAACGGTGTGAAGGGGCTTTGAGCAAAGGGCGGAGGCCCTGCGCGCTGGCAAGATCTGTCTATTCTCAGCACAGATGGGTGCGCAAACATCAAGTGACGAATGCCGGGACGCGACAAGACATCAGAATGACATGTGTTTGGCTGGCAGATTAACCAATTCTTAATAAAAATTGACTCGGATCAGGTCTCTACCTACACAGGTTGAAGGGAAATTTTCTGGGGATTGGGTAGTGTCAAAGATCATTTTTGCAATTGCAGCGGCTGCGGTGTGTGTGTCGACATCAGCGATGGCTGCAACATATACGGATCGTTCTGCATTTCTGGCGGCGTCTGGAACCGCGAGCGACCATACAACTGGCGCTATTCCGCGTTACACAACGTCCCGCGCATTCAGCAATGGCCTGACGGTCAGCACGCTCGGGACGGAAATGGCCTCGGCCTCTTCATTTGGCGGTAGTGATTTGGGGATCACAAACGCCATCCTGATCAGCGGCGTTGAGCATCTCAATTTTCAGTTCGATAGTCTGCGGTTTGGCTTCGGCCTTGATATATTTGAGTCCACTCTTGCCAACTCAATCAACGGCTGCGGAACACCGACCTGCCCCGACTCGACCTTTACCTTCACCTTCAAGAACGGTGGCACGGTCGTCGGCAGCGAGACCTTCAATCCGGTCGATGACACGGTTTCCTTCTTCGGAACACTCTACACCAGTGCATTTAATCGGGTGGAGATGCGCGAGACATCTGGCAGCAACGACAATGAACGCTTTGGTGGGTTCGTCTCGACGATCGCACCGGTGCCGGTACCGGCTGCAATGCCCTTGCTGCTGCTTGGCCTTGGGGCGGTAGGGGTCGTCGGGCGCCGCCGCAAGGGCCGCGCCTAGATCCCATCTGCGCCGCGCCTTGGCGCGGCGCTACGCCCAACGGGATAAGGCATGGGCCATGCCGCCGACGGGCGGGAGGGCCTCCGCCAGACCTCAGTCGTGGCGGATCTTGTTGCGGAACCTTGCCCAGCCCCCCGGAGCCAGGAAGAAGGACAAGGCAAACCCTGTTGCAAATCCGGACAGATCCGCGATCCAGTCCGGCTGGCCGCCAAACAACAAAGCAAAGACAAGCTGGATTCCCATGAGAAAGGCGATCAGCGAAAAGGCCCGGCTCTGCTGCGCGCCGACCAGAGACAGCTGCCGCCACAGGATATAGGTGAAGGCCCCGATCAGCCCGTAGACGGCGGGAAAACCACCGATTAGGGGCACCGGCGATCCTGAGAATACCGCATATCCCACAGCGCCCCCGATGGCGGATAGAGCGAAGATCAGGATCATCGCCAAGTCGCCAAAGACTTCTCCGACCATCTTGCCCATCGCCAGCACAAAGACGCAGACAAACAGCGCATGGGTAAAGCTGCCATGCACAAAGGCGTAAGAGACAAAGCGCAGGAGATGTTCCATGGGCCATTGCCCCGTCTCCCACATCCACCAGAAGATCTCGTTTGAGAACGCATAGGACTGGAACGCCTCCAGCCGCCAGCCCACCGCCGATGGCCCGCCGACGATACCGCGGGTGCCAAGAGAAAACGCGACCTCGATCCCCATGATCACCAGCACCAGTGCCACCACCACGGGGGGAAGTGGGTTGACGGGGGAGGGGTTTTCGCTGCTGCTCATGTCTTGATGCCCTTTTGCCTGTCCCGGCCTTTTGACACGCCCTGTTGACCCGCGCATGGGGACGGGCTGTTGACGACCGTTGCGCCCATGGTTAAGCCACCGCAGGCCCTATTTCCAGACGGGAGTTTCTCGATGAGCGAGACCACCTTCACGCCGCGTGTCTTTTCCGGCATCCAGCCTTCGGGCAACCTGCATCTCGGCAATTACCTCGGCGCGCTCAAGCGCTTTGTCGACTGGCAGGCCAAGGATGTGGAAACCATCTACTGCATGGTGGACCTGCACGCGATCACCGTCTGGCAGGACCCCGCCGACCTGAAGAAATCCACCCGCGAGCTGTGTGCGGGCTTCATCGCGGCGGGGCTGGATCCCGAACAATCGATCCTGATCAACCAGAGCCAGGTGCCCGAGCATGCGCAGCTTGGCTGGGTGTTCAACTGTGTCGCCCGCATGGGCTGGATGCAGCGCATGACCCAGTTCAAGGACAAGGCCGGCAAGAACGCCCAGAACGCCTCGCTTGGTCTGTTTGGCTATCCGGCGCTGATGGCGGCTGACATTCTCGTCTATCACGCCACCCATGTTCCGGTGGGCGAGGATCAGAAACAGCACCTTGAGCTGACCCGCGACATCGCCGCCAAGTTCAACCACGACTATGGCGTCGATTTCTTCCCGATGACCGAGCCGGTGATCGAAGGGGCGGCGACCCGCGTCATGTCCCTGCGCGATGGCTCCAAGAAGATGTCGAAATCCGATCCTTCGGATGCCAGCCGCATCAATCTGACCGACGATGCTGACGCCATTGCCAAGAAGATCCGCAAGGCCAAGACCGATCCGGAGGCCCTGCCAAGCGAGGAAAAAGGCCTTGAGGAGCGTCCCGAGGCCCGCAACCTCGTCAATATCTATGCTGCGCTGAATGACCAGACCGTGGAGCAGGTGCTGGCCGATGTGGGCGGAAAGCAGTTTTCCGAGTTCAAGCCCATGCTCGCCGATCTTGCGGTATCCAAGATGGCGCCGATTTCGACCGAGATGGCCCGTCTGATGAACGAGCAGGAGGAGATCGACCGCATCCTGACCCGCGGCGCCGAACGCGCCCGCGAGATCACCGCGCCGATACTTCGCAAGACCTACGATATTATTGGCATGGTCGGACCGACGACCTTGTGATACACAACGACATGCCTTCGCACGTTGCGGAGGTAGTCTATACTGGAGATATCGGATGGCCAATGGCACCGTAAAATGGTTCAACGCAACTAAAGGCTACGGCTTTATCGAGCCCGAGTCCGGCGGAAAAGATGTGTTTGTGCACATCTCTGCGGTTGAACGCTCGGGCCTCAACGGTTTGAATGACAACCAGAAAGTTTCCTATGAACTGGAAACTGGCCGTGATGGCAAGCAGTCCGCAGGTTCGCTGGAACTGCTCTGAGGTTGTTTGCCAGACATCTGTCTGGCGCAAACCAAAACAAAAGAATGATGACGGCGCTGTTGCTTCCCGAATCACAAAAGGCCGCCCGTATCGGGCGGCCTTTTTTTGACTGATTTTCGGGGTCGCGGGGTTCAGGGCGCTTTCGGGCTCCGACGCAGGGCGTTTTTGAACTCTGCCACGCGAAACGCGCCGACGATCTGTCCAACCGCGAAATAGCTCACGATCCCACTGACAACGAGAACAGCCAGCGCGGGATAGCGCACGGTGGCGCTGTAAAGCCATGGCTCCATCACAGTGGCAAGCCCCCACAAGAGCGCGCCCATCAACAGGGAGGCGAGGATGATCCGCCAGATCCGGGCATGGAAGCGGCTGTCGAAACGCGCGCTTCGGCCCATCCCCTTGGTGCCGACTGCGAGCAGCAGCACCATCGCCCAGCCGGCGATCGTGGTCCCCATGGCTGCACCGATAAAACCAAAGAGGTAGGCGCAGAGGATCGCGGTCGCCGCATTGACCACCATGGCCACCACGGCAAAGCGGAACGGCGTGCGCGTATCCTCGCGGGCAAAATAGAGCGGCTGCAGCACCTTCTGCATCACGAAGGCGGGCAGGCCGAGCCCGTAGACCGCGACCGCAAGAGCCGTGGCCTGGCTGTCCTCGAAATCGAAGGCCCCCCGTTCGAACAGAACCGACACCAGTGGCAGCGGGATCGCGACCAGGGCAACCGCTGACGGGATGGTCAGCGCCAGGGAAATCTCTGCCGCGCGGCTGAGCGCGTACTGGGATCCTGCCTCATCCTCGGCCGCAAGGCGGCGCGACAGATCTGGCAACAGGACGATCCCCACCGCAATGCCGACCACCCCCAGCGGCAGCTGGTAGAGCCGGTCTGCATAGCTGAGCCAGGCAATCGCCCCGTCAAAGAAACTCGCCACCTGACGACCGACCAACAGGTTGATTTGCACGACCCCTCCGGCCAGCATGGCAGGGGCTGCAATGAAGGCGAGGCGCTTCAGGTCGGGGGTCAAACGCGGCCTGCGCGGCAGCAGTTTGAAACCGGCGTGCTTTGCGGCGATCCAGACCAGTCCCATCTGGGCCACACCGGCAATCAGCGTGCCCCAGGCCAGGATGGTGCCTTGTGAGAGACCGGCAACCTCAGGACTCGGCGGATCTGAAACCGAGCCGAATACACCGCTTTCCCCCAGCAGCAGGGCGCTCACCAGAATGACGTTCAGCAGAACAGGCGCCGCTGCAGCCGCCGCGAACCGTCCCGAGGCATTGAGCACACCAGACAAGAGCGCCGCAAGGGAGATGAACAGGATATAGGCAAAGGTGATCCGCCCGAAATCCACTGCCAGATCAAAGCGTACATCGCCGCGAAATCCGCTGGCCATGGCCAGAACCAGCCAGGGCATGACAAGCTGCGCGACGAGTGTGAAAAGAATCAGCAGGGTGGCAAGGCCGGAAAAGGCATCCTGGGCGAACCCGACGGGATCCTCTCCCTTTTGCAGCTTTTTCGAGAAAAGCGGGACAAATGCGGTGTTGAAGGCCCCTTCGGCGAAGAAGCGGCGGAACATGTTGGGCAGGCTGAAGGCCACCAGAAAGGCTTCGGCCACCGCGCCGGTGCCGAGGAAGCTCGCGATCATGATATCACGCGCAAATCCTAGGACACGGCTGGCCAGCGTCCAGAACCCGACCGTCATGAAGCCGGAAATCAGTTTGACTGGCTTCATGATCCGGCCCGCGCGGCCCCGGCCAAAATGGCGTCCCGCAATTTGCGCTCAAGCGTTTTTTGCTTGGACTCTGAATGGTATTTCAGTCCGAACATGTCCTTGACGTAGAATGTATCCACCACCTGTTCGCCATAGGTCGCGATCACCGCGTTGGCGATATAGACGTTCGCATCCGCGAGTGTGCGCGCCAGATCATAAAGCAGACCCGCCCGGTCGCGGGTGTCCACCTCGATGATGGTGTAGATCTCGGAGCCTTCGTTATCAAAGGTGATATGGGTCTGGACGTTAAAGGCCTTTTCGCGCTTCTTGATCTTGTCGCGCGACACCATTGCCTCGCGGGTGATGACCTCGCCTTTCAGCGTTTTCAGGATCATCTGGGTCAGGCGGGTCAAGCGTGAAGCCTCGAAGGGATGGCCCTCGGAATCCTGGATCCAGAAGGCATCGGTCACATAGCCGTCCTTGGTGGTGTAGGAGCGCGCATCGACCACATTGGCCCCGACCAGCGCCAGCGCCCCGACCATGCGGGCAAAGATGCCCGGATGGTCCGTCATCGCAAAACAGGCGCGCGTGGCATCGCGGTCCTCGTCCGGGTGCAGGCGAATGATCACCTCTCCCGGATCATCCTTTGCCTCAAGCTCCTGGAGCATTTCCGCAAAGTCTATATGGGCGGTCACGTGCAGACCCTGCCAGTAGGGCGGATAATGGCGTGAGGTCTCCCGCTTGAGGTCGGCCTTGCTCCACTCTGGCAGCGCCTTGCGCAGGCGTTTCTTGGCGGCGGCTCCACGATGTTCGCGGCTGAGCGCTTCCATGCCGTCCTCAAGCGCACTGCGGGTCTGGCTATAGAGAGAGCGTAAAAGCGCGGCTTTCCAGTTGTTCCAGGTGTCCGGACCAACGCCGCGAATGTCACAGACTGTCAGCAGCAGCAACAGATCCAGCCGTTTCACCGATTGCACCGCCTTGGCAAAACCGCGCACAGTGCGCGGATCGGCGATATCGCGTTTCTGCGCCATGTCGGACATCAGAAGGTGATAGCGCACCAGCCACTCGACCGTTTCGCAGTCCGACTTGTTGAGGCCGAGGCGCGGCGCGACCTTGCGGGCGATCTGCGCGCCCAGGATGGAATGGTCCTGCTCGCGCCCCTTGCCGATATCGTGCAGCAGCATGGCGACCATCAGAACCTTGCGGTTGATGCCCTGGCGCAGCACCTCTGATGAGACCGGAAGTTCCTCTTCCAGCTCGCCCCTCTCGATGGCGGCATAGTTCGAGATCACCTGGATGGTGTGCTCGTCTACCGTGTAGGAGTGGTACATGTTGAACTGCATCATCGCCACGATCGGCTCGAACTCCGGCAGGAAGGCAGAGAGTACGCCAAGTTCGTTCATGCGGCGCAGGGCGCGTTCGGGGTTGCCGTGTTTCAGCAGCAGATCCAAAAAGATACGGTTGGCTTCCTTATCCGCGCGCATATCGTCGTCAATCAGATCAAGGTTCGCAGTCACAAGGCGCATGGCATCGGGATGGATCAGCATGCCTGTACGCAGGCCCTCTTCGAAGATCCTGAGCAGGTTCAGCTTGTTGCCAAGAAAGGTCTCCGGGTCTTCGATGTCCAGTCGATTGTTGACCACCTTGTAGCCGGGTTTGATCCGGGGACGGCGGCGAAAGATCCGCTCCAAAAGCGGTTCGCTCTTCTGCTGGCTCGCCTCAAGCTTGGTCAGGAAGATGCGGGTGATATCCCCGACCTGTGTCGCCTTGCGGAAATAGTTCTGCATGAAGATCTCGACCGCGCGGCGTCCGGCCTTGTCCTGATAGCCCATGCGCTGGGCCACCTCGACCTGAAGATCAAACGTCAGCTGTTCCGTGGCGCGTCCGGTGACCAGATGCAGATGCGAGCGCACGGCCCAGAGAAAGTTCTCGGCCTCTGCAAAAAACCTGAACTCATCCGGTTTGAACAGCCCGAGAGGTACAAGTTCGGCCACGTCCTGCACCTGGTAAAGGTACTTGGCAATCCAGAACAGCGATTGCAGATCCCGCAGGCCGCCCTTGCCCTCCTTGACGTTGGGCTCGACCATGTACCGCTCACCCTGTTTCAGGTGGCGCTCATCCCGCTCTGCCAGCTTGGCTTCGATGAATTCGCGCGCGTCCTTGGAAAAGAGGTCACTTTGCAGCCGCTCGTCAAGCTCTGCCGCAAGACCGGCATCGCCCGACAGGAAGCGATGCTCCAGCATGGCCGTGCGGATGGTGTAGTCTTCAGCGCCCAGGCGGATGCAATCCTTGATGGTGCGGCTTGAATGGCCGACCTTGAGGCGCAGATCCCACAGGATGTAGAGCATGGATTCAATCACGCTCTCGGCCCAGGCGGTGATCTTGTAGGGGGTCAGAAACAGCAGATCCACGTCGGAAAAGGGCGCCATTTCGGCGCGCCCATAGCCGCCGACGGCCATGACCGCGATCCGTTCGCCCCGCGTCGGGTTGGCCAGCGGATGCAAAAGCTCCGTCGCAGCATAAAAGGCGGTTGTCACCAGCCCGTCGGTCAGGTGGCTGTAGGATTGCGTCAGAGCGCGTGCTGCAAAGGGCGCTGCTGCAAAGGCTTCGGCAATGGTGGCGCGCCCGGCCTTGTTGGCCTCGCGCAAGAGGCGCACCACCTCGGCGCGCAGCGCACTGGCGTCCAGGGTTTCGGCGGCCTGCGACAGCTTACTTCGCAGATGAGCTGCGTCAAAGATCTGCGTCGAGGGACAGATCAGCTCCCCCTTGATCGGCGGCAGCAGGTTTTGCGGGACATGGGCCGGATCAGAAACCGGCGCCGGAGAAGCTGCTTGGGGCTGGGTCAATGACGACCACCTTCTGTTCTTGGATTGTAGCGACAGCGAGGCCGCGTTCATTGGTGCCATCGGGACGCAGGCGGAAGATGCCGCCGGTGCCCTGGAAGCCTGCAGTTTGTGTCAGGGCCGCACCCGTCAGGGCATCGCTCTTGCCCGCGCTGACAAGCGCACCAATGGCGGCGATACCGTCATAGGCCAGACCACCGATCGAATGAGGTGCGCCGCCATAGGCCGCGCTGTATCGCGAGACGAATTGCTGCGACTTGGCCGGGTCCGGCAGGGCAAACCAGCCGCCTTGTACGCCGGGCATCGCCAGGGTTTGCGATGGAATATCCCAACGGGTCAGGCCGATGTATTGGTAGGTTTCCTTGTCGAGCCCCGCTTCGGGCAGAAGCTGGGTCAAAAGCGGCAGCGCGCCTGCCGTGGTTGCGGTCATGAAAATCGCATTGGCATTGCTGGCGCGGGCGGTGTCGCGGATCGGGCCGATGGCGTCGATCACGCCCTTCTGGGACAGCTCGTAGTCGATGCTGCCTGCGATGGTGGCGCCGCTGCGGGCCGCTGCGGCCTGGATGGCACCGCTGCCGACCTTGCCCGCCGCATCATTGCCGCCGACAATCACGATATTGCCACGCCCCTGGCGCGCCGCATAGGAGGTCAGGCGCTGTGCCGTGTTGGCGAATGTGGCGCCAAGGATGAACACATTGCCGCCGGCAATGGCTGTGTTGTTGGAAAAGGCCAGAACGTTGACGTTGCGCTTTGCTGCGGCCACGCCTGCGGCATTGGCGGCTTCGGCATAGACCGGGCCAAGCAGAATGCGGGCACCATCATTGATGGCCTGGGTTGCCGCATTGGCGGCCACGGTCGGATCGCCGGCAGTGTCATAGACGCGCAGATCAATCTGGACGCCCTTCAGGTCCCCGATGGCCAGACGTGCTGCGTTTTCAAGGCTTTGAGCAAGCACGCTATCGCCGGCCTGGGTGGATCCTCTTGGCACCAACAGGGCGACGGGAACCGGTTTTGACGTATTGATCGAGGGGCCGCCACCGGTGGTCACCGGATTACAGGCGCCGAGCGCAAGTGCGGAAACAGCGGTGACAGCGGCCAAAGCCGCCTTGCGGGCCTGTCTAAAAACGGCGAACATAATGAAACTGTAACTCCCCTGTTCAGGCTGCGGGCGCCCGTGTTGGTGGCCAAAGCGAATTTGAGGGGATCATAAACGACCAAGAAGGCGGGTCCAGCGTGAATCACCAGATCGTCAAATTGTTGCCGGGGCTCCACTTCGTGGCCACGCCCATCGGGACCGCGCGCGACATCACCCTCAGGGCGCTGGATGTGCTGGCCTCGGCCGATGTGATCGCCGCCGAGGACACACGTTCGCTGCGCAAGCTGATGGAAATCCATGGTGTTCCGCTGAACCAGCGCCAGATCATCGCCTATCACGATCACAGCGGCGCAGGGGCGCGGGCACGCCTGATGCAGGCCATGGCCGAGGGGCAGTCGGTCGCCTATGCCTCCGAGGCGGGCATGCCGCTGATTGCCGATCCCGGTTATGACCTCAGCCGCGCGGCAGCCGAGGCAGGGCACAAGGTCACCGTGGCGCCGGGACCTTCGGCGGCGCTTGCGGCGCTGACATTGGCGGGCCTGCCGACGGATGCCTTCTTTTTTGCCGGTTTCCTGCCGAACGCAACATCCGCCCGGCGCAAGCGCCTGGAAGAGCTGCGGGCCGTGCCAGGAACGCTGATCTTCTACGAATCGCCCAAGCGTATTGCGGCCTCGGTCGCTGACATGGCAGAGGTCCTTGGCGACCGTCCCGCAGCGCTCTGTCGCGAGATCACCAAGAAGTTCGAAGAGGTGCGGCGCGGCACGCTGGACACCTTGGCGCAGGGGCTGGAGGACGGTCCGGTCAAAGGCGAAATCGTCATGTTGGTGGACCGCGCGAGAGAAGCAGAGGTAAGCGAGGCCAGCCTGCAAGAAGACCTGCGCGCGGCCCTGAAGGACAATTCGGTCAAGGACGCCGCCTCCATCGTGGCCGAAACCCACGGGCTGCCCCGGCGCAAGGTTTACCAGCTGGCCCTGAATCTCGCCAAAGAGGCAGGGTAAGGTCGTGCCAGGGCAGCGGCACAAAGGCCAGCGTGCCCATCTGGCCGGACAAGCCGCCGAAGAGGCCGCCGCCCGTGCCTATGAAGAGCTTGGTTATCATGTGGCCATGCGCCGCTGGCGTGGCCCCGGCGGCGAGATTGACCTGATCCTGCGCAAGGGCGCGCTTGTGGTCTTTGCCGAGGTCAAGCACAGCGCCACATTCGAGGCCGCCGCCGCACGGATAACCCCTGCGCAGATGCAACGCATCATGACCAGCGCTGCGCACTTTCTGGATGGGGAGCCACAGGGCCAGCTGACCGAAGCGCGCCTTGATGCCGTACTTGTGAATGGGGAAGGCGCGGTTGAGATCCTGGAAAATGTCTTTGGGCAGGGCTAGGCGGGCGCTGCTCTATTGATCCTTTGGTCGCGCTGGGCCATCTATTCGTCGAAACAAAAGGGATGCACTTCATGAAAATCGCCTTCCAGATGGACCCGATCCTGGGCGTCGACATCAATGCCGACAGCAGCTTTCGTCTTGCCGAAGAGGCGCAGGCGCGGGGGCATACCCTGTTCTATTACAGCCCCGATCACCTTGCCTATCAGGAAGGGCGTATCACTGCGCGCGGGCATGACATGACGGTGCAGCGGGTTCCCGGAACCCCCGCGGTTCTGGGCCCGGAGCGCGAGGTGGATCTGGCCGATTTCGACGTGGTCTGGCTGCGGCAGGATCCGCCCTTTGACATGCATTACATCACTTCGACACATTTGCTGGACCGCCTGAAAGGGCAGGCGCTGGTTGTGAACGACCCCTTCTGGGTGCGCAATTACCCGGAAAAACTGCTGGTGCTCGATTTCCCTCAGCTGACGCCGCCGACGGCGATTGCCCGTGATCTGGACACCATCAAGGCGTTCAAGGCAAAGCACGGCGACATTATTCTCAAGCCCCTATACGGCAACGGCGGGGCTGGTGTGTTCCGCTTGGATGCCAATGACCGCAACCTGACCTCCTTGCACGAACTCTTCACCGGATTCAGCCGGGAGCCGCTGATTGTGCAGAAATTCCTGCCCGACGTCAGCAATGGCGATAAACGCGTGATCCTGGTTGATGGCGAGGCCGTGGGCGCCATCAACCGTGTGCCTGCCGCAGGCGAGACCCGCTCGAACATGCATGTGGGCGGGCGCCCGGAAAAGATCGGCCTCACCGAACGCGACCTTGAGATCTGCGCCACCATCGGCCCGCTTCTGAAGGAAAAGGGTCAGATCTTTGTCGGCATCGACGTGATCGGGGACTACCTGACCGAGATCAACGTGACCTCGCCCACCGGCATTCAGGAGCTGGAGCGTTTTGACGGCGTCAATATCGCCGAAAAGGTCTGGCAGGTGATCGAATCCAAGCTGTGAGGCGCTTCGGCTGGCGATGGTTCATTGCGCCAGCCGGAACCCCAGCGCCTCTGCAACATGCGGACGCTGGATGTCCGGCTCTTCCTCAAGATCGGCAATGGTGCGTGCCACCCGTAAAACGCGGTGATAGCCGCGAGCGGTCAGGGAGAACCGGTCGGCGGCCTTGTGCAGCAGTGCGCGGCTTTCGGCGTCAAGCGTGGCGATCTCTTCCAGCAGGGCGCCTTCGGCATCAGAGTTGAGATGCACCTCGGGCTGTGTCCGGAATCTTTCTTCCTGCAGGTCACGGGCGGCAGCAACGCGATGGGCCACCTCCGCAGACCCTTCGGCGGCGGGCGCGAGGTCCAGGTCGCTGTAAGGAACGGGGGGCACTTCGATGCGCAGATCGAACCGGTCCATCAGCGGACCGGAAATGCGACCCATGTAATCCTCGGCGCAGATCGGCGCACGGGAGCAGGCGCGGGCAGGATCGGCCAGATGACCGCACTTGCAGGGGTTGGCAGCGGCCACCAGCATGAAGCGGCTGGGGTACTTCACATGGGCATTGGCGCGGGCCACCATCACCTCTCCGGTCTCCAGGGGCTGGCGCAGAGTTTCCAGCACGGGCCGAGAGAATTCCGGCAGTTCGTCGAGAAACAACACACCATTGTGGGCAAGGCTGATCTCACCGGGCTGGGCGCGCCGACCGCCACCGACGATGGCGGCCATCGACGCTGTATGGTGCGGTTCGCGAAAAGGACGGCTGCGGTTGATGCCGCCATCCTCGATCAACCCGCATAAGGATTGGATCATCGAGGTTTCCAATGCCTCAGCTGGGGTCAGGGGCGGCAGGATCGTCGGCAGGCGCGCCGCCAGCATGGACTTCCCCGATCCCGGCGGGCCGATCATCAACAGGTGATGCCGCCCGGCGGCGGCGATCTCAAGCGCGCGTTTGGCACGTTCCTGTCCTTTGACGTCGCGCAGATCGCGCGCACCAAGGGCATCCGTGACCTCTCCTGCGACCGCCTCTGCCAAGGGCATCTTGCCGGTGAAGTGGCGCACCACATCCAAAAGGCTTGCGGCGCCGATCACCCGCGCCGCATCGACCCAGGCGGCCTCAGCGCCCGAGGCCTTTGGGCAGAGCAGCAGGCGGTCTTCGCTCGCGGCGGTCATGGCGGCGGGCAGGGCGCCCACAACGGGGATCAGAGTGCCATCAAGGGAAAGTTCGCCAAGGGCAATGGTCTCGCTCGCGGTCTCCAGCGGTATCACTTCGATGGCCGCCAGGAGTGCCAGCGCGATGGGCAGGTCGAAATGGCTGCCTTCCTTGGGTAGATCAGCGGGCGAGAGGTTCACTGTGATCCGTTTCGAGGGCAGCGCGATGGACATCGCCGCAAAGGCCGAGCGCACCCGTTCGCGTGCCTCGCTCACTGCCTTGTCCGGCAGGCCGACGATGGAAAAGGCGGGCAGCCCCGGCACCACGGCACATTGCACCTCGACCGGGCGCGCCTCTACCCCTTGAAAGGCAACCGTGTAGGCCCGCGAAATCATACCGTGCTATCCCTCTGAATATGCCTGTGAAAACACTAGCGAACGAGGGATCGGAGTCGTCAGAAAAACAGGTTATGCGTGTGTTTTTGACGTTGATTTCGCGGAATTCTGGATTGGCTTAGCCAAGGCTCCACGCGCGCCGGGACAGGTCGATGGCATAGGGTTCGGGATCGTAGGTCACGTCCCGGGCCTGTTCCTGCCAGCGCAAGACCGCAGGGTCAGAGAGCAGCGCGCGGCAATAGGCGCGTGTTTCAGGCGAAACAGGCAGGTTATAGCCGACGATCCGCGCCGCGACGGGCGTATAGAAGACATCGACAAGGCTGTAGTCACCAAAGAGCCAGCCCTCCGTCGCGCCAGAGACCGTGCGGGCATGGGCAAAAAGCGTTTCGATCCGCGCCAGATCTTTCAGCACGGCCTCCGAGGGCGTGAACCCCTCCCAGATGTGGCTCAGCTGCATGGGGCAATTGCCGCGCAGCGCGGAAAAACCGCAGGCCATTTCGGCCACGAGCCAGCGCGCCGTGGCCCGCGCCGCCGCATCCTTGGGCCAAAGACCCGCGTCGGGGTGCCGCTCGGCCAGGGTTTCTGCCATCGCAAGGCTTTCGCCGATCACGGTCCCTTCAGGCGTGCGCAGGGTCGGCACCAGCCGCGCGGGCGCCAGATCCGCAAGATCATCCGCCATGGTTCCGGAATAGAGCCCCACCATATGAACCACATGGGGGAGCGAGAATTTTTCGAGCATGAGCCAGCCGCGCAAGGACCAGCTGGAATACATGCGGTCGCCGATATAAAGATCATATGTCATACCGGCAGGCTATCCCGGCCCGGGGTATTATCAAATCGATGGTTTGTGCGTTATGCCATCACGGAAGGTGATTGATCCGCTTGGCCTGCCAGCCATCCGGCGCACAGTGGATCTCCGTCAGGGACAGGTTGTCGATCCGGTGAGAGAAGGCCTCTTCCGGTGTCAGCCGCTCGGCCCGTTGGATCTGGGTCAGGATCTGGCCGAAATGCCCCACGACGATCAGGTTCTTGCCGCGATGGGCCGCGATCAGACCGTCGATGGCGCGGTCCACACGGGCGCAGACCTCGTTCCAGCTTTCACCGCCGGGCGGGCGCACGTCGCCGGGCGTTTCCCAATAGGCGCGGATGCGCTCGGGGTCTTCGGCGTCGATTTCTTTCCAGCTTCGCAGCTCCCAGGCGCCGAAATGGATTTCCCGCAGGTCCGGAAGATGATCAAGGCGATGTCTGCCGCGTGCAATTGCGCTGGCGGTGTCGGCTGCGCGCGACAGGTCCGAGGAGACGACAAGCGCCTCATCGGGCAGGGCTGCGGACAGGCGGTCAAGGGCGTCAGTATCGGACAGGTCCGCAGGCAGGTCGGACCAGCCAACCATCGATTTCGCATGGGTTGGCCCATGGCGGACCAGGAACAGGCGTGTCACGGCAACGCTCCTTTCAGAACCAGCGGAAGGCCGACCGTCACCTGAACCACGATATCCGCGCGGGCTGCCAGCGCGATGTTGAGCCGACCCTGTGCCTCGCGGAACCTGCGCGCGAGCGCATTCTCTGGCACGATGCCGAGGCCGGTTTCATTCGTGACGATCACGATTTCAGCGGCACATCTGTCAATGGCGTCCAACAGGCCTTGCGTCTCGGCCTCCAGATCGTTGTCGGCCAAAAGGTGGTTGGTCAGCCACATGGTTGCACAGTCCACAAGGCAAATCTGGTCCGCGGAGAGACGGCCGAGAACAGTGGCAGCGTCAAATGGCTCCTCGAAAGTCTGCCAGCCCGCGCCACGCTGCTTGAGGTGTTTGTCCACCTTTTCGCGCATTTCATCATCAAGCACCTGTGATGTGGCCCAATAAGCCTTTGGCTTGCCTGAGGAAACGCACAGGGTTTCGGCAAAGGCCGACTTGCCGGATGCGGCCCCGCCAAGAATGAGTGTGACAGCTACGGTCAAGGTGCGTACCCTGTTATCTGAAGGTTCTGTTTCGGTTTGCGTATCTGCTGACCTGCCTCAAGACAAGCATCTGCCCACCTCGCAAGCTCCGAACAATGAGCCAATCACGGTGGGAACGGCCGATTTTCGTGCCCTGAGCGCAGTACCTGTGGCGATGCGTTTTCAAGTCCAGTGAGGTGCGTAAAGAAATTTTAAGACCAGGTGATCCAATCGCGCTGCGGCTGCGTAATACCATCAAATGAGTTTCGAGGGGAGTATCATGGCACTTGACGCGACCACTGAAAACCCGCTGCCACGGCAGGCGATGAAAGCCGAGCTGCTGGATGCTGAAACCGAGTTGAAACTGGCCTACGCCTGGCGGGACCAGCGGGACGAGCAAGCGCTCCATCGCCTGATCCACGCCTACATGCGTCTGGCGATCTCGATGGCGGCCAAGTTCAAACGTTACGGCGCGCCGATGAATGATCTCATTCAGGAGGCCGGTGTGGGCCTGATGAAGGCCGCCGACAAATTCGATCCCGATCGCGGCGTGCGGTTTTCCACCTATGCGGTCTGGTGGATCAAGGCGTCGATTCAGGACTATGTCATGCGAAACTGGTCGATGGTGCGCACCGGATCCACCTCGTCCCAGAAATCGCTGTTTTTCAACATGCGGCGGGTGCAGGCTCAGCTGGAGCGAGAGGCCAGCGCCGCGGGGGTCGAGCTGGACAAGCACCAGCTCAACCAGCAGATCGCAGCAGAGATCGGCGTGCCCCTGCGCGATGTGGAGATGATGGATGGCCGCTTGTCTGGGTCCGACTTCTCTTTGAACGCGGTGCAGTCCTCTGACGATGAGGGGCGCGAGTGGATCGAAGCGTTGGAAGACGACAGCGCCCAGGCCGCTGAACTGGTCGAAGCCGAGCATGACCGCCGTCAGCTTCGTGCCTGGCTCGTGCAGGCCCTCCAGGCCCTCAACGAACGCGAACGCTTCATCATCACCGAGCGCAAGCTGCGCGAAGAACCGCGCACCCTCGAAAGCCTCGGCCTTGAGCTGAACCTGTCGAAAGAGCGTGTGCGCCAGCTGGAGGCCGCCGCGTTCCAGAAAATGCGAAAGACCCTTGAAGGCTGCTCGCGGGAGGTGCACAACTTCCTCTCATGAGAAAGTCGATTCTTTTTGTCGGGAAGGCGGCCGCAGTGAGTGCTGCGGTCGCCCTTTTGTTGACCGGCGGAGCGGCGTCTGTCCGGGCCGGGTCCGCGCCTGCATTTGTCGCCTCTGCAGAAGCGGCATCGTCCCTGCTGCGGGATGCAGATGTCGTTATTCTTGGTGAAGTGCATGACAATGCGGCCCACCATCTGAACCAGGCCGAGATCCTGCTTCAGATTGCCCCCCGTGCCGTTGTCTGGGAGATGATCACGCAGGAACAGGCGGATGGGCTTACGCCTGATATGATGGGCAGCGCTGATGTCACGGCCAAGGCTCTTGACTGGGCAGAGTCTGGCTGGCCTGCGTTCGACCTATACGCTCCGGTCTTTGAGGCGGCGGCTCCGGCCCGTCAATACGGCGCGTTGGTGCCTCGGGCCGAGGCCCGATCGGCGCTGGAGCAGGGGGTGGCCAGCTACTTTGGTGCGCGGGCTCCGGAGTTCGGGCTGGACAAGCCCTTGCCCGAGGCCGAGCAATCGGCGCGTGAGGCAGACCAGATGGCCAATCACTGCAATGCCATGCCCGAAGAGATGTTGCCCGTTCTGGTGGATTTCCAGCGTTTGCGCGATGCCGCCCTTGCTGCGGCCACAGATCGGGCGCTGAGCGACACAGGCGGGCCGGTGGTGGTCATCACCGGCAATGGCCATGCGCGGCTGGATCGGGGACTGGCTGTCTATCTCAGTGCAGCGCGTCTCGGCGCGAAGGTTCTGAGCCTCGGCCAAAGCGAGGGGGGAGCGATCAGCGGCACGTTTGACGTTCTGCTCGACAGCCCTGCGGCAGAGCGCCCGGACCCCTGTCTGGTGTTCAAGAAAGGCTGAGCCGAAAACCGTTTCACACTTGGTGCCGCGCGCAGTAAGGTCGGCGCCACAAGAGAACTCCCAAGGACGGGCGGAGACGGTTAATATGCTGGCTGGCAAACATATTCTACTGATCATCGGCGGTGGCATCGCCGCCTACAAGGCCCTGGAACTGATCCGCCGCCTGCAGGATCAGGGCGCAAGCGTGGCTCCGGTTCTGACCCGCGCAGGGGAGGAATTCGTGACCCCTCTGTCCGTGTCGGCTCTGGCGGGCGCGCCCGTGCACCGCGATCTGTTCGATCTGACGTCAGAGGCCGAAATGGGCCATATCCAGCTATCGCGCAGCGCCGATCTGGTGGTTGTGGCCCCCGCCACGGCTGATCTGATGGCAAAAATGGCGCAGGGGCTGGCGAATGATCTGGCCTCGACCCTGTTGCTTGCAACCGACACGCCGGTGCTGATCGCGCCCGCGATGAACGTTCGCATGTGGGAACATCCCGCGACGCAGCGCAATATCGACGTGCTGAAAGGGGATGGCATCCGCTTTGTCGGCCCCAATGAAGGCGGCATGGCCTGCGGTGAGTTCGGCCCCGGACGGATGGCCGAGCCGGACGAGATTGTCGCCGCCATTGCCGCGCAGTTTCGGAAAGGCTCCCTGACCGGCAAGCGTATCGTGGTGACCTCCGGTCCCACGCATGAGCCGATTGATCCGGTGCGATACATCGCCAACCGCTCTTCCGGTGCGCAAGGGACGGCGGTGGCCCGTGCTCTGAGCGCGTTGGGAGCGGAAGTGGTGTTCATCACGGGCCCGGCAACGGTCCGGCCCCCCGAAGGTGTTGAGGTCGTGCCGGTGGAAAGCGCGCTTGAAATGCAAGCCGCGGTCGAGGCCGCCCTGCCGGCCGATGCCGCGGTTTTTGCGGCGGCGGTTGCGGATTGGCGGGTGGAAAGCGCCTCGGACCGCAAACTCAAGAAAACGAAGGACGGGCTGCCCGCGCTGGAGTTCGCCGAGAACCCCGACATCCTCAAGACCGTATCGCACATGGAAAAAGGTCGCCCCGGTCTGGTTGTGGGTTTTGCCGCCGAAACCAATGACGTTTTGGAAAACGCCACTGCGAAACGCCTGCGCAAGGGCTGCGACTGGATTGTGGCCAACGATGTTTCTCCGGCGACTGGCATCATGGGTGGCAGCGAAAACGCTGTGACCCTGATCTCAGAAGATGGGGCCGAGGACTGGCCGCGCATGGGCAAGGATGAGGTGGCGCGCAGGCTGGCCGAGCGGATCGCCTCTGTGCTTGCGGATTGAGCCGGTCCGGGCGTCTGCGTTTCTGAATTTTTCAACAAGGAGCCAACATGGTCACCATCCGCATATGCCGTGATGCGCAGGCAGATCCGGATCTGCCGCTGCCCTCCTATGAGACCGAAGGTGCTGCAGGAGCCGATCTGCGCGCGGATTTGCCGGATCGAACGCCTGTCGTACTGGAGCCGGGCGCCCGCGCCCTTGTTCCTACGGGGCTGCGGGTCGAGATTCCGGATGGCTATGAGATCCAGATCCGCCCGCGCTCTGGCCTGGCGCTGAAACATGGGATCACATTGCCGAATACGCCGGGCACCATCGACAGCGATTATCGCGGGCCTTTGGGGGTGATCATCCTAAATGCGGGGCAGGAACGGTTCGAGATCGCTCATGGCGACCGGATCGCTCAGATGGTGATCGCACCGGTGCTGCAGGCACGGTTTGAGCTGGTGGAGCACCTGAGCGAGACCCGGCGCGGCAGCGGTGGGTTCGGTTCAACAGGGAGAGGGTGATGATCCTGGTTCTGGGCCTTGCGGGGCTGATCTGGTGGGGCGGTAGGCTGATGGGGCTGGCGCGTGGGGTGCGCCTGTCTGTATTGCTTGTGTTGTTTGCCGCTGTTCTGCTCTTGCAACTGACCCTGCCTGAAGGCTCACCCCTGCGTGTGGCCACGGGAGGATCGGCGCAGTCCTGGCTGATCCTTGGCGGTGTCGCCCTTGTGATCGGGGTCTACAGCTGGGCTGTGGCCCATCTGCGCGCCCGCGCCGATGCCGGAACCGAGCAAGAGGAAGCGAACCGCATTTCGGCCAACAAACCGGGGCGGTTTTCGGAAACCGAACTCAACCGTTATGCCCGTCATATCGTTCTGCGTGAACTCGGCGGGCCGGGTCAGAAGAAGCTGAAGAACGCTAAGGTTCTGGTGATCGGCGCAGGGGGGCTGGGCGCGCCCGCGCTGCAATATCTGGCGGCCGCAGGTGTGGGCACCATTGGGGTGATCGACGACGATGTTGTGGAAAACGCCAACCTGCAGCGGCAGGTCATTCACCGCGACGAGGACATCGGCATTCCCAAGGTGTTCTCGGCGCAGCGGGCGATGGAGGCGCAGAACCCCTTTGTCACCGTGCACCCCTATCATCGCCGCCTGACCGAGGAAATCGCAGCCGATCTTTTTGCGGAATACGATATCATCCTTGACGGAACCGACAATTTCGATAGCCGCTACCTGTCCAACCGAACAGCCGTGGCGCTTGGCAAGCCGCTGATCTCTGGGGCACTGTCGCAGTGGGAGGGCCAACTGTCGGTGTTCCAGCCCAAGATGGGCGGTCCCTGCTACCAGTGTATCTTCCCCGAGGCCCCGGCGCCGGGCCTTGCGCCAAGTTGTTCAGAGGCCGGCGTGATCGGCCCCCTTCCGGGCGTAGTGGGGGCGATGATGGCGGTCGAGGCAATCAAGGAGATCACCGGCGCCGGTGAAGTACTGCGCGGCTCCATGCTGATCTATGATGCGCTTTACGGAGAGAGCCGCCGGATTGGCTTGAAGCCGCGCGCGGAGTGCCCGGT
The DNA here is from genome assembly GCF_038148855.1 of Phycobacter sedimenti. Taxonomy (NCBI): domain Bacteria; kingdom Pseudomonadati; phylum Pseudomonadota; class Alphaproteobacteria; order Rhodobacterales; family Roseobacteraceae; genus Phycobacter; species Phycobacter sedimenti. Next base: position 50,460 of record NZ_JBBVGR010000010.1, on the reverse strand, counting down.
CTGCGCGGCCAGCAAGAGTTGATTGCGCTGGAATCGACCGGTTTTCCGCGCTTTTGATTGAATGATCCGGGGGATTGTGCCCGCGTCCTCTGGACGCTGGCGGGGCGCAGGCATAGCTTCTCTTTCAAAGGAGGCTTTGCCTATGACCAACCCGCTTTTGTCCCTCTGGGACACCCCTTTTGGACTTGCGCCATTCGACAGCATTTCCGACGAGGATTTTGCCCCCGCCCTGGAGGAGGCGCTTGTCGCACACAAGGCCCAGATCGAGGCCATTGCCACGAACCCTGATGCACCGAGCTTTGCCAATGTGATTGAGGCACTGGAGACCCCCTGTCGCCCGCTGGAACAGGTTTTGTCGGTTTTCTACGCAGTTGCGGGTGCTGACAGTAACCCCAAGCGGGAAGAGTTGCAGCGGGCGTTTTCTCCGAAGCTGGCCGCGCATTTCTCGGCCATCACGGCGAACAAGGCGCTTTATGCGCGCGTCAAGGCGGTCTGGGACCAGCGCGAGGCTCTTGACCTGACGGAGGAGCAGCAGCGGGTATTGATGCTGACCCACCGAGGCTTCGTGCGGGGTGGCGCAGCGCTTGAAGGCGCTGAGGATGCCCGCATGCAAGAGATCAAGGGACGTCTGGCCACTCTTGGCACCGAGTTCACCCAGAACCTTTTGGCGGATGAGCGCGACTGGTTCATGGAACTTTCCGAGGATGATCTGGAAGGTCTGCCCGATTTCGCCGTCGCCGCCGCCCGCGCCGCGGGTGAAGAAAAGGGCGCAAACGGGCCGGTTGTCACCACCTCCCGGTCTATCATCACGCCGTTTCTGAAGTTCTCCCCGCGCCGCGATCTGCGTGAAAAGGCGTTTCAGGCCTGGGCGGCGCGCGGTGCCAATGGCGGCAAGACCGACAACCGGGAAATCGCGGCCGAAATTCTGAAACTGCGGGAAGAACGGGCCAAGCTGCTCGGCTATGAGAATTTCGCGGCCTATAAGCTGGAAACCGAAATGGCCAAGACGCCGGATGCCGTTCGGGGCCTTTTGATGGATGTCTGGGGCCCGGCCAAAGCGCGCGCCGATGAAGATGCGATGGTGCTGACCGAGATGATGCAGGCCGATGGGATCAATGGCGACCTGGAGCCCTGGGACTGGCACTACTATTCCGAAAAACGCCGCAAGATCGAACATGACCTCGATGAGGCGGAACTGAAACCCTACTTGCAACTCGACAGGATGATCGAGGCGTCATTCGCCTGCGCAAACCGGCTGTTCGGGCTGGAGTTCGCGCCGCTGGATATCCCGCTTTATCACCCTGATTGCCGCGCTTGGGAGGTGACCCGGAACGGCGAGCATGTGGCGGTCTTCATCGGCGATTACTTCGCGCGCGGATCGAAACGTTCGGGCGCCTGGTGTTCGGCCATGCGCAGCCAGGCGAAGTTCCCGGAAAAACAGGCCCCTGTGGTGATCAATGTCTGCAACTTCGCCAAGGGCGATCCGGCGCTTTTGTCTTATGACGATGCGCGTACCCTGTTCCACGAGTTCGGCCATGCGCTGCACCAGATGCTGTCGGATGTGACCTACGAGAGCATTTCCGGCACCTCGGTTGCACGCGATTTTGTGGAACTGCCCTCGCAGCTATACGAACACTGGCTGGAAGTCCCAGAAGTGCTGAGCGAATTCGCCACCCATGCGGAAACCGGCGAGGCGATGCCGAAGGCAATGCTGGATAAGGTTCTGGGCGCGGCCACCTACGATATGGGCTTTCAAACCGTGGAATATGTTGCCTCGGCGCTGGTCGATCTGGCCTTCCACGATGGCGCGGCCCCCGCCGATCCGATGGCAAAGCAGGCCGAGGTTCTGGCGGAAATCGGCCTGCCCCATGCAATCACCATGCGCCATGCGACGCCCCATTTCGCGCATGTCTTTTCGGGTGATGGCTACAGCTCGGGCTATTACAGCTACATGTGGTCCGAGGTGATGGACGCCGATGCCTTTGCCGCCTTTGAAGAGGCAGGCGGGGCCTTTGATGCCGCGCGGGCCAAGGCGCTGGAGGAGCATATCCTGTCCTCGGGCGGCTCCAAGGATCCGGCAGAACTGTACACTGCTTTCCGGGGGCGATTGCCCGGAGTGGACGCGCTGCTAAAAGGGCGCGGTCTGGCCGCCAAGTAAAGTGATTGCGCCGGGGTATTCTCCGGCGCAACTCGTTCAGTACCCGAGATCGCGATTGACGAGGTGAAGGAAAGGTTCCCCCGCCTCGCCGCGACGGATATTCTCGGCAATCACCTCGGAGGCTGTGCTGGCGCGGGTTTCCGCAGCGATATGGGGCGTGACGGTCACATTCGGATGCGCCCAATAGGGATCATCTGCGGGCAGGGGCTCCACCCGGAAGACATCCAGCGTGGCATGGCCCACCTGCCCGCTGTCGAGTGCGGCCAGAAGCGCGGCATCGTCGATCAGGGGGCCACGGCCCGGATTTATGATCCGCGCGCCTTTGGGCAGCAGGGAGAGTGTCTCTGCATTCAGGATATTCGTTGTCGCGGGTGTATCCGGCAAGAGGAGTATGACGATCTCTGCCGTTGACAGGGCCTGTTTCAAACCCTCATCGCCATGGAGGCAGGTGATCCCGTCAATCTCCTTCGGGGAACGCGACCAGCCGGTGACCGGAAATCCGATGCGGGCGAGGCTTTGCGCACAGGCGCTCCCCAAAGCGCCAAGGCCCAGCATGGTAACAGGGCGCCCAAAGGCCAGGGGCGGCACCACAGGCTCCCACCGGTCCTGCACTGTGATCGAACGGTCGATATCCAGGTGATAGCGCATCACATGGCCGGTCACCCATTCCACCATGCCTGCGGTCAGGCCGGGATCCACCATGCGGCAGAGCGGCATGGTCAGGGTCTGATTGCCGACGATCTTTTCCACCCCGGCCCAGAGGTTCAGCACCGCCTTGCAGCGGGTGTAGGGCGTGAAGTCCTGAAGGTCGGAATTGGGCGCATAGACCACGTAGTCCACCTGATCCGAGGCGTGGTCGAGCCGCATGTCCACCTCCAGTCCGGCCTTGGCAAAGGCGTGTTTGAGTGGATCGCGGTAGGTCTCCCAACGGGCGGGCAGGGCGGCAAACTGGACGTTGATCATGTGGCGAATACTCCTGCCATGTCACGAAAGCCCTTGATCTCGATCGGGTTGCCTGCGGGATCATGGAAGAACATGGTGCTTTGCTCCCCCGGCTCGCCTTCAAAGCGGGTGGTCGGGGCGATGGTGAACGCGATGCCCTCTGCCAGCAGCCGGTCCGCCAGCGCGCGCCATTCCTCCTGCGGCAGGATCACGCCAAGATGGGGCATCGGCACCATGTGATCGCCCACCTTGCCGGTGTTGGCGGTGGCAAAGACCGGGCCCAGATGGAGTGAGATCTGGTGTCCGAAGAAATTGAAATCGACCCAGGTGTCCGTGCTGCGCCCTTCCTGACAGCCCAGAAGAGTGCCGTAAAAGGCGCGGGCGCGCTCCAGATCGTCAACATGATAGGCGAGGTGGAAGATGCTCATGAAGAAAAGTCCTGTGGTTGGGAATGGCGCTTAACGCGGGCGGTGAATATTTGCACTTTGCACGAGGCCAAAGGCGGCCAGCAGCACCAGCATGGCCGATCCACCGTAAGAGACCAAGGGCAAGGGAACGCCCACGACCGGTGCCAGCCCCATGACCATCGACATGTTCACCGCGAAGAACAGGAAGAAGGTGATCGCGATGCCCAAGGTGACAAGAGAGGAGAACCGGTCCCGCGCCGCAAGGGCGGTGGCGACGCAGAAAACGATGATCAGCACGTAGATGCCGAGAAGGGTAAAGCCGCCGATGAAACCGAACTCCTCGGCCAGGGTGGTGAAGATGAAATCGGTGTGCTTTTCCGGCAGGAAGTTCAGCCGCGATTGGGTTCCTTGCATGAACCCGCGCCCGGACCAGCCGCCCGACCCCAGCGCGATCTTGGACTGGGTGATGTGATAGCCCGCGCCCAGGGGATCTTGCGACGGATCAAGGAATGTGTCGATGCGGCGGAACTGATAGTCCTTGATCAGTTGCCAGTCGGTGCCCCGGCTTTGAAAGACGGCCGTGACCAGCCCAACGGCGGCGGCGATGACGGCCGCGAAATAGGCCCAATGCACGCCCGCAAGAAACATCACCCCGCCGCCTGCCGCCATCAGCAGGATCGAGGTTCCAAGGTCGGGCTGCTTGAGCACGAGAAAGGTCGGGATCAGGATCATCAGGACCGGCACCAGCACCCAGAAGGGGCGAGAAGTCTTTTCGGCCGGCAGCCAGTCGTAATAGGCGGCAAGAAGCATCACCAAGGTGATTTTCATCAGCTCGGACGGCTGCAGGCGCATAAAGCCGAGATCGATCCAGCGCTGCGCCCCCATGCCGACGGTCCCAAAGAATTCGACTGCAAGGAGCAGGACAAGCGAGACGAGGTAGGCGAGGGCGGAAATGTTGCGCCAGAACCAGATCGGCACGATGGCCACCACGAGCATCACGGCCATGCCAAGGGCAAAGCGTTTGGCCTGAGGTTCGGCCCAGGGCGAAAAGGACCCTCCGGCCACCGAATAGAGCATCAGAAATCCCACACCCGCGACCGAGGCCAAAAGCAGCGTCAGCGGCCAGTTCAGGTACAGTATCTTGCGCAGGCCCGTCGGAACCGATTTGGCGTGGTGTTCAAGATAGCTCATGCCCGGTCACTGCCTCCTGCGTCTTCGCGCTTCAGGCGCTCACGCTCCAGTCGCTCCTGCTGTGCCTTGATGCGGTTGCGGTCTGCCTTCGGGTAGGCCGAAAGTGGCGGGGTGCCGCCATACAGCGCCTGCAACAGGACGTCACGCGCGATCGGCGCCGCCGCGGTGGACCCCCCTCCGCCATGTTCGACAACCACCGAAACGGCGAAGCGCGGGTTGTCAAAGGGCGCATAGGCCACATAGAGCGCATGATCCCGTCGCTCCCATGGCAGGTCCTCGTTGCGGATAACGCCTGCCGCGCGTTCGGCTGCGGTGATGTTGCGGACCTGGCTGGTGCCGCTTTTCCCGGCCATGCGCATGTCTTCGGCGATGATGCGCGAGCGATACCCGGTGCCGCGCCGGTCGTTGCTGACCGAAAACATGCCACGCCGCACCGTGCGCAGGTTGTTTTCATTGAGGCCGAGCGCTTCGGGCTCTGCGCTCGGCTGTTCGATCCCATCGATGGATTTCAAAAGCCTTGGCGTTATGTCACGTCCCGATGCGATACGGGCCGTCATCACTGCCAGCTGCATGGGAGAGGCGAGCATGTAGCCCTGCCCGATAGAAGCGTTTGCCGTGTCCCCGATCAGCCAGTCCTGCCCATGTACCCGCTGTTTCCAGTCGCGGTTCGGGGCCAGCCCGCTGGCCACTGCCGACATTGGCAGATCGTGGCGCACCCCAAGACCAAGCCGGTTTGCCATCGCCGATATCTTGTCGATTCCCACCTTCAGGGCAAGGTCGTAATAGTAAACATCGCAGGACTGCTTCAGAGAGGCGTTGAGGTCCACATGACCATGACCTGCCCGTTTCCAGCAGTGGAACCTGCGTCCCGAGACCTCCAGATATCCCGGGCAATAAACGGTCTCATCGGTGCCGATCAGCCCCTCTTCGAGGGCGGCCAGGGCCGTGACCATCTTGAAGGTCGATCCGGGCGGATAGGTGCCCTGAACCGCCTTGTTCGCCAAGGGACGAAAGGGATCTTCGGTCAGCATGCGATAATCCGCCACCGAGATGCCGCGCACAAAAAGGTTCGGATCAAAACTGGGCGAAGAGGCAATCGCGTGGATATCGCCATCCCGGCAGTCAATGATCACGGCGGCGGCGCTTTCGCCGCCAAGGCGGGCCTGAACATAGCTTTGCAATTCGGCGTCGACGGTCAACTGCATGTCGGCGCCGGGTTCCCCTTCGCGCCGGTCCAGTTCGCGCATGACGCGACCAGTGGCGTTCACCTCGACCCGTTTGGCGCCTGCCTTGCCGCGAAGCGCGTCCTCGCGTTTGGACTCAAAACCGACCTTTCCGATTTGAAAACGGGGAATACGCAGTATGGGTTCCGGTGTCTCCAATTTGCTCAGGTCGTAGTCCGAGACCGGCCCGACATAGCCAACCACATGGGCAAGCGCATGTGCCTGCGGGTAGACCCGCGTCAGGCCCACCTCTGGCGTGATGCCCGGCAGGGCAGGGGCGTTGACCGCCACTTTCGATATATCCTCCCAGCCGATCTGATCCGCCAGGGTCACCGGCAGGAATGGCGGCGAGCGGCGCATTTCGGTGAGGGCGCGCTCCACGTCCTCCGGCGCAAGCGGAATCAGCCGTGAAAGCTTGGCGATAACCTCTCCGACGTCGCCAGCGTCTTCGGGCACGATGATGATGCGGTAGGAGGGCGAGTTCTGCGCCAGCACGATGCCGTTGCGGTCAAAGATTTCGCCGCGCGCGGGCGGCAGCAGGCGAATGTTGATGCGGTTTTCTTCGGCCAGAAGGCGGAACTGATCGGCCTGATCCACCTGCAGATACCGCATGCGCGCCGCCAGCCCGCCTGCAAAGGCCAGTTGCATCCCGCCCAGCAACAAGGCGCGGCGGGTCAGCTTGCGATGGGTGAATTCCAGCTCTTTGGGATTGCGTCTCATCAGCGGCTCCCCAGAACTTCGGCTTCGGCCGGGGAGAGTTTGCGCACGCCCAAAAGGGTCTGGCTCAGCACGACGACCAGCGGATAGGCGGCGATGGTCAATACCGCCTGAATAAGCGTGAGCCCAAGGGGGGCCTGAGCCACCGCAAGAATGGCAAGGATGGCCCGGTTCAATATGACGATACCGCAAATCACGACGGCGACGGCCAGCCATTCGGCGGCAAACGCGGTTTCGCGATGCGGCATCACACGCGACTTCAGAAATTCGCAGCCCAATACCACCAGCATCGCAAACAAACCGGGGGGACGCTGGAACATCATGTCCGCCACCAGCATGGTCGCGCCTATCAGGACTGCAGGCACAAAATCTGGGCGCCGCAGAGACCAGGCCAGGGCCAGGGCCAGCAACAGATCAGGCGGTGCCCAGCGGCTGGGCAGGGTGTCCAGCGGCAAAAGATGAAAGAACATCAGGATCAGCGCCAGCACAGGGAAAGCCAAGCGCATCATCCAGATCCGGCCCGGAGAGGTGCTAGCCATTGCCACCTCCACCGGATGTGGACAGGGATTGCGGCCCCAGGCCATCGGGGCGCTGTGGTGGTGTGGTCGCATCCGGCGCAGGCACCACCAGCGCGCCGGGTTCCTTGATCGCTTCGGATCCCTGATGGCGCAACACGCGCAGGAATTCGAGCCGTTCGTAATCAGCCGAGAGGCGGACGCGTTTGCGTCCGGAGCGGTCTTCTGCGACCTGACCAATCAGCAAGCCCGGCGGAAAGACCGATCCGTCGCCCGAGGTGATCACGCGGTCGCCGGGGCGGATCAGGTCCGGGCTTTCCAGAAAGTCGAGAACGGGCGCTGCTGTATTGTCCCCCGTGACCAGAGCCGTCTGCCCCGAGGGCTGGATGATCGCGGGAACCGCGCTTGCGGCATCGGTCAGCAGAATGACACGGGAGGTATCCTGGCCAGTCCCGGAAATCCGGCCCACCAGCCCGATGCCGTCCATGGCCGCCCAACCATCCTGGATGCCGTCGCGGGCACCGATGTTGAGGATCACCGACTGGCGGAAGGGCGAGCCGCTGTCCGCCAGTACAACGCCTGTGATATAGGTCAGCTTGGGGTCGAGACGCACGTTGTTGAGATCAAGAAGGCGGGCGTTTTCCTGTTCCAGCTGCAGCGCGGCTTCTTTCCAGGCGCGCATCTGGCGCAATTCTGACCGCAACTCTCGGTTCTGCTCGGCCAGCCGTTGATAGCTCTGGAAATCCCGGATCAGGTTGATGGCCCCGGTGACGGGGGCCATGGCCCAATCCATGCTGGGCACCACTGTATCTACCAGCTGCGCGCGGAAGCGTTCAACCCGCGGGCTGTCGATGCGCCAAATCAGAAAGATGGCTGCAAGACACAGGCAGACAAGCCCGATCAGCAGGCGTCGCAGCGGGGCTGAGTAGTCGTCGCGCTGTGAGCGGTCTTTGGCCAAAGGCTTCCTTTCGGGCGCCTGCTCTCTTCAAGGAGAGAGGAAAAGGCGCCTTAGCTGTCGTAGTCAATCGCGTGGCGGAGCTGCTTTTCGAACTCCAGCGCCTTGCCGGTGCCGAGGGCCACGCAGTTGAGGCTTTCGTCGGCAATCGAAACCGCAAGCCCGGTTTGTTCGCGCAGGGCCAGATCAAGATCGCCCAGAAGCGCGCCGCCGCCGGTCAGCATGACGCCCCGGTCGACAATATCTGCCGCCAGGTCCGGCGGGGTGGTTTCCAGCGCGGTCATCACGGAATCGCAGATCTGCTGAACTGGTTCCGCCAGCGCCTCGGCCACCTGGGCCTGGCTGATTTCGATTTCCTTGGGCACACCGTTCAGCAGGTCGCGGCCCCGGATCTGCATGGACTGGCCGCGGCCATCGTCGGGCATGCGGGCGGTGCCGATCGAGGTCTTGATCCGCTCAGCGGTGGATTCCCCGATCAAAAGGTTCTGCTGGCGGCGCAGGTAAGAGATGATCGCCTCGTCCATGCGGTCACCGCCGACGCGGACCGAGCGCGCGTAGACGATATCGCCCAGCGACAGGACAGCCACCTCGGTGGTGCCGCCGCCAATATCGACGACCATGTTACCGGTCGGGTCGGTGATGGGCATGCCCGCGCCAATCGCTGCCGCGATGGGCTCGGCAATGAGGCCCGCGCGCCGTGCCCCGGCCGACAGAACCGATTGGCGAATGGCGCGTTTTTCCACCGGGGTCGCGCCATGGGGCACGCAGACGATGATCTTGGGCTTGGAGAAGGTCGAGCGCTTGTGCACCTTGCGGATGAAGTGCTTGATCATTTCCTCGGCAGTGTCGAAGTCGGCGATGACCCCTTCCCGCATCGGGCGGATCGCTTCGATCGATCCGGGCGTACGGCCCAGCATCAGCTTGGCGTCCTCGCCCACGGCCAGCACCTTTTTGACGCCGTCTTTGACATGGTAGGCCACCACCGACGGCTCGGACAGGATCACGCCACGGCCTTTCACATAGACCAGGGTGTTCGCAGTGCCGAGATCGATGGCCATGTCCGAGGTGAACAGACCGCCTAGATTTCCAAAGAGCGCCATATAAAAGGGATCCTGTAAGTTCTGCCGTTTCGCCTGCGACTCTGCTGCCGCCACGCACTGATGAACTTATAAGCAGCGCAGCGTCGCCGCGAAAGGGCCGAATGCGCACAACTAGCGCCTTTCCGCCTGTGAAACATGGGCCTTGCCCGCAGGTTCGGCGCGCGATGCGCTGCGTTTTGTCTTTCTCTGGGTTTCGAATGAGGATAGTGGCATTTCATGCTGTCGTATCAACATATCTACCACGCCGGAAACCTGGCTGATGTTCAGAAACACGCGCTTCTGGCCTGGATGCTGGCCTATCTGGCGCGCAAGGACAAACCGCTCAGTTACATCGAAACCCATGCGGGGCGCGGTCTTTACGAGTTGCAGGCCCCCGAAGCCCTGAAAACCGGAGAGGCTGAGGCAGGGATCACGAAGGTGCTGGGGGCCGCCGCGCTGCCCGGAGAGCACCCGCTCAGCCGCGCGATCGCTGACTGCCGTGCGCGGTTTGGCGCCACGAGCTACCCTGGCTCGCCCCTGGTGGCGGCCTCGCTGCTGCGCGCGCAGGACAGCCTGCATTTCGCCGAGCTGCACCCGCAGGAATGCGCTGCCCTGCGGCAGGCCCTAAAGCCGTGGCGGGCCAAGGTGCACCAGCAGGATGGGTTTGAACTGGCCTTGTCGCTGGCGCCGCCGACGCCGCGCCGGGGGCTGCTGCTGATCGATCCGTCTTACGAGGTGAAATCCGATTACGCCCGCATTCCCGGCATCATCGCTAAGCTGCACCGCAAGTGGAACGTGGGTGTTATTGCGCTTTGGTACCCGATCCTGACAGATGGGGCGCATGAGAAGATGCTGGCGGCGCTGGAGGCGCAGGACCTGCCGGATGCCCTGCGGCACGAGGTGCGTTTCCCGCCCGCGCGCGCGGGGCACCGAATGGTTGGGTCGGGGATGTTTGTGGTGAATGCGCCTTTTGGCGCCGAAGAGGAAGCCTTGCGCATCACTGCACTGTTCGAAGAGCTGAACAAGGGGTGATCCCCGGTATTGGCGGGGGCCTCCCGCCCCCTTTGCCGACCATCCAAGATGGTCGAAAAGGCGTTGGGCCCGGCGCCGCGCCTACGGCACGGCGCCGGATCATTTCGACGCTCAGGTCGCGTCCTTGTAGGATATCTCACGCGCATCGGCACCCTCGCCGACTTTGCCGCGGCGCACGATCAGGCGGTTGAGCGCGTTGATATAGGCCTTGGCCGAGGCCACGACCGTGTCGGTATTGGCCGACTGGCCGGTGGCGATATTGCCGTCTTCCTCAAGCCGGACGGACACGGTTGCCTGAGCATCGGTGCCTTCGGTCACCGCGTGCACCTGGTAGAGCTGCAGATGAGCGGAATTCGGATAGAGCTTTCGCACGGCTTTGAAGGTTGCATCGACCGGCCCGTCTCCCTCGGCTGTGGCGCTGACGTCCTTGCCGTCGATCTCCATCTCGAGGGTGGCTTCTGCCGGGCCACCGGTGCCGCAGATCACCTTCATCGACACAAGCTGCAGATAGTCGTTCTCCGCATCCTCGCCCGAGCGCATCAGCGCCACGATATCGTCGTCGAAGACTTCTTTCTTGCGGTCGGCCAGCTCCTTGAAGCGGACGAAGATGTCTTTCAGCTGGTTGTCGCCGACCTCATAGCCCAGCTGGCCCAGCTTGTCGCGCAGGGCGGCGCGGCCCGAGTGCTTGCCCAAGGGCAAAGAGGTGCCCGACAGGCCCACGTCCTCGGGGCGCATGATCTCGAAGGTTTCCTTGTTCTTCAGCATCCCGTCCTGGTGGATACCGCTTTCATGGGCAAAGGCGTTCTTGCCGACGATCGCCTTGTTGAACTGCACCGGAAAGCCCGACACGGTGGAGACCCGGCGGGAGATATGCATGATCTTGGTGGTGTCGATCTGCGTGTGCCAGGGCATGATGTCGTTGCGTACCTTCAGGGCCATCACGACCTCTTCCAGCGCGGTATTGCCGGCCCGTTCACCCAGACCGTTGATGGTGCATTCGATCTGGCGTGCGCCGCCCTGCACGGCGGCCAGGGCGTTGGCGGTCGCCATGCCGAGGTCGTTGTGGCAGTGGGTGGCAAAGATCACCTCATCCGCGCCGGGTACGGTCTCGATCAGGCGGCGGATCAGGTCAGCCGACTCGACCGGGGCGGTATAGCCGACGGTATCGGGGATGTTGATGGTGGTGGCACCGGCCTTGATCGCGATCTCGATCACGCGGCAGAGATAATCCCACTCGGTGCGTGTCGCATCCATCGGGGACCATTGCACATCCTCAACCAGATTGCGCGCATGGGTGACGGTGTCGTGGATGCGCTCGGCCATCTCGTCCATGCTGAGGTTCGGAATGGCGCGGTGCAGCGGCGAGGTGCCGATGAAGGTGTGGATGCGAGGCTTTGCCGCCTTTCGGACGGCCTCGGCGCAGCGGTCGATGTCCTTGAAATTGGCACGCGCCAGCCCGCAGATCACGGAATTCTTGGAGCGCTCGGCAATCTCGCTTACCGCCTTGAAATCGCCTTCCGACGCGATGGGGAAACCGGCTTCGATAATGTCGACGCCCATCTCATCCAAAAGCCCGGCAATCTCGAGCTTTTCATCATGGGTCATGGTGGCGCCGGGGCTTTGCTCGCCATCGCGCAGGGTGGTGTCAAAGATCAATACGCGATCTTTTTCGAGTGCGTTCGTCATGTCGGTAGCTTTCTTAAAACTCTGTCCTGGATCCATTCGATTGGCGCGCAAACCTCCTCCTCTGAGCGGGCGCGCCGAATGGCACGCTCAGAGGCGGGTTAGGATCAGTAGGTCGCGCAGGGCCGCACCGCAAATGGCGGTGGCCGGGCCGTGGATATGTGCGCGTGCTGTCATGGGGGAACCTTATACAGGCCATGAGGCGAATGGAAAGAGCGAAAATAGTTCAGACATATTGACCCTTTAGGCGGAGGGCAGCGTCGAACCCAGCCAAAGGGTTTTGGCAATTGATCCGACGGGAAAACCGCCTAGCTCATGCAGGCGGCTACAATGAGGCAGATACCCGTGGCACGACTTATTCTCGTTCTTGGCGATCAGTTGAGTGAGACCCTGTCCGCTTTGCAGGCAGGTGACAGGGCCGCGGACACGGTGGTGATGGCAGAGGTGGCCGAAGAGGGCACTTACGTGCGCCATCATCCCAAGAAAATAGCGCTGATCCTTGCTGCCATGCGCAAGTTTGCTGGCGAATTGCGCGCCGATGGCTGGGATGTTGCCTATACCCGCCTTGATGATGAAGAAAACACCGGGACTATTGCCGATGAGCTGTTGCGCCGCGCGCAGCAGACCGGCGCGGACGAGGTGATCGCGACGACGCCCGGTGAATGGCGCTTGATCCGCGATTTGCAATCTCTGCCGATCAAGGTCAGCCTCAAGCCGGATACGCGCTTTATCGCCTCCCGTGCCGATTTCACGGGCTGGGCCGAGGGCCGCAAACAATTGCGCATGGAGTATTTCTATCGCGAGATGCGGCGCAAGACCGGGCTTTTGATGGAGGGGGGCAAACCCGCTGGGGGCAAGTGGAACTTTGACCATGATAATCGCAAGGCGCCGCCGAAAGAGATTAGCGGCAGCGGGCCAATGCAGTTCACCCCTGATGCAGAAACCAAAGAGGTTCTGGATCTGGTGGAAGAGCGATTTGGCGATCACTTTGGCGATCTGCTCCCGTTTCATTTCGCAGTGACGCGCAGCGATGCCCTGCGCGCGCTTGAGCAGTTCATCCGCGACGGGCTGCCGCTGTTCGGGGACTACCAGGACGCCATGCTGCGCGGCGAGAAATGGCTCTATCATTCGGTGCTGTCGCCCTACATGAACATTGGTCTTCTGGAGCCTTTGGAGATTTGCCGCGCCGCTGAGGAGGCTTGGAAAAAAGGGGACGTACCCATAAACGCCGCCGAAGGGTTCATCCGGCAGATCCTTGGCTGGCGCGAGTTCGTGCGGGGAATCTATTTCCTGGAAGGCGAAGACTACCCCCGGCGCAATGCTCTGGAGCATGTCCGCGCGCTGCCGCCGCTTTATTGGGGGGCGGAGACGGATATGCGCTGCTTGTCAGAAGCGGTCGCACAGACGCGGGAAGAGGCCTATGCCCATCACATCCAGCGCCTGATGGTGACAGGGAATTTCGCCCTTTTGGCGGGTATAAGCCCAACCGAGGTCCACGAATGGTATCTCGCCGTCTATGCCGATGCCTTTGAGTGGGTAGAGGCGCCAAATACGGTTGGCATGAGTCAATTTGCCGATGGGGGCGTTGTCGGCTCCAAACCCTATGTTTCAAGCGGGGCCTACATCAACCGCATGTCCGACTACTGCAAGACCTGCGCCTACAAGGTCAGCCAGAAGACCGGGGAGGGGGCCTGTCCCTTCAATCTGCTTTATTGGCACTTTTTGGTGCGTCACCGCGAGAGGTTCGCGGCCAATCCGCGCATGGGCAACATGTACCGCACATGGGACCGGATGGCTGAAGGCCGAAGGGCGCAGATCATTTCCGATGCAGAGGCATTTCTGGCCCGCATGGATGACGGTGCTCGGGTCTAGCGCAGCTGCATCCGGAATTGACTGGCGGTTCTGGCCGATCCGCCGTCAGTTGTTATCTGCGGGATCGGTCGGTTCAGTCGATGACGCATCATCCGAGCCGTCGGTCACCAGCGCCCCGTTTTCCCAGGCGCCACTGGTTTCCTGTCCGGTGGCATAGCGCATCAGGCCGGGGCCTTGCCGCTTGCCGTTGACAAAGCTGCCCTCGTAGACGTCGCCATTGGCATAGGTGGCGACGCCTGTCCCGGTGATCTTGCCTTCCTGCCAGTCGCCCTCGTAGACAAAGCCGCCGGGCATTTCGATCCGGCCCTTGCCGTGGCGCTGGCTGTTGGCAAACTCCCCGGTGTAGATGGAGCCATCGGCATAAGTGACCTTGGCCGCCCCGTGGCGCTGGCCGTCCTTCCATTCGCCCTCGTATCGATACCCGCTTTCATAGGTCATCACGCCCTGACCGTGATTGCGGGCGTTCTTGAAGCCGCCGGAATAGACAACGCCATTGGGATAGGTCGCGGTGCCTTGCCCTTCGATCACGCCGGCGATCCAGTCGCCCTCGTAGGTTGACCCATCTGGGTAGGTGATCTTGCCCAGACCTTCGGCCAGATCGTCGCGGAACTGACCTTCATAGACCGACCCGTCAGGGTAGGTAACCTTGCCGACGCCCTCGATCTGGCCTGCAAGCCATTCGCCCTCGTAGACATAGCCGTCGGTCTTGGTGAAGGTGCCATTCCCGTGGCGCAAGTCATCCGCAAAGTCGCCCACGTAGATATCGCCATTGGCGTGCACCTGGCGGCCGAGACCCTGACGGCGCCCGTTTTCAAGGGGGCCTTCGTATATGTCGCCATTGGGCTGGGTCAGCTTGCCCTGACCGTGCATCTGGTTGTTGGCCCATTCGCCCTCGTAAACCAGCCCATCCGGCATGATCAGAGTGCCGATGCCATGAAGCTGGCCATCCAGAATTCCGCCTTCGTAGGTCGCGCCATCGGGATAGGTGATCTTCCCTTCCCCTTCCTTGCGCCCTTCGATCCAGTCACCGGCATATTCATAGCCGCCGGGGTTCTGCATCACGCCTGTGCCATGGTGCTGGCCGTTCACAAAGTCGCCTTCATAGCGCGCGCCGTTGGCATAGACTGCAACGCCCTTGCCATTGATCAGCCCGTCGGACCATTCCCCCTCGTAGGTGCCGCCATCGGCAAAGGTGATCTTGCCCAGGCCTTCGGGTTTGCCCTTGACGAACTCTCCCTCATAGACCGCGCCATTGGGGTAGCGGGCAACGCCCTGACCGCGGATCTCGCCATCCACCCATTCACCCGAGTATTCATAGCCGCTGGGTAGCTTGTAAGTGCCGATCCCGTGCTGCAATCCGCCGCGAAAGGTGCCTTCGTAGACGCCGCCGATTTCGTCCTGCGTGGTCATGACCTGGCCGTCTTGCGCCAGGGCGGGCTGTACAAGCCCGGTGGAAACCAGTGCCAAAGCCGTCGAAAAAGCCAGTGCGGTGCCTAAACGGGTCATGAAACTTCTGCCTGCCCTTTGGTTCTGCCCCGGCAACTGCTGGCGGGGCGCGGTGTCAGTCGACGCGGAGCGCCTGCTATCTTAGCATCTGTGCTTGGAAACTATGCGACACTCCGCCCTGTCGCAATGTCTTTTGCTCGGCGCACTCTTTCCCTTGGCCCCGTATCTGATAAACGGCTGGTAACAGACTTTTCGAAGGGCGCGATCACCATGGCAGACCGGTTCCGTATCACTCTGGCGCAGCTCAACCCCACGGTGGGTGACATCGGTGGCAACGTCGCCAAGGCCCGCGCTGCCTGGGAGGAAGGGAAGGAGGCCGGGGCGCAACTGGTGGCCCTGCCCGAGATGTTTCTGACGGGGTACAACACGCAAGACCTGGTGATGAAGCCGGCCTTTCACCGGGCGGCCATGGCTGCCGCCGAGCAGTTGGCGATGGATTGCGCGGACGGACCCGCGCTGGCGGTGGGGGCGCCCTGGGCCGAGGATGGCAAACTCTACAACGCCTATCTGATCCTGAAAGAGGGACGTATCGCCTCGCGCATCCTGAAGCACCACCTGCCCAATGAAACCGTCTTTGACGAGGTGCGCGTCTTTGATGCCGGGCCGCTGGGCGGGCCTTATGCGATTGATGACACCCGCATCGGCAGCCCGGTCTGCGAAGACGGCTGGCATGAGGATGTCGCGGAAACCCTTGCTGAAACCGGCGCCGAGTTTCTGCTGATTCCCAATGGCTCGCCGTATTTCCGGGGTAAGATGGAGGTGCGCTACAACATGATGGTGGCCCGCTGCATCGAAACCGAGCTTCCCGTCATCTACCTCAACATGGTGGGCGGTCAGGACGACCAGGTATTCGATGGCGGCAGTTTTGTATTGAACCCCGGCGGGGCCTTGGCCGTGCAGATGCCGCTTTTCGACGAGGCGATCACTCAGCTGGATCTGGAGCGCACATCCGAAGGCTGGCGCGCGGTGGAAGGCGAGAAAGCCCATTTGCCGGACGCATGGGAGCAGGACTACCGTGCCATGGTCGAGAGTTTGCGTGACTACATGCGCAAGACAGGTTTCAAGAAGGCGCTACTGGGCCTGTCCGGCGGGGTGGATTCGGCCATCGTGGCCACCATTGCCGTCGATGCGATCGGGGCCGATAACGTGCGCTGCGTGATGCTGCCTTCGGAATATACAAGCGCGGAGTCTCTTGAGGATGCGGAGGCTGTCGCCAAGGCGCTGGGCGTGCGCTATGACTATGTGGCGATCAGCGAGGGGCGCGCGGCGATCACGAATACGCTTGCGCCGCTGTTCGAGGGGCGCGATGCTGACCTGACCGAAGAGAACATCCAGTCCCGCCTGCGTGGCCTTTTGTTGATGGCGATGTCCAACAAGTTCGGCGAGATGCTCCTGACCACCGGCAACAAGTCCGAGGTCGCCGTTGGCTATGCCACCATATATGGCGACATGAACGGCGGCTACAATCCGATCAAGGATCTCTACAAGACCCGCGTCTTTGAAACCTGCCGCTGGCGCAACGCCAATCACCGGCCCTGGATGATGGGCCCAGCGGGGGAGGTGATCCGCCCCAACGTGATCGACAAACCCCCATCTGCCGAGCTGCGCGAAGATCAGAAAGACAGCGACAGCCTGCCCGATTACCCCGAGCTGGATGCGTTGCTCACGATCCTGGTGGACGAGGAAGGCTCGATTGCCGATTGCGTGGCCGCCGGGTTTGATCGTGACGTGGCCAAACGGGTGGAGCACCTGATTTATATCAGTGAATACAAGCGCTTCCAGTCTGCGCCGGGCACGCGCCTGACGCCGCGCGCCTTCTGGCTGGACCGCCGGTACCCCATCGCGAACCGCTGGCGCGATCCCAGCTGACGGGCCGGCTGACGCCAAAAAACCACAGCTGATCGCTTGCGCGCGTTTGGGCCATTTTGACCTATGGACCGCGCCTGCGCCGCGCGGCATTAACCTTCTCATGCCTGGACCTAAGCTGCCCCATTTCCAAGCTGATCTTGCCCTGCCCAAACGTGTCGATGCGGTCGTCATCGGCGGGGGAATCATCGGCGCCACCACCGCTCTGGAACTGGCCGAGCGGGGCTACTCTGTTCTGCTGTGCGAAAAAGGCCAGATCGGCGCCGAGCAAAGCTCGCGCAACTGGGGATGGGTACGCATGTCCCAGCGTGATCCCCGCGAATTGCCGTTGATGGCAAAGGCCATGGAGATCTGGGAGGGGCTTGAGGAACGCACGGGCCATCCCACCGGTTTTACCCGCGCGGGTATCCTGTTCACCGCCGAGCGCGAGAAAGCCGCGGCCGATCTCGAAGCCTGGGCCAAGCATATGGCACCCTTCGGCGCGCCTGCCCGGATGGTGCGCGGGCAACAACTGGCGGCGCTGATGCCTGGGCACCAGACCGGGACGATTGCGGCCCTGCATACGCCGCAGGATGGCCGGGCCGAGCCGCAACTGGCCACCCACGCGATTGCCAGCGCGGCGCGTGCCGCCGGGGCGAAAGTCATGACCGAATGCGCGGTGCGTAGTGTCGAAACCGAAGCCGGGAAGATTTGCGGCGTGATGACCGAGCGCGGCCGCGTGGAGTGTTCTGCCGTGGTGGTCGCTGGCGGTGCCTGGTCGCGGCTGTTCCTTGGCAATGCGGGCGTCTGGCTGCCGCAGCTCAAGGTGCTGAACTCGGTGCTGCGGACATCGGCGGTGCAGGAAGGACCCGAAGTCGCCATGTGGGCCAAGGGCTTTGCCCTGCGCAAACGGGCCGATGGTGGCTACTCGATTGCCGATGGAGCCGAAAACGTGGTGGATCTGGTGCCCGACAGTTTCCGCCTGGCCCTGAAGTTCGTGCCTGCCTTCCTTGAGGAATGGCGCTCCCTGCGGTTCCGCCTGTCCGATCGCTGGCGCGTTGAGGCGGCTCAGAGCAGACGCTGGCAACCGGATCAGCACACCCCCTTCGAGGCTTGCCGTGTGCTGGATCCTGAACCGTCGCAGAAGGCAATCCGAAACAGTTGGGCGGCGGCGCAAAAGGCGTTTCCGGTCCTTCAGGGCGCCGATGTCGTGCAAAGCTGGGGCGGTATGATCGACGTGACGCCCGATGCCCTACCGGTGATCTCTCAGGTGGATGACCTGCCGGGGCTTTTCGTCTCCACGGGGTATTCGGGGCATGGGTTTGGCATCGGCCCCGCAGCGGGGCGTCTGACGGCCGATCTTGTCACGGGGGATACGCCGATCGTGGATCCGCGCGCCTTTGCGCTGGACCGATTCACGAAAAAGGCGCGGGCTGTAACGCCCACGCCTGATGTCACCGTCGCGGCCTCTGCGTCTCTCAGCCCATCATCTGATAGCTGACGGGCACAAAGCGGAAGCCATCGCCGCGGGTTTCCACGAAACCGGCAGCCGGGAAGGGCATGTGATAGCCGATCATCGGCGTACGGCTTGTAGCCAGCATGTCCATGACACGGCGACGCGATGCGGTGGCGGCTTCCTTGTCCATGTCGAACCTGACTTCCCATTCAGGATGGGCAAAGGACCACACGTAGTGGTTGGCAAGATCTGCCGTCAGCACCAGCTGCTGTCCACCACTGTCGAGCATGTAGGTCATGTGGCCGGGCGTATGCCCGAAGGCCGCCATGGCGGAGATGCCCGATGCAACCTCGCCGCCATCCTCGATGAAGGACATCTTCTCGGCCATGGGGGTCACTTTCTGGGCCACCAGATCGCCAACCCGGTTGCCGGCGTCCATCTTGGACCAGAAGTCATATTCGGCGCGTCCGGTCACATAGCGCGCATTGGCAAAAGTCGCCGCGCCGTCGGTGGTCATGCCGCCGATATGGTCGGGGTGCATGTGGGTCAGAACCACCACGTCGATCTGATCGGGGGTGACGCCCGCTTCGGCCAGGGCCTTTTGGATGCCGCCCTGTCCGAGGCCGGTATCAAACAGCACCTTTTCACTGCCGGTATCTACCAGTGTCGGGGTGAAGAAGAACTGCGCCATATCGGCCGGAATGAAGTTCTGAGCAGAGACTTCGGCGAATTCTTCGTCCGTTGCACCGCCGCCAAAGATCTCCTTGGCGCCGTCACGCGGCAGGCTGCCGTCGAGCAGGGTGGTGACGGTAAAATCACCCAGTTTGAAGCTGCGCGTGTGGCTTGCGGGGGCCTTGGCGGCGTGTCCATCGGCAAGGGCGGGCGCGGCGGTCGCTGCAAGGGGCAGGGCTGCTGCACCGGTCAAAGCGGCTCGGCGGGATAATTTCAGGGTCATGTCTTTGGTCTCCTCTCTGTCCGTGGTCAGGCTGAATTATGCGATGTGGCCTTGCGCAGAGGTAGGGCGCGCGCAGGGGTTGCAAGTCCGTCGGCGGTTTTGATCACGGAAACGTGAGGTAAGTGTGGGCCGAGGCGCGCGCCGGCTCTCCAGCACCGCTTGGAAAACTGGACAAAACAGCTCTTCTGTGAGATGGGGCAGGTCAACAGGAGACCATTGATGACCACCACCCGTTTTGCTCCCTCGCCCACTGGTTACATCCACGTGGGAAACCTGCGCACAGCGCTGATGAATTACCTGATCGCCCGCAAGGCTGGCGGGACCTTCATCCTGCGCATCGACGATACCGACCCGGAGCGGTCCAAGGAAGAATACGTCGATGCGATCAAACAGGATCTGGAGTGGCTGGGCCTGCAATGGGACCGTGTGGAGCGTCAGTCCGAACGGTTGGACCGCTATCACGAGGCAGCGGACAAACTGCGCGAGATCGGGCGTTTTTATGAGGCCTTCGAAACCCCGACCGAGCTGGACCTCAAGCGCAAGAAGCAGCTCAACATGGGCAAGCCGCCGGTCTATGACCGCGCCGCCCTGGCCCTCTCGGATGATGAAAAAGCGGCCCTGCGCGCCGAGCGCGGTGATGGTGTGTGGCGCTTCAAGCTGGATCAGGAACGTATCGAATGGGCCGATGGCATCTTGGGCGATATCTCGATCGATGCGGCTTCGGTTTCGGACCCGGTGCTGATCCGGGGCGACGGGCAGTTCCTTTACACGCTCGCTTCGGTGGTGGATGACACCGAATTCGGCGTCACCCATGTGGTGCGCGGATCGGACCACGTGACAAATACCGCCACCCAGATACAGATCATCGAGGCGCTGGGCGGCGCGGTTCCCGAATTTGCCCACCATTCGCTGCTGACCGGCCCGCAGGGCGAGGCGCTCTCCAAACGTCTGGGTACGCTGGCTCTGCGTGATCTGCGTGAGCAGGGTGTGCAGCCGATGGCTCTGCTTAGCCTTATGGCGCGCCTTGGCTCGTCTGACCCGGTCGAGCTGCGCTCTGACATGGCCGAGCTGATCGAGGGCTTTGACATCGGACGTTTCGGCTCGGCCCCCACGAAATTCGACGTGCAGGATCTGTTCCCGCTGACCGGCCGCTACCTGCAAACCCTGCCGGTTGAGGCGGTGCAGGCGCAGATCGAAGGCTTGGGCGTTCCGGCGGACAAGCAGGCTGCCTTCTGGGATGTGGCCAAGGAAAACATCACCACGCTCAAGGATCTTGAGGGCTGGTGGGCGCTGTGCCGCGATGGCGCTGAGCCGCTGATCGCTGATGAGGACAAGGACTTCATCGCCGAGGCAATGACAATGCTTCCCGATGGCCCATACGATGCGACGACCTGGGGCAGCTGGACTGCAGCCGTCAAAGAGGCCACGGGTCGCAAGGGCAAATCCCTGTTCATGCCGCTGCGCAAGGCCGTGACCGGCATGGAACGCGGCCCCGATATGAGCGCGCTTCTGGCCTTGATGGAAAGGGTCCGCGCAAAGGGCTGACGCTGGACGGCCTTCTTCGGCACGTGCAGAATTCGAACAAACGGTCCGCAGTGTGCGGGCCGTTTTTCTTTGGCTGGGCTAGTCTTGCGTTGCCTTCGGGAACAGCTCAAGGCGCAGCGCCTCGGCGGCATTTGCCAATCCGTCGGTGGGATGCTGCGCAAGAGCGCACAGGGCCTTGTCCATCCAATCCATCACTTGCGTATCTTCGGCACCGCTTTGTGCGATCGGCGCAAAGCTGTTGTTCAAAAGGCTGCGCGGGGCGACCGGGACCAGGCTGACATTTTTGAACATACAGTCCTGATCGGAAGGGCTTTCTTCCAGTGTCTCCCACAGCAGCCGTTCAAGACGTCCCATCACCTCAATGGCCGTGCCCGGATCATTCACACCGGGAGAGAGCGCCTTTTGCGCGGTTTCGGCCAATAGCGTGAGGCCAAAGCGGGGATCCTGATCGAAACTGCGCACATCGCCGATCTCGAAGGCGGAGGAAAGGTCCGCGCACCCGGCTTTGTCCAGACCTTCGGCCCAGGCCACGGGGCGACCTCGCAACACGAAATCTCCGGGTCGGCGATGCAGGGTGATATGTGCATTGCCCTTTTCGGCGGTCTCATTCAGGCGCGCCATGTCGACGAACCGGACAAAGCCGCTGTTCTTTGCCGGGATCGGATTGCCGCCAGCGGGGCAGTCGTCGTTCTTGGCTTCTTGTCCGCCAAGACAAGGGCGTTTGGCCCGTTGAATGAGACTGGTTCGGGCGCGGGTCTCGATCATGCGGAGCGTGTGATCCATGCTGCCCAGCCCCGACAGATGATCGATCCAGCGCAGGATCGCGATCACGATCAGAACCACGACGAAGATGGTCATGCCAAAGACAACAATGGCGGACTGCGGGGCGTAGAATTCGGCGCGAAACAGGATGATTGCACTCAGGGAATACACAAATCCGCCTACAAAGGTGGCGAGAACGCTTTGCGTCACGGTGTCTTCCAGGAGCAACCGATAGACCCGTGGCGTGGCCATCGAAGAGGCTGTGCGATAGGCGCTGACCATGACGTTGAGCGAAAAGGTCGTCACCGCCAGCATGCCTGAGGCCAGGATCGTCAGGATGGGCAGAACGGCCTCGCGTCCGAACCGTGTGTTGAGCGCATCCGGCAAGACGGGTGTCAGCAAGGGGGCGAGTACCAGCGCCAGCAGCGAGCACAGCGAGATCAGGACGACCCGAATCCAGAGTTGCCGGGTGAGGCGTTGAATATTAAGCAGGGTTTTTGAAATCATGTTCCCAGTCCTAGCCGCTATACCCTGATCCTGTCGATGGTGCGTTGCGGCGGATACCCATGACACACCAGCCTTCGAAACCCGTGGAAACTGTCTCGAATAGGCCGCAGGCAGCGTGATCACTGTCATGAACGAGCTGCTCTTCCTGCGCGACCTCCCGTCATTCGTGCGGTTGGCAATGGCCCCCAGCTCGTCGCCGGAGCTTCACAGTGCTTTAGTCCAGGCGACCGTCTGCCCGCGTTGCAGCTCTCATTCTTTCAAAGAGATCCTGCGCGCGCCGACACTTTCGATCAGGGCGTCAAAAAGGCTGCGTTCCTGTGCAGTGATCGTCTGGTGGCGTGGGTAGATGGGGGCGCTGCGGTCATCCAGAATCGGAGCATCCCATCCGTCTGTCGTCTCCATGAAGGCGATGGCCCCATCTTTACCAAAGACGTTCAGGTATCCCTGCAGAACCACGTCAAGATAGCTTTGCAAAATGGGATGCCGTTCGGATCCGGGCTTCTGGCGCGTTTGTGGTACTGCGTAGACAGAGATTTCGGGTACGCCCGGCAAGTCATGATGCACGGCCTTGGACGCCGGGAGGCGATCATAGGCGTACTCCCTTTGATCGAGGGCTTCCCAATCTGCGCCCGGCACTGCGGCGATCAACCCGTCTATCGCGTGATCCGGTGCGGGGATTGCAGTGAGGAAAGCAACATCCCGCAGATCCGTGTGCGCCCAGGTGCGGCGCCAGCCCGACAGGCGCGCGGGACGCGGATCATGATACTCATGGGTGGCTGTGTTCACGAGGCTGCCATAGCCAAAAAAATACGGGGTTGTCATGCGGCCCTCAGAAAGTCTCCCTCACGTGCTTGATCCATATCAAACCGCGCGGGAAGGTTTAATATACTGTAATCCGCATATTTGGGGGTGAGTAGAATATGCGAATTACCAAGCGTACGAATATCGCCGTCAGGCTGCTCATGTATTGCGCGGCCAATGCGGACAGGCTGGTAACGAAAACCGAGACGGCCGAATGCTGCAACATATCTGAAAACCACTTGGCCCAGGTGATCAACCAGCTTGGTCAGCTGGGGTACCTGAACACTCAGCGGGGGCGCAATGGCGGCATGAGTCTTGGGCGCGACGCCGCTGAAATCCGTATCGGTGACGTCTTTCGGGATCTGGAAGGCTGTTTCCCCATGGTCGAGTGTTTTGCGGACGTGGACAACACATGCCCGCTGGTCCATGCTTGTCGGCTGAAAGAGGCTTTGACTGCCGCTGCAGAGGCATTTTACGCGTCTCTTGATGATGTGACGCTGGCCTCGCTCGTTTGCGACAATGTGGCCCTCCTGCAGATCCTGCAGCCCGTCGGCTGTACGCGTTGATCCCTTGTTCTTTCGTCTGTGGAGCGACCTGCTCAATCCCGCGCCCGCAGGATGCGGGCCGGACGCGCCGCAAGGGGGCGCAAGGCAAAGGCAAGCCCTGCCATTAGGGTGGTCAGGATCCCGCCGCCCACCACCGCCAGCGCATTGGGCCAGATGATACTGTAGCTGGTTTCAAACACATAGGAATTCACCGCCCAGGCGCCCGCGATCCCCGCAAGCAGCGCAACCATCCCGGCGCCAGCCCCCAGAATGATCGAGCGGAGCGCAAAGCTGCTGAGGATCTGGCTGCGCGGAGCACCAAGCGTCTTGAGAAGCGCCGCCTCATAACGGCGGGCAGGCTCACCGGCGGCCGCAGTGCCCAGCAGCACCAGGAACCCGGTCAGCAGCGTTGCAGCCGCGCCGTAGGAGGTTGCCGCCGCCAGTTGCCGCAGGATGTCAGAGACACGATCCACCGCATCGCGCACCCGGATGGCCGTGATGTTCGGCATTTCCTGTGCCAGATCCCGCAGGATCTGCGCTTCGGCTTCCGCTTCGGCATAGACCGTCGCGATATAGCTATGCGGAGCGGCGGCAAGCGCGGATTCGTTCATCGCGATGACGAAGCCCATGCCCGCGGTGGAAAAATCAACCGACCGAAAGCTGGTCACGGTGGCGGTGATGTCGCGGCCCAGAACGTTCACGGTCATCGTGTCGCCAAGGGCGATGCCCAGCTCTCCGGCCTCTTCTTCGGCAAGGCTGATTTGGGGCGGCCCGCTGTAGTCGTCATCCCACCATGCGCCGGCGGTCACTTGCGTATTTGCCGGTTTGGCGCCCGCATAGGTCAACCCGCGGTCTCCCCGTACGACCCAGTGATCCCCGGCGACTTCGCGCGCGGGGCGTCCGTTGATCTGCGTGACCACGCCGCGCAGCATCGGCGCGCTTTCGATGCGGCTGACGGCAGGGTCGTTTTCAACCCGTTCCAGGAAGCTCGGCATCTGGTCGCGCTGGATGTCCACGAAGAAATACGACGGGGCAACGTCCGGCAGGGTGCCGGTGATGGCGCGGCGCATGTTGCCGTCGATCTGGCCGATGGCGGCCAGAACCGTCAGGCCGAGCCCGAGCGCAAGCACCGCCGGAACCGCCCCGTCACGGGAGGTGCCGATGGCCGCCAGCGCCCAGCGGAGGGAGGGGCGCCCGCGCGCAATGCGCGCGCCGCGCCGGGCCATCAGACCGAGGATGAGCGCCGCCAGCATGAGGATGACCAGCGCGCCTCCCAGCCCCGCCGCCGTCCAGAGCGTGAGTTCGACCGAACCGCTGAACAGCGCCGCAGCGCCGACCAGCAGCGCCAAGGCCACGGCCGTTGCCACAAGGTAGCGTGGTGCGGGCAGCATGCTGCCGCCTGCAAAGGCGTCCCGGAACAGGGCGGCTGCGCGGATCCGCTCGGCCCGGGCCAGTGGCCACAGCGCAAAGATGAAAGCGGTCAGAATTCCATAGAGTGCAGCTTCCGCGAGGGCACCGGGATAGACCGAGAAGATCGCCGGGAAAGGCAGTTGCGCGGCAATCAGCGGCCCGACCAGGACGGGGCCAAACCCGCCGATCACCATGCCGATAGCAATGCCCGCAAGGGCAAGAACGCCAATCTGCAGGAAATAGGTCAGGAAGATCACCTGCCGTTCCGCGCCAAGGGTACGAAGGGTGGCGATGGTCTCGGTCTTGCCCGCGAGAAAGGCACGCACGGCGGCAGACACTCCGACGCCGCCCACGGCCAACCCGGACAGGCCCACAAGCACCAGGAAGCCGCCCAGACGTTCCACGAAGGAGGTAATGCCGGGGGCACCGTTGCGGGCATCCTTCCAGCGCATGCCGGATTCTGCGAATTCGGCTTCGGCGGCACCCTGAAGTTGCGCAAGGTTTGCGCCCTCAGGCAGGTCCAGCCGGTAGTTCGAAGAATAGAGCGTTCCCGGCTCCAGCAGGCCGGACGTGGCCAGCGC
This sequence comes from Phycobacter sedimenti, assembly GCF_038148855.1. Taxonomy (NCBI): domain Bacteria; kingdom Pseudomonadati; phylum Pseudomonadota; class Alphaproteobacteria; order Rhodobacterales; family Roseobacteraceae; genus Phycobacter; species Phycobacter sedimenti. Next base: position 24,773 of record NZ_JBBVGR010000010.1, on the reverse strand, counting down.
CTGCGTTGCAACAATGGTGCGCGGCCCGAGCGTGAAACCGGCTGCAGCGGCGTCCGGTTCGTTTTCAATCAGGGCCATCAGGCGGAAATCCTGGTTTCCGAGGCGGAAGGTGTCACCAGTAGCTAGCCCCAGACGGTCGGCGAGTACGCGCTCCATCAGGCCACCCGGCAGCCCTTGCGATCCGTCCAGCGCAGAAGCGAGCGGAATGTCAGGGCTCAGGCGCAGCTGGCCGGTCAGCGGGTAGAGATCATCGATGGCCTTGACCTGCGTCAGCGCGCGTTCCTCTCCCACAACAGCCATGGAGCGGAAATCGACAACCTCCGAGAGGCGGTCAGAAATCCCTTCCATCCAAACGCGTTCTTCGGCATTTGCAAAGCGGTAGGTGAAGGACATTTCCGCATCGCCGCCAAGCATCGTTGCCCCTTCGCGGGACAGACCGGCCTCAATCGAGGCGCGGATCGATCCGATGGCGGCAATGACCCCGACACCCAGGGCAAGGCAGGCAATTAGAATGCGAAAGCCCTTGAGGCCGCTGCGCAGCTCACGCAGGGCAAACCGCCAGGCGAGGGACAGATCTTTTGTGAGGCTCATTCGGCGGCCTCTTGCGCGGCCTGGTCTTCCATCAGACGCCCGTCGCGCAGGCGCACAACCCGGTCACAGCGCGCGGCCAGCTCGGGCGCGTGCGTGACCATTACGAGCGTCGCGCCGTATCGGTCGCGCAGGCCAAAGAGCAGATCCATGACAGCCGCGCCGTTGGCCTCATCCAGGTTGCCGGTCGGCTCATCCGCCAACAGGATCTCGGGGCGCGGGGCCAGTGCGCGGGCGAGGGCGACGCGTTGCTGTTCACCGCCCGAGAGCTGCGCCGGATAGTGCCCCGAGCGGTGCCCCAGCCCAACCGCATCAAGTTCGGCTTGCGCCCGGTCAAAAGCGTCGGGCGCGCCAGCGAGTTCCAGCGGGGTGGCGACGTTTTCGAGCGCGGTCATTGCCGGGATAAGGTGGAAGTTCTGGAACACCACACCCATGTGGGCACGGCGGAACCGGGCGAGCGCGTCTTCGTTCATCGCGGTTAGATCTTGACCAAGCGCATGAATGGTGCCGCCGGTGGCCTGCTCCAGTCCTCCCATCAACATCAACAGAGACGACTTGCCGGACCCGGAAGCTCCGATCATTCCCAGAGTCTCACCTTTTTGCACATCCAGCGAGATGCCCTGAAGGATACGGACCGGGCCGGTATTGCCATTCAGGGTCAAAGACGCATCTGATAGGTGGAGAACGGGACGAATGTGATCTGTCATGAATCCGGGCCTGTTGAGAACGTTACTTGGGATATGGAGCGATTGCAGCAATGCGCAAGGTATGGGCGGTACTTGGGGTTATGATCGGCGTGACTTTGGCCGCGGGTGCGGCGGCCTGGGCCGATCCTGTTCGGATCACGGCACTGGGAGACAGCCTGGTGCAGGGCTATGGGCTGCATCAGGAGGATGGGTTCGTGCCGCAGCTGGAAACCTGGCTGCGGGAAAACGGTGCTGAAGTGGAGATCGCCAATGCTGGCGTTTCGGGCGACACAAGCGCAGGGGGCGCGGCCCGGATCGACTGGACCCTTGCGGACACTCCTGACGGGCTGATCGTGCTTCTGGGCGGCAACGACCTGCTGCGCGGTCTGTCTGCCGAGGAGATGAAGTCAAACCTGTCCAAGATCCTGGCGGCAGCGCAGGACAAAGGTGTCGAAGTGCTGTTGATCGGTATGCGGGCGCCCAACAACTACGGGCCGGACTACCGGGCGGCCTTTGATGCCGTCTATCCCGATCTGGCCGAGGAGTACGGAGTGCTTTTGCATCCCGATGCCTTTGCCGGGATTTCGAAGCAGGTCGGCGGCGATCCGGCCGAAGCGCAGCAGTTCCTGCAGGATGATGACATCCATCCCAACCCGGAGGGCGTGAAGCTGAACGTCGCCGCCCTTGGTCCGATCGCTCTGGAGCTGGTGCAGCGCGCAAAGGACTGATCCCGCACGGCGCGCAGGCGAACTGAGCGATCAGAGATGGCCGCGCCTGGAGGCGCAGCTGCCAAGGCACGACAAGGACAGCCCCAAGATGCTGTCGGGGGGCTGCCAGACGTCGGTAGGTCTAGTTGGAAACTGCGGTCAGAGCAGTTGAAGGTCCACGGCAGACTCGCGGCCATCACGGCCCGGTTGCAGCTCGTAGGACACTTTCTGGTTGTCGGCGAGGCCGGTCAGGCCGGACCGCTCTACCGCTGAAATGTGGACAAATACGTCTTTCCCACCCGCGTCAGGGGCAATAAAGCCATAGCCTTTGGTTGTATTGAACCATTTGACGGTGCCTGTGGCCATCGTCTGTACTCCTAAAGTCTAGTCTCAGTCTAACCGCGCATACGGTCACGCTCCGCAACTGCAGATGGTCACGACCGTGCCTTCGAGGGGTACAGTAATGTCATTCGCGTAACGTCGCAGTCACAGCATCTGACATGCTGCCCCCTTCGTGCAAGAAAAACGCGCCCCGGTTTTTCGAGGCGCGGGGGGGTGTGTGGCGAAAATGCGCCGCTCCCTGCGTTGAAGGAGCCTAAAGAACCGTCACGACGGTGCCCAGCGGCACCCTTTCGTAGAGATCCTTAACATGTTCGTTGCGCAGGCGGATGCAGCCGTTCGACACGGAGTGTCCGATGGTATCGGGCTGGTTGGTGCCATGGATGCGGTAGTAGGTGTCTACCCCGTTCTGGAACAGATAGAGCGCCCGCGCGCCAAGCGGATTGTCCGGCCCGCCAGGCTGGATGTACTTGTTTCCGGCAAAGCGCGCATAGGTGCGCGGGCTGCGCTCGATCATCTCCTGCGTCGGACGCCAGGTGGGCCATTCCTTCTTGGCGCCGATCACGGCTTGGCCTGTAAACTCAAGACCTGCCCTCCCGACGCCAACGCCATAGCGCATCGCCTTGCGCGGTTCGGTGACATAGTAAAGGTAATAAGAGCGTGGCAGAACCAGGATCTGCCCCGGTTCGAATTCCTTTCTGATCCTGACCATCTGCGGGTTGGGGTCGAAGTCTTCCGTGGCAGCGCCAACACCAGGGAGCGCGGCGGCGGCAGCGGATGTCGCCAGAAACAGGCGGCGTGAAATCATATCAGCCTCGTTCACAAAGAGTTTCGTTCAGAGTCAGTGTGATAGGGAGAAAATCCTGCGTCAATGGGGGGCTTGAACCCGATCAGGTCTGCGTGATCACAATGACATGATTGGGACGGATTCGGGACCTCTTGCGATGCGTGCAGAACTTCCTATATCGAATTTTGAATGTGTTTGCGGCGCTCAAGTGTGCGCCAGTGTTGGAGGATCCCGCCATGGGTGCGAAGAAACTGACCTGCCTGTCCTGCGGCCAGCTGAACCGGGTGCCAGAAGAAAGACTGACGGCGGGTGCAAAATGCGGCACCTGTGGTGAGGCGCTGCTGCCCCAGACCCCCAAGGACATCGATCCGGCGATCCTGCAGAAGGCGTCCAAGAACGATGATCTGCCTCTGGTGGTGGATTTCTGGGCGCCCTGGTGCGGCCCGTGCCGGATGATGGCGCCGGAGTTTTCCAAGGCCTCGGAAAAGCTGAAGGGGCAGGCGCGTCTGGTGAAGCTGAATACCCAGGATCACCAATCCGCCGGGGCGCGCTATCAGATTCGCGGCATTCCCACGATGGTTGCCTTCGAGCGCGGGCGCGAGACGAAACGCCAGTCGGGGGCATTGCGGGAAGGGCAGATTGTCGGCTGGATCAAAAAACCCGCCTGAGGGAACCGGGAGGGCTTATGCCTCGACCGGGTTTTCCTCATAGGCGGCCTGCGCGTCGCCGGAGGAACGCAGGAGCATTGCAAGAATCACGAGAAGCGCAGTGGCAACACCCACGCCGGAATAGACCGCAAGGCTCATCAGCACCGAAAGGTCGAGCACCACGAGGCTGTAGATTGCCGAAAAGAACCCGGTCAGTGTTCCCAGCATAACTCCAGCCATGTGCTCGTCTCCGATCTGTTGTGTCCAACCTGAGGGCAAGATACCCCACAGCCGTTCACCTACTACAGAGATTAATCCTTAAGATTTTGTTTAAATCCCGTTCAGCGTTGATGCCGAGGCGTGAAAACGCCGGGAAAGTCAGGGCAGGTGGCAGGCGATCCCCCGGCCTTTCAGGGCCTTCGTGCCCCGGCGTCTATCGCGCCTGCCAATCGCCGTGGGAAGGCTGGCCGGAACCTTCCCACGGAACCTCCCCACGATCAGGCAGGAGCCTGAAAAGCGGCGGACTTGGGCAGACCTTACCGCACAAACTTCTTGTGCTTCAGGCGCTTGGGCTCCAGCGCGTCGGCGCCAAGTCGGCGTTTCTTGTCTTCTTCGTAGTCCTCGAAGTTTCCTTCGAACCACTCCACATGGGCATCGCCTTCAAAGGCGAGGATGTGGGTACAGATCCGGTCGAGGAAGAAACGGTCGTGCGAGATGACCACCGCGCAGCCCGCGAAATCCACCAGCGCGTCTTCGAGGGCGCGCAGGGTTTCCACGTCCAGGTCGTTGGTCGGCTCGTCGAGCAGCAAGACGTTGCCGCCTTCTTTCAACAGCCGCGCCATGTGGACACGGTTGCGCTCACCGCCTGACAGGAGGTTCAGCTTTTTCTGCTGATCGCCGCCCTTGAAGTTGAAGGATGAGCAATAGGCGCGCGAGTTCACCTGCGCATCGCCCAGTTCGATGATCTCGGCGCCGCCAGAGATCGCCTCCCAGACGGTGTCACCGTCGTTCAGATCATCGCGCGACTGATCCACATAAGACAGCTTGACCGTGTCGCCATATTCGACGCTGCCCTCATCGGGCTGTTCCTGGCCGGTCAGCATCTTGAACAGGGTCGACTTACCAGCGCCGTTCGGGCCGATCACGCCAACGATGCCACCGGGCGGCAGCGAGAAAGAAAGGTTTTCGATCAACTGCTTGTCGCCATAGTGTTTGCTGAGGCCGTTGACCTCGATCACCTTCGAGCCCAGACGTGGGCCGTTCGGGATCACGATCTGGGCGCGGCCGACCTTTTCGCGTTCGGACTGGTTGGCCAGCTCGTTATAGGCGGCGATACGGGCCTTGGATTTGGCCTGACGTGCCTTCTGGCCCTGGCGCATCCATTCCAGTTCGCGCTCCAGCGTCTTCTGCTTGGATTTGTCTTCGCGGGCTTCCTGCTCCAGCCGTTTGGCCTTCTGCTCGAGCCAGCTGGAATAGTTGCCTTCCCACGGAACACCAGCACCGCGATCCAGTTCCAGGATCCAGCTGGTGATATCGTCGAGGAAGTAACGGTCGTGGGTGACGCAGAGGATTGTGCCTTTGTAATCAATCAGGTGCTGCTGCAGCCAGGCGATGGTCTCTGCATCGAGGTGGTTGGTCGGTTCATCGAGCAGCAGCATATCGGGGGCTTCAAGCAGCAGCTTGCAGAGCGCCACGCGGCGCTTTTCACCGCCCGACAAGGTCTTTACATCCGCATCGTCCGGCGGGCAGCGCAGCGCCTCCATCGAGACATCGATCTGGCTGTCCAGATCCCAGAGGTTCTGGGCGTCGATCTCATCCTGCAGCTTGGCCATTTCATCGGCTGTCTCGTCCGAGTAGTTCATCGCCAGTTCGTTGTAACGGTCCAGAATCGCTTTCTTTTCCGCAACGCCCAGCATGACGTTTTCACGCACGGAAAGGCTTTCGTCCAGCTGCGGCTCCTGCGGCAGGTAGCCCACCTTGGCGCCTTCTGCGGCCCAGGCCTCGCCGGTGAAATCCTTGTCGATCCCGGCCATGATGCGCAAAAGTGTCGACTTACCGGCGCCGTTGACGCCGACCACACCGATCTTCACGCCGGGCAGGAAGGACAGGTGAATGTTTTCAAAGCATTTCTTGCCACCGGGGTAGGTCTTGGAGACACCCTGCATGTGGTAGACGTACTGATAGGCGGCCATGTGACTGCTCCGTAATGGGGGAAATCTGCTGCCCGGTGTGATAGCCCAAGGGCTAGGCAGGAGCAATCGCCTAGGCGGAGCATCGCGAGGGTACAGGAACGGCGCAGATCGGGGGGTGTACTCCGTGCACCCCCAGTGCACCCCGCGTACACCCCCTGTGCATGGGCAGCTGTATTTGGGAACGGCGTCCGAACCGAGGGGAGGGCGAGTAGGGCCCGCCCGCATCGCCGTCCTAAAACGCTATTCGGTTCTTGGCCTACCCGTCACTGAGCCCGTAGGCTAAATCCGTCCGGGGTAAGGGGAAGACTGGCTATCATCGGATTTGTGCGACAAAGCCATCACAGGCCCAAAATTGCCCACACAGGATGAGCGTTTTTCAACCGCACATTTGTCCTTAGAAAATCGAACATCGCCAGCCCCTCTTAAATCTATTATTTCTCATAAAAAGACGAAATAATCATCTGCAACATGGCAAGCGGCAAAAAAACATAAGTTGCCAAATCAACCGAGGTAAGGCCACCGGACACTCCACGATTTTCCACCCCCCATATCTCAACACCAATCATGACCAACTCTGCCAAAACAAGCACCAAAAAAAATCGCCAATTCTTTTTCCAATAATCACTCACTTCTTTTCTCCGACATCTACCTGAAAACCTATTTGGAGAAATCGTAAACAGGTAAGGCAACCGCCTCCACAAAGCCAAAACCCGTTGATATCCAGCGGTGTGTTGAGGGGCAAAGTAAGCATACATTCATTGCACGCCTCCAACCTTACTTGTGAGTAGTATTTTTCGAGACACCAACGTTTGCGATATTCTTGCGGGCACCATAGACAGTTCCCGCAACAGCCTGCAAGGGGCCCCCGACACGACAGAGTTGAGAGCAAAAACCCCTAGAGCACAAGCACCTCAGTGTCTGTTTCTCCCCATCTGTCCGCATGCATTCACGCCGCAGCTGTTGCTGAAGAACGCGGTCCGCTCTGTGACCGCGCGGCGGCAAGGGGTTCAATCAATGCGTGCATCGAACTTGGTTCGGGCCGCGTGCGCAAGGAATTTGTCGTTGCCGTGCCATGCGTAGCGCAGCCAATTGATCTTCCCGCAAATCTATGCGCATCAAGTCGCCTATGACATGCGGATATCCATATCTTCGCCCCGGCATGAGCGTGGGGCTTCTGGGCGGCTCGTTCGATCCGCCGCACCGGGGGCATGTTGAGATCAGCCTTGCGGCGCTGAAACGGTTTGGGCTGGATCGCATGTGGTGGCTGGTCACCCCCGGCAACCCGCTGAAGTCTCGCACCCCGGCGACGCTTGAGCGGCGGATGCAGGCCGCGCGGGAGATGATGCAGCATCCGCGGATCGGGATCAGCGATATCGAGGCGCGTCTGGGCACGCGCTATACGGCGGAAACCCTGCGGCATCTGCGGGCGCGCTATCCTGGCGTGCGCTTTGTCTGGTTGATGGGGGCCGACAACCTCACCCATTTTCACCGCTGGAAGGACTGGCGCGAGATCCTTGAGACCGTGCCGGTGGGAGTGCTGGCCCGGCCCGGCGACCGGATCTCGGCGCGGCTGTCGCCCGCGGCGCGCATCTATGGGCAATATCGGCTGAAAAGCAGCGAGAGCCATCTGCTCGCGCAGGCCGAGGCGCCCGCCTGGTGTTTCCTCAACGTGCCCATGGTGGAGGCCAGCTCGACCGAGATCCGCGCCCGTGGCGACTGGTCAGCGGCGTAGGCTGGCCGAGGCGATGCCCGCGCTGATCACCACCAAAAGCCCCGCCCAGGTCAGAAGGTCCGGCAGTTGGCCAAACACGGCCCAGCCCAGCAGGACCGCTGCGATCAGCTGGAAATAGACGGTGGGCGCCAGCCTTGAAGCCTCGGCCCGGCTATAGGCATAGAGCAGAAGAAGGTTGCCCAGCATCGAAAAGGCGGCGCTGCCAAATGTGAGCGCCGCGACAGAGGGCGTTGCTTCGGGCAGGTTCGCAAGGCCGATGGGCAATAGGAACAGGGCGCTGAGCAGGAGTTGCGTGAAGCTCAGCTCCACGGGTTTTCCCAGATGCGCCAGCCACCGGGAGGCGGTGAGAAAACAGCCATAGAAACAGCCCGCAAGTACCGCATAGAGCAGGTTGGCAGAGCCGCCAAAGCCGGGCCGCACCACCAAGAGGACGCCGCAGAACCCCGCACCCATCAAGAGCGCCCTAAGTGGCGTCGTGCGTTCGCGCAACAGGAACACGGACAGGAGGTAGCTGATGACCGGTCCGATAAAAAAGGCGGCAAAGACATCTGCAATCGCTTCGGTTTTCAGGGCCGTCTGGATCGACAGGATGCCGCCGGTGATGAAACTGGCCCGCAGCCAGATCCGCCAGTCCTTGAGCAGGCGCAGGCAGCCTTTTGGGGCAAAGGGCAGGACCAGGGCTGCGCCGATGGCAAAGCGGGACCAAGCGACAAAAGCGGGTGTTGCCAAGCCGCTGCTGGTCAACAGTTTCCCGCACAGGTCCCCGGCCGGGATCATTGACATGGCGATGAACATGATAATGACTGCTTGAAACATGAGAGACAGCGGTAGCAGGCAAGCGGAACAGGGGAAACGCAAAAAACGTCCTGCGTTTGCCGTTTGGCAGCAATTTTAATAGATACTGACAGACATGTTATCACGACGACATTTCCTACGCGCCGGTCTGGCGGCGCTTGCGGGCTCCTCTGCCGCACAGGCATTGGCGAATGCGCCTGCAATCTCCTTGCGTCCCTTGGCGCGCAAGGCAGCCCTGCCCGTTGGGTCCGTTTCGGATCTGGACACCCTGCTTGCGGGATCCGGATTGCGGGGCAGGATCGCCTGTGCCGTGGCAAATGTTGAGACCGGTGCGCGGCTTGAGACAGAAGGGGGCGAGGTCGGGTTGCCACCGGCCAGTGTCGCCAAGACGCTGACCGCGCTTTATGCCTTGGACGTTCTGGGCGCCGACCATCGTTATGCAACCCGCATCCTTGCGGCCGGAGAACTGCGGGCGGGTGTTCTGCACGGCGATCTGATCCTGGCCGGCGGCGGGGATCCGACGCTGAGCACCGATCATCTGGCGGACCTTGCGCGGTCCGTGAAGCAGGCGGGTGTGCGCGAGGTCCGCGGTGACTTCAAGGTGTGGGACGGCGCCCTCGCACGCATGGAGACGATCGATCCCGATCAGCCTGATCATGTGGGCTACAGCCCGGCGGTGTCCGGCATCGCACTCAATTTCAACCGGGTGCACTTCGAGTGGAAACGCGCGGCCAAGGGATGGTCGGTCAGCATGGATGCCCGCACCGAGAAATACCGACCCGACGTTGCGATGGCGAAGATGACTGTCAAGCACCGCGCTTTGCCGGTCTACACCTATGCCGACAAGGGCGATGTGGACAGTTGGAGCGTGGCAAGCGAGGCCCTTGGCAAGGGGGGATCCCGCTGGTTGCCGGTGCGCCATCCGGGCCATTATGCGGGGGATGTCTTTCGCACCATGGCGCGGGCGCAGGGGATCGTGCTGCGCGAGGCCAAGGTGACGGGTGTTTTGCCGCAGGCCCGTGAACTCGCCCACCACCAAAGCGCCCCCCTGCCTTTGTTGCTGAAGGCGATGCTGAAGTATTCCAACAACCTGATGGCCGAGATGATCGGGATGTCCGCGACCGCGGCCCTGGGGAAGCGCCCGGCATCCCTGAAGGCCTCGGCCGCGGAAATGACAGCCTGGGCGGCACGCAGCTATGGCGTGAAAAGCAGCCGGTTGGTGGATCATTCCGGACTGGGGGAGGCCTCGCGCATGACGGCCAATGACATGGTCTCCGTTCTGGTGGCGGCGCACCGGACAGGGCAATTGAAACCCTTGCTGAAACCCTTTCCGATGCGCGACAGCAAGGGGCGCGTTCTGAAAACGCATCCGATCAAGGTGGTCGCCAAGACAGGCACGCTCAACTTCGTCTCGGGGCTTGGCGGTTTCCTGACGGCGACCGATGGTACCGAGCTGGCCTTTGCGATCTTTGCTGCCGACAGTGCGGCGCGCGCACGGATCAAACGGGCGGACCGCGAACGCCCCCCCGGTGCGCGCAGTTGGAACCGCCGGGCCAAGGTCTTGCAGCAACGGCTGATCGAGCGTTGGGGGCAGGTCTACGGCAGCTGACTACCTATCGAACCCGAGCCGGGCCGGATTGCCGGATACGCCATCGCGGCTCCGGGCATGCCGTCACGCTTCTCCCTGGTCTTTCCGTTCCAAACGGAAACGCGCCGCCCGTCCGGGCAGCGCGCTGATTCTCCGTCTGCTTGGGTCGCAGGAGTGGCTTTTAAAAGTCCTCCCAGCCCACGGCGGCCTTGGGCGGCGCTTCGTCTGCAAAGAAGTCCTCATCCTCGCTGCCCATCGGAGGATGTGCGGCAGGTGCAGGTGCCGCCGAGAGCGTGGCGACGTTCGTTCGACCGCCCCCGGTGTTGAAGACAGAAACCTGACGTGCCAGTTCATTTGCGTCGTTGCGCAGAATCTGGGCCGCGGCGGTGGCTTCTTCAACCATGGCTGCATTGTGCTGCGTCACCTGGTCCAGCTGGGTCACACCGGTGTTGATCTCGGCCAGGGTGGTCGACTGCTCGCGTGCGCCCCCTGCGATCTCAGAGATGTGGCCGGAAATGGTGCCGACACGATCGATGATCTTCTTCAGCTCGTCGCCTGCTTTGCCAACGAGGTCCACGCCCTTGTTCACGTGCTGTGTACTTTGGGCAATCAGGCCTTTGATTTCCTGCGCCGCATCCGACGACCGCTGGGCAAGAGCGCGCACTTCTGATGCCACGACCGCAAATCCGCGACCGGCTTCGCCCGCTCGGGCCGCTTCCACACCGGCGTTCAGCGCCAAGAGGTTGGTCTGGAACGAGATGTCGTCGATGACAGAGATGATCTGCGAAATCTGTTCGGAGGAGGTTTCGATTTCCGACATGGCGTTCACGGCGTCGGTCACGACCTTGCCGCTTTGCTCGGCGGTGGATTTCGCCTCGGAAACGATGCTTTCGACTTCCTTGGCACCTTCGGCGGCCGAGCGTACACTCACGGTCAGCTCTTCCATCGCCGCTGCGGTCTCTTCCAGGGTTGCGGCCTGGCTTTCGGTGCGCTGAGACAGGTCGTTGGAGGATTGGCTGATCTCTTCGGAGTTGTCGCGGATTCGCGAAGAGTTTTCCTTCACCGCATCGATGATACCGACCATCTTTTCCACGGCCGTGTTGTAGTTCTGACGCAGGCTCTCGTATTCCGCCGCGAAAGGTCTGTCGAGTTTGTTGGTCAGATCGCCTTCGGACAGGCTTTGCAGGGCGATATTGAGGCTTTCGACAACCTTTTTCTGGCTGGCCTGAGCAGCCTTGTTCTGCTCTTCGATGTCGCGTGCGGCGGACAGCTGGTCCTTGAGGTGGTCCAGGGTCTTGGCGATCTTGCCAATCTCGTCCCGTCGATCCAGGTGGTTCACTTCGGTGTCATAGTCGCCGTCGGCAATGACATCGATGGAGTGGGTCACGTCATTCAGCGGTCGCGACAGGATCGAGCGGAGTGCAAAAACCGACAGGGTGCACATGATGACAAAGGCAGCCACCGCAAAGACCAGCGACATCATCTCGTCAAATGCGGCCTCCGCAAAGGCAACCTCGGGCGACCAGATCATCGCGACCGAGCCGACGATGACCGAGCCGTCCGCGCCAGCAGCAGCCGGGGCCGCGACGAAGTAGCCATCCGGTGAAACTTCGGTCTGGCCGGACTGCGCCGATGCATGGCCCAGTTCTGCCAGCGTGGCAAGGTCAGCATCGCTGATCTCGCCTGCGGTGGAAATCACCTTGCCGTCCTTGTTCACTGCAATGCCTGAAAGGGCGCGGCCCTCGGACAGATCGATGATCTTCTGGATGTCAGCGGCGAGCCGCTCAGAGTCCCCAAACCGGATCGCGCCACCGCTGCGGGCTGCCACGGTGATCGTGACACCGTTGCCGAGGGTGCGAACACCCTTTTCGACAGCTGCCTTGAAGGTTTTTTCGTTCTTGTAGGTCAGCGACCCAGCCACCACCAGGGTGGTGACTGCAATCAGCAGGCAGCATTTCATGAACACCGACATGCCTTTGAACAAGGATATCGAGGGAAGACGGACTTTCATTTGTGCACCTTTCGATCTTTTGAAGTGCGTGGAGTGCGCGGGACTACATCAGCGATTCAGCGTCAACAGCCACCGTCATTGCCCCGATCGGAGCGCCGGTTGCAGGATCCACAATTGTGAGTGAGATCTGAGCCTGATACGTCTGTGTCGACGCATCCATCTCAACGTCCCCGAAGTGTGCAGCATCTGGACCGACGGGGTAGGTCTGTTGGAACTTGGCCTCATCGCCCTGCCACATGTCCGATGTCGCCGCCGAGGCCGCGACGTTCAGACCCTGGGCGTCCATGACAAAGGCTTCGGTGATGCGCCCACCGGACTGCATGACCTGGTCACGCAGGAAGTCAGATGCGGCGTTCTGCAGAACCGGAGTCAGGGTCGGGGTCGATGCGGTGCCCACTTCGTTGCGCCAGGCAGTGTCCAGAGCATCGATTTGATCCTGGGAATAGCCGGAGGTCCGGGCATTTTGCCCGTTGATGGCCTCAACCAGCACCGGGGCGGCAGCCCAGCTGCGAATGCTATTTTCCAGATATGCTCTCATGCTTGGCTCGTAGTCGTTTGCCCAAACAGGGGACAGAATGAGGGTGAACAGGGCGGAACAGGTTAACGTTTTCATAAGTTTACTCTTTGCGTTACGAGGTCGGGATGCAGACCAACCTCAACGCTACGCCCAAGCCTTTACGGATGGATTAACGCAATCTTTCACTCGGTGGCGTGCTGCACTGAGCGCGGCCTGCTTTGACTTCCGAGGGGGCAGTACCGCAGAGGTCTGACCATGCCTTTTCAGGCCAAGGCCCTGTTTTGATGCTGAAATCACAAGCGACCGAACGACCAGCCCAATGTCTGCCACTGCCCAGTCTTTCATGGCCGTTCGCCGTTGAACGGAGTGAATGCAGCATCAGTCCTTTAAAATCGTCTGCATTTTTTGCTGCGGATTTTTTGCTCACTTTTTGGAGGGGGTTGACGGGGCGGTGGCGAATGAAAGCGTGATTCTGCCTGAAGCCTGGCCCGTTTTGCCGACCAGGTTGCGAGGAATGGCAGTGTTTTGCTCAACCACAGCCATTGCGGCCAACCTCTGCAAGGCCCTACTGTTCCCCCATGCTGGAACTGAGAGATCTCCAATTGCTGACGGCGCTGGCACGTCATCAGCACTTTGCCAAGGCGGCCGAAGACTGCGGCATGTCGCAGCCTGCATTCTCGATGCGCATTCGCAATCTCGAGGATCGGCTGGGCGTGTCCATCGTGCGCCGGGGCAATCGGTTTCAGGGACTGACCGGCGAGGGAGAGCTATTGGTGAGCCGCGGGCGCAGCCTGCTGGAAGAAGCAAAGGCCCTGGAGCAAGAGATCGCGGCGGCGCGCGGGCAGGTCACCGGTACTCTGGATCTGGGGGTCGTGCCCACTGCCACCAGTTTTGCGGCTCGCCTTGTCACGCGTCTGCGGCAGGCGCATCCACATATACTGACCCGGATCAACGTGATGTCCTCGGCCTCCATTCAGGAGCGTTTGCTTTCGGGCACGATTGATGCGGGTCTGACCTATGCCGACTCCATCGAGCAGACCCTGGTGCGCCGACTGCCCCTTTATGATGAGTGCTACGTGTTGATGGCCACGCCAGAGTTGGTGCGCGGGCAGGGTGAGGAGATCACCTGGTCAAAGGCCGCCGAACTGCCCTTGGGGCTTCTGGATCAATCCATGCAGAACCGCCGCATTCTGGATTGGATCTTTGCCGAGCAGGGACTGAAGCCAAGGGTGGTGTCCGAGTCGAACGGGTTCATGTCCGCGATTGTCATGGCCCGCGAGGGGCAATTGGCAACCATCCTTCCTCGGGCACTGGTGGATGCCCTCGGCCCGCTCGAAGGTACATGTGTTCTGCGGCTGGTCGAGCCGAGCCCGGCGCGCCCCATCTGCCTTGCGACCATGCAGCGTCAGTCCGAGCTGAGCACTGTGCGGGCCCTGAAGACTGTCGTTGACGCCTTTGTGCAATAAGCCTTCGTTATCGTGCCTTTGGGAATTGCGATTTGACGATATGCCATGCTGATGAAATGCCTTTGGGCATGGCACCAGCGAAGTGGAGATCGGCGTGGCACCGTTGGACAATAGCAAGGGCATCTGGAAATCCGGCAAGGGCAAGGGGCGCAAGACCCCCAAGGGGCGTCAACTGGACGATCAGGCCCATGAAGAGATCTTGTCCCTCTTGGGCGACAGGCCCCGCAATCGCGATCTTCTGATCGAGTTTCTGCATCTCATTCAGGATGCTCATGGTCATCTGAGTGCCGCCCATATCCGCGCCCTGGCAGAGGATATGCGCCTGTCGCAGGCCGAGGTCTACGAGGTTGCCAGTTTCTATGCCCATTTCGATGTGGTGCGCGAAGGTGAGACACCGCCGCCCGCGTTGACCATCCGGGTCTGTGACAGCCTCTCTTGCGAGCTGGCGGGCGCCCAACAGCTGAAGCAGGCGCTTGAGGACGGCCTGGATCCGTCCGAGGTGCGCGTCTTGCGCGCGCCCTGCATGGGCCGATGCGATACCGCGCCGGTGCTGGAGATCGGCCACAATCACATCGATCATGCGACCGCGGAAAAGACCATTGCCGCGATCCATGCGGGCGAGGTGCACCCGCAGATACCGGATTACCAGACCTATGCGGAATACGTGGCCGATGGCGGCTATCGCAGCCTTGCCGCCCTGCGCGCGGGGGGCGATTGGGAGGCAGTTCAGGACAAGGTGCTTGAGGCGGGCCTGCGCGGTCTTGGCGGGGCCGGTTTTCCCTCGGGTAAGAAATGGGGTTTCGTGCGCGCCAATCCCGGTCCGCGCTATCTGGCCGTCAACGGCGACGAGGGCGAGCCGGGCACCTTCAAGGACCGTCACCACCTTGAGCGCGAGCCTCATATGTTCCTTGAGGGCATGCTGATCGCCGCCTGGGCGGTGGAGGCTGAGAAAGCTTTTATCTACATGCGCGACGAATACCCGGCGGTGCTGGAAATACTGCACCGCGAGATCGCCGCGCTTGAGGCCGCCGGGATCGTCGAGGCAGGCTATATCGATCTGCGACGCGGGGCAGGGGCCTATATCTGCGGCGAAGAAAGCGCCATGATCGAAAGCATCGAGGGCAAGCGCGGAGAGCCGCGCCACCGCCCGCCCTTTGTGGCGCAGGTGGGGATCTTCGGTCAGCCGACGCTCGTCCACAATGTCGAAACGCTTTACTGGGTGGCGCGCATCTGCCGTTTCGGCCCCGAGGTTCTGAACACGGTGGAAAAGAACGGCCGCAAGGGTCTGCGGAACTACTCCGTCTCTGGCCGGGTCAAGAACCCCGGTGTGCACCTGCTGCCGGCTGGCTCCACCATTCGCGACATTATCGAGGCTGCGGGCGGTATGCTCGACGGGCATGTCTTCAAGGCCTACCAGCCGGGGGGGCCGTCCTCGGGGCTCTTGCCCGCGCATATGGATGACATCCCCCTCGATTTCGACACGTTGCAGCCCCATGGCACCTTCATCGGCTCGGCTGCCGTGGTGGTCCTGTCCGATCAGGACAGCGCGCGCGATGCGGCGCTCAACATGCTGCGGTTCTTCGAGGATGAAAGCTGCGGCCAGTGCACCCCCTGCCGGGTCGGCTGCGAAAAGGCGGTGAAGCTGATGCAGGCGCCGAAGTGGGATCAGGGACTTCTGGAGGAGCTGAGTCAGACCATGGTCGATGCCTCCATCTGCGGTCTGGGCCAGGCCGCGCCCAACCCGATCCGCCTGACCATGAAACACTTCCCGGAGGAGATCTGAGCCATGTCCGCGAAAATCACCTTTACCCTTGATGGCGAAGAGGTCACCGCCGAGGCGGGCATGACCATCTGGGAAGTCGCCAATGGCCGGGGCCTCAAAATCCCGCACCTGTGCCACAAGCCCGCACCGGGTTATCGCCCCGATGGCAACTGCCGCGCCTGCATGGTCGAGATCGAGGGCGAACGCACGCTGGCGGCCTCCTGCATTCGCGAACCCAGTGAAGGCATGGTGGTCACCACCAACAACGCCCGCGCCACGAACGCCCGCAAGATGGTGATGGAGCTGCTGGTCGCCGATCAGCCCAAGCAGGAAGAGGCGCACGATAAGTCTTCACACCTGTGGGATATGGCCGAGCTAAACGGGGTTTCGGAGTCGCGTTTCCCGAAACTGGAAGAAGGCCGCATTCCACTGCTTGATGACAGCCACGTCGCGATGCGCGTGAACCTGGATGCCTGTATCTCCTGCGGGCTGTGCGTGCGCGCCTGCCGCGAGGTGCAGGTCAACGATGTGATCGGCATGGCCGGGCGTGGACATGATGCCTATCCGACCTTTGATATTTCTGACCCCATGGGCGCGTCCTCCTGCGTGGCCTGCGGTGAATGTGTGCAGGCCTGCCCCACGGGTGCGCTGATGCCTGCCAGCGTGATGGATGATGCCCAGCAGGGCGACAGCAGGGATTACGACTCTGAGACCGAAAGTGTCTGCCCCTTCTGCGGGGTGGGCTGCAAGGTTTCCCTCAAGGTGAAGGACGGCAAGGTCAAATATGTCGAAGGCATCAATGGCCCCGCCAATGAAGGGCGGCTTTGCGTCAAGGGGCGGTTTGGCTTTGATTATATCCACCACCCGCACCGGCTGACCAAACCGCTGATCCGCCGCGAAGACGCGCCCGCGAAGGGGTTGAACGTGGACCCCGGCAACCTCGCCACCCATTTCCGTGAAGTCACTTGGGACGAGGCGCTGGATCTGGCCGCCAAGGGCCTGCGACAGTTGCGGGATGCAGATCCGCGCAGCGTGGCGGGGTTCGGGTCGGCCAAATGCACCAATGAGGAGGCCTATCTCTTTCAGAAGTTCATCCGCCAGGGGTTCGGCCATAACAACGTCGATCACTGCACCCGGCTGTGTCATGCCTCATCCGTGGCGGCGCTGATCGAGAACGTCGGCTCGGGCGCGGTGACGGCGACCTTCAACGAGATCGAAAACGCCGATGTGGCCATCGTGATCGGGGCCAACCCGGTCGAAAATCACCCGGTTGCCGCGACCTATTTCAAGCAATTCGCCAAACGCGGCGGCAAGCTGATCGTGATGGACCCGCGCGGCGTGGGCCTCAAACGCCACGCCGCCGAGATGCTGCAATTCCGCCCCGGCGCCGATGTGGCGATGCTGAACGCGATCATGAACGTGATCGTCGAGGAAGAGCTATACGACAGCCAGTACATCCACCGCTGGACCGAGAACTGGGAGGCAGAGAAAGAGCACCTGCGCCAGTTCACGCCAGAGGCGATGAGCCCGATCTGCGGTATCGAGCCGGAGCAGCTGCGCCGCGTGGCGCGCCTGTTTGCGGGCGCTGAGGCGGGGATGATCTTTTGGGGCATGGGCGTCAGCCAGCACATTCACGGCACCGACAATTCGCGCTGCCTGATTTCGCTGGCGCTGATGACCGGCAATGTGGGCAAACCCGGCGCCGGTCTGCATCCTTTGCGCGGACAGAACAACGTGCAGGGCGCCTCGGACGCGGGCCTGATCCCGATGTTCCTGCCGGATTATCAGACTGTGACGTCAGACGATGTGCGCAAGAGCTTCACGGATGTCTGGGGCGGCGGGGATTTCTCCAGCGAGAAGGGCCTCACCGTGACCGAGATCGTCGATCAGGTCTACGCAGGGAACATCCGTGGCATGTACATCCAGGGCGAAAACCCGGCGATGTCCGACCCCGACGCCGATCACGCCCGCGAGGCTTTTGCAAAGCTGGATCTGATGATCGTGCAGGATATCTTCCTGACCGAGACGGCGAATTATGCCGATATCATCCTGCCCGCCTCGGCGCTTTATGAAAAGAACGGCACGGTCTCCAACACCAACCGGCAGGTGCAGCGGGTGCGCCCCGCAGTGGTGCCGCCGGGCGAGGCGCGCGAGGATTGGCGCATCACCGTGGATCTGGCGCAACGGGTCGGTCTGCCCTGGGTTTATGCGGATGTGTCCGAGGTCTTTGCCGAGATGAAGCTCAACATGCCCTCGCTCGACAATATCACCTGGGAGCGGCTGGAGCATGAGAGCGTGACCTACCCGTCGCTCTCGCCCGAAGACCCTGGTCAGGCAGTGGTCTTTGGCGATGGTTTCCCGAGGGCCGAGGGGCGCGCGCGCTTTACCCCTGCCGCCGTGATCCCGCCGGACGAGGCGCCGGATGCGGACTTCCCGATGATCATGACCACCGGGCGGCAGCTGGAACACTGGCACACGGGATCCATGACGCGACGGTCCATGGTGCTCGATGCCGTGGAGCCTGAGGCGAACTGCTCGCTGCACCCGAAAACCCTTCGCAAGATGGGGGTGGCGGCCGGAGAGATGGTTCGTCTGACCACACGGCGCGGCTCGATCGAGATCATGGCGCGCGCGGATCGCGCGGTGTCCGAAGATATGGTGTTCGTGCCTTTCGCCTATGTGGAAGCTGCTGCCAATATCCTGACCAATCCGGCGCTGGACCCGTACGGGAAGATCCCGGAGTTCAAGTTCTCGGCGGTGCGGGTCGAAAAGGCCGACGGCCAGATCGCGGCAGAGTAAGCACCTTTTGCGAATTGGCAGGCGGGCGCAGAGCAGAATGCTCCGCGCCCGCGCTTTTGGTGGCGCCGCGCGATGCGCGCCGCGGTTGCGCAAAGTCGCCATCCTTGTGGCGCTGCGCGGGCAGGGGAGTCAGGCCAAAAGCGTGATTGCACTGTCTCCGGAGGCCTGACGCAGGGCGTGCACCTCTTTGAGTTCCGGGTCATTGATCCAGCCAAGCGCAGCTTCGCTGGTGTCAAATTCGAGGATGACGCCGCGCCCGGTCGCATCGCGGCTGCCTTCGATCACGCTTTGCTGGGGGCTGGAGGTGACGACCCGTGCACCGTGTTTGGCGAGGGCTGCGCCTGCCTGCTCCCGGTAGGCGGCGAAGGTGGTTTCATCAGTGACGCTGAGATTGACGTAGGCATAGACCATGGTGGCCTCCTCTGGTGGTGTTGCCGGTTCTGATTGCCAAACAGGGCGCTGCCAGAAAACGCGTGATTATCGACATGCGATATGCAAAAACGCATGCATGAAGATCAGCTGGGACGATATGCAGACCGTGCTGGCCCTAGTGCGGGGCGGTAGCCTGACCGAGGCCGGGGCAGAGCTGGGCCTGACCTACACCACCGTTGCCCGCCGGATCCGCCGCGCCGAAGACGCGCTGGGCCGCCCGCTGTTCGAACGTCGGCCCGAGGGCTATCATGCTACGGAAGAGGCGCTTGAGATTGCGCAGGCTGCCAGCCGGATGGAGGCAGAGGAACAGGCCGCGCTGCGCCGCCTGTCCGGCAGGGCTCGGGATCTGACCGGTCCCTTGAGCCTGACCGCCCCGCCCTTGTTGATCCAGACGCTGCTGGCACCGTTGCTGGCCGAGTTTACGGCATTGCATCCGCAGGTGGAGCTGACAGTCCTGGCGTCAAACGGTGTGTTGGACCTGTCGCGGCGCGAGGCGGATCTTGCGCTCCGGATCAGCCGTCAGCCGCAGGAAACCTTGGTGGGCCGAAAGCTGGTCGAGCAGATGAGCGGCATTTTTGCCTTGCCGGACATTGCAAAAGCCGCCGCCGAGACCCCGCAAGCTCCCCTCGACTGGGTGCTATACTCCGGTCATGAGGCGCCACCGCTTGCCGCACGCAAGACCCATCCCGATATCCGCGTACGCGCACGGCTTGATGACATGCCGAGCATGATTGCAGCAGCGCTGGCAGGCATGGGGGCGCTGCGGATGCCGGTCTTTCTGTCGCGGGCCTATCCGGGGTTGGTGCCCTTGCAGCATCTGACGCTGCAGCCCTATGCGCCGATCTGGCTGCTGAGTCACCGGGACCTGCAGGGATCGGCCAAGGTGACGGCGATGAAAGATGTTCTGGAGCCCTGGTTTCGCAGCAACAGATCCGTGTTTACCAACCTGTCCTGAAGCCCTCTGTGTAAATACCCCGGCCAGGGGCGCTGTTTCCTGATGCAGCCGTCAGCGATGGCGCGCCATGAAGCGGTCGATGTCCGATTGCGCGGGCCGTTTGCCGGTGAAGACCTCCATATAGGCGGGCATCCGGGCAAGGCGTCGGGCCTCATCCTCGTGCACCTGCATCGAGATATAGCCGATCTGGGTGTAGATCATGGTCAGCGCGCGGACCTCGGCCTCTTCGGCGTCATAGCCAAAGCGCATCAGCATGTCGGTCATCGCCTGCTGGCGCTGCCCATCGGCCCTGTCCAGCCGCGCCTGCAGGGCCGGGTCGCTGCGCGCCCAGTTGCGGATCGCCAGATCAAGCCTTGAATCAAAAAGCTGCGGGTCGAGCCAGCAGTCGAAAAGGTTGAACACCGCCTCAAAGACGTTCTCCGCATAGGCTTCGGTGCGGGCCACCAGCGTGCCGGTGTTCTTGTCCTCCCAGTGGCGGATCATCGCTTCGAGCAGGGCCTCACGGTCCTTGAAATGCCAGTAGAAACTGGTGCGCGAGACCTGAAGCCGCTTGGCCAGCGGCATGATCTTCACCGCTTCAACCCCTTGGGTGGTCAGCACGTCGTAAGCCGCCGTCAGCCAGGCCTCCTCGGTGGTGGCCGGTCGCGAGGGGGGCTGGATGATCTGGGGCGGGCTCATGGCATGTGGCATGGCAGCGACATTCCCGTGACGCAATTGGAGTTGACGGTAGTGAATGCTGAATTGACAGTAGTGTCAAGAATGGCGATCGTAACCACCGGAGAGGGCGCGACATGGCGGAACTTGTGGAAAAGGCGCGCGGCAGGCGGGGGCGTCGCGGTGCGCAGCGCACCGGCGCGGCGGGACAGAACGATCATCTGCGCGTCTCTTACATCAGCCGCAAGATTCCCACCTATGATATCCTGTCTGGGGAAAGCCTTGCGCAGATCGAGGCGACGGCCGAGCGCATCATGGCCGAGATCGGGATCGAGTTCCGCGAGGATCCCGAAACCGTTGCCCTGTTCCGCTCCGCGGGCGCCGAGGTGAGTGAGCTGACAAAGGACAGCTGGAACCTGAAATTCGCGCCGGGCATGATCCGCGAGATCCTGAAGACCGCGCCCGCGCGGTTCACCCAACATGCCCGTAACCCGGCCAACACGGTGGAGATCGGTGGCGATGCCATGGTGTTTGCGCCTTCATACGGCTCGCCTTTCGTGATGGATCTGGACAATGGGCGCCGCTACGGCACCATCGAAGACTTCCAGAACTTCGTGAAACTGGCGCAGATGAGCCCGAACCTGCATCATTCCGGCGGCACCATCTGCGAGCCCACAGATATCGCCGTGAACAAGCGCCATCTGGATATGGTCTATGCCCATATCCGCTATTCCGACCGCGCCTTTCTGGGCTCGATCACCGCGCCCGAGCGCGCCGAGGACAGTATCGAGATGTGCCGCATCCTGTTCGGGGCCGATTTTGTCGATCAGAACTGCGTCATCATGGGCAATTTCAACACCACCTCGCCGCTGGTGATCGACGGGATCACCTCGCGCGGGATCCGCGCCTATGCGGCGGCGGGGCAGGGGTCGATCCATCTGCCGTTCCTCCTGGGCGGGGCGGTCTCGCCGCTGACCATGGCCGGATCGCTGGCGCAATGCCTGGCCGAAACCATGGTCTCCTGCGCGATCACCCAACTGGTGCGCCCCGGCGCCCCGGCCATTCTTGGCTCCTTCATCAGCTCGATGTCGCTGCGCTCGGGCGCGCCCACCTTTGGCACGCCGGAACCGGCTCTCGCCTCGCTGGCCATGGGGCAGCTGGCGCGGCGGCTGAATCTGCCCCTGCGCTGCGCCGGGAATTTCTCGACCTCGAAACGGCCCGATGCCCAAGCGATGCAGCAGTCGATGATGTCGATGATGTCGGCGGTGCAGAGCGGCGCAAACTACATCCTGCATTCGGCGGGGTTCCTCGATGGGCTGCTTTCCATGTCCTACGAGAAGTTCATTCTGGATGCGGATCTCTGTGGTGCGCTGCATGCCTATCTGAAGGGCTTCGAAGTGAACGAGGACACGCTGGGCTTTGACGCCCTTGCCGAAGGGGGGCCCGGAGAGCACCTCTTCTCGACCCAGCATACTCTGCGCCATTACCAGACCGCCTACTGGGACAGCGCCGTGGACGACCACCAGCCCTGGGAGACCTGGGACGAGAAGGGCGGCATCGATGCCGCCAGTCGCGCCAATGCCCGCTGGAAGGCGCAGCTGGCCGCCTATGAGGCGCCGCCGCTGGATGAAGGCGTGGACGAGGCGCTGCGCGATTTCATCGCCCGCAAGAAGGCCGAAGTGGCCGACGCCTGGTACTGACCCCTTCCTATGACCCCTGATCCGTCCCACCATTCCCGCAAACGACACGCCCGGCAGGAGAGACAACAAGATGTCCAATGATCCGCTTTTGCAGCCCTACAAACTGAAGCACCTCACCCTGCGCAACCGGATCATGACCACCAGCCATGAACCGGCCTACCCCGAGGACGGCATGCCAAAGGAGCGCTATGCCGCCTATCACGCTGAACGCGCCAAGGCGGGCGTGGCGCTGACCATGACGGCAGGCTCCGCGGCGGTGTCCAAGGACAGCCCGCCGGTGTTCAACAATGTGCTGGCCTACAAGGACGAGGTGGTGCCCTGGATCAAGGCGTTGACTGACCGGGTGCATGAGCATGGCGCCGCCGTGATGATCCAGCTCACCCACCTGGGCCGCCGCACCACCTGGAACAAGGGAGACTGGCTGCCCTCGGTCAGCTCCACCCGGCACCGGGAACCCGCGCACCGCGCCTTTCCGAAACTGGCCGAGGATTGGGACATTGAGCGGATCATCACCGATTTCGCCGATGCCGCCGAGCGGATGAAGGCAGGCGGCATGGACGGGATCGAGCTGCAGGTCTACGGCCACCTGCTGGACCAGTTCTGGTCGCCGCTCACCAATGATCTCGATGGCCCCTATGGCGGTGCGAGCCTCGAAAGTCGTATGAAGCTGCCGCTGGATGTCTTGCAGGCGGTGCGGGATCGGGTCGGGGGCGACTTCATCGTCGGTCTGCGCTATACGGCGGATGAGGATCAGGCGGGCGGCATCACCCCCGAGGAGGGGCTGGAGATCTCCAAACGCCTTGCCGCGACTGGAATGGTGGATTTCCTCAACGTGATCCGGGGCCGTATCCACACCGACCCGGCGATGACCGATGTGATCCCGGTGCAGGGCATGGCCGCCGCGCCGCATCTTGATTTTGCAGGCGCCGTGAAACAGGCCACCGGCATGCCCACCTTCCATGCCGCCCGTATCCCAGATGTGGCGACGGCGCGCCATGCGGTCGCGTCGGGCCTTCTCGATATGGTGGGGATGACTCGCGCCCATATGGCCGATCCCCATGTGGTGAAAAAGATCATGGAGGGGCGCGAGGAGGATATCCGCCCCTGTGTCGGCGCCACCTATTGTCTGGACCGGATCTATCAGGCGGGGGATGCCCTGTGCATTCACAACGCTGCCACCGGGCGAGAGCTGAGCATGCCGCATGACATACCGGCCGCAGATAAGAAAAAGAAGGTCGTGATCGTCGGGGCAGGCCCGGCGGGCCTTGAGGCGGCACGGGTTGCCGCCGAGCGCGGCCATGCTGTGACGGTCTTCGAGGCCGCCGCTGATCCCGGCGGGCAGGTGCGGCTCACCGCGCAAAGCCCGCGTCGGCGCGAGATGATCGGCATCATCGACTGGCGCATGGCCCAATGCGCGGCGCGCGATGTGAGTTTCCATTTCAACACCTGGGCAGAGGCGGCGGATGTGACCGCCCTCAACCCCGATGTGGTGATCGTCGCCACTGGCGGGCAGCCCAACGGCCATCTCTTCGAGGCCAAGGAGGAAGCCGCAAATGTGATCTCGGCCTGGGATCTGATCTCGGGCGATGTGAAGCCTGCGCAGAACGTGCTGATCTATGACGAAAGCGGCGATCATCCGGGCCTGATGGCGGCCGAAGTCGCCGCCGCCGCGGGCAGCACGGTCGAGGTGATGACGCCGGACCGCGTCTTTGCCCCGGACATCATGGCGATGAACCTTGTGCCCTACATGCGCAGCCTACAGGACAAGGATGTGCGCTTCACCGTCACCCGCCGTCTGCTGGGAGTCGCGCGTAAGGGCAACACGCTGACCGCCACCATCGGCACCGATTACAGCGATCACAGCTATTCCGCCGATTACGATCAGGTGGTGGTGAACTATGGCACCCTGCCGCTGGATGATCTCTACTTCGACCTGAAACCGCTCAGCCGCAATCATGGCGAGTTGGATCACGAGGCTCTGATTGCGGGCGCGCCGCAGCAGGTAACCCGGAACGCAGACGGCGCCTTCCAGCTGTTCCGGATCGGCGATGCCGTCTCGGCCCGCAACACCCATGCGGCAATCTATGACGCTCTGCGTCTGATGAAGGACATCTGACAGGAAGGGGGAGTGTTGCGAAACAGACCGAGTCGACCGGTGATTCATGGCATTCGGACGGATCGGAGCGCGCGCTGTGGATATGTCTTGGGATAAGCCGGTGGATGATCCGGGTTGAGGTCTGCATCTTGAAGAACAGCATGCTCATCACTGCCGGACATCTCCTGTTTGGTTGCCAGTTTCTCGCAAAAATTGAGGGTAACACACTGAAATAAAACTACTTTTCAGTTTTCTTCCATTTTCTTTGATTTTAGGGTTGCGGGTATTTTGTGTTGGGACTAGAACCCCCTTCACCGGCGG